>CAYZQP010000034.1:14652-20410 GCA_964480545.1 uncultured Mesorhizobium sp. | reverse complement strand
GGCATTGGCGACCGGTTCCTCGGCCATGTCGAGCGCACCAAGGTGATCCTGCATCTGGTGTCGGCGCAGGAAGAGAATGTCGGCAAGGCCTACAAGATCATTCGCGGCGAGCTGGAGGCCTATGGCAACGGGCTGGCGGAGAAGACCGAGATCGTCGCGCTCTCCCAGATCGACACGCTGGATGCCGATGAGCGCAAGAAGAAGGCGGCAAGCCTGAAGCGTGCCGCTGGCCGCGCGCCGATGCTGGTCTCGGCAGTGACTGGCGAGGGCGTGCAGGATGTGCTGCGCGCGCTGATGCGCGAGATCAAGGGAGAGGGCGAATGAGTGCGCACTTTACCCTCCCCTTGAGGGGGAGGGTCGGCGCGTCAGCGCCGGGGTGGGGTGAGCTTCACCCAAACATCACCCCACCCCGCTCACTCCGTTCGCGACCCTCCCCCTCCAGGGGAGGGTGACGTCATGACCCTCTCGCTCAAGAAATACCGCCGCATCACGGTGAAGATCGGCTCGGCCACGCTCGTGGACCGGGCGACCGGCGTGAAGCGTGAATGGCTGGCATCGCTGGTGGCTGACATCGCCGAGCTCTCAAATCGCGGGACGGAGGTGCTGGTCGTTTCCTCCGGCGCGATTGCGCTGGGCCGCACGATCCTTGGCCTTAAGGCCAAATCGCTGAAACTCGAGGAAAGTCAGGCGGCAGCGGCGGTCGGACAGATCGCGCTGTCCAGCGCCTGGGCCGACGAGCTCGCAAAGCACCAGATCAAATCCGGACAAATCCTGCTGACGCTGGGCGATACGGAAGAGCGCCGCCGCTACCTGAACGCGCGCGCCACGATCACCACGCTGCTCAAGATGAAGGCAGTGCCGGTCATCAACGAGAATGACACGGTGGCGACCTCGGAAATCCGCTACGGCGACAATGACCGGCTGGCAGCCCGCGTCGCGACCATGCTGGGCTCGGACCTTCTGGTGCTGCTGTCCGATATTGACGGGCTGTACACGGCGCCGCCGGCGAAAGACCCGAAGGCCGAGTTCATCGCCTCTGTGCCGCGCATCACGCCGGAGATCGAGGCGATGGCAGGCGGTGCGGCATCGGAACTGTCGCGCGGCGGGATGCGCACCAAGATCGATGCCGGCAAGATCGCGACATCTGCAGGCACGGCGATGATCATCACGCAGGGCGCGCGGATGAACCCGCTGGCCGCCATCGAGGCGGGCGAACGCGCGACAATCTTCCTGCCGTCGGGCAAGCCGGTGAAGGGCTTCAAGACCTGGATCGCCGGCAATCTGGAGCCGGCGGGACGCATCACCGTTGATGCTGGCGCGGTGGGTGCGCTGGCGGGCAACAAATCACTGCTGCCAGCCGGTGTGCGCAAGGTCGAGGGCAATTTCGCGCGCGGTGATACAGTTGCGATCCTCGATCCGGAGGGGCGGGAGATCGCGCGCGGGCTGATCGCCTATGACGCTGCCGATGCGGTGCGTATCGCAGGCAGAAAGTCGACGGAGATCGAGGCCATCCTTGGTCATCAGGCACGCGCGGCGATGGTTCACAAGGACGACCTGGTGCTCGGGCAGGCGACCGGTTAGATGACGACATACCGCAATAACTATCGGATCGCGTTGACGGCTGCCGCCATCGCTCTCCTGCTCGGCGTGCTCGGATATCTGGCCAATGCCATGTATCCGGACCATCCAGTTGCCTATGGCATGGTGCTCGGCGCTTTTGTGACGTTTGGCCCGCTCAGCCTGATCGTTGCCGCAGTCTTCACCATCAAAGGCATGCGCCAGGGCGAGGGCGAAGGGCGAGGCGCGCTGCTTCTGCTGATGCTTTTGGCGCTGGCCGTACTCGGCATGCTTGCTGGCGGCGTGGTGCTGATCGGCGCCGGTGTCTGACGGTTCGATTTTCTCTTTCGCGGCCTGAAACGCAGCAAATTTAGCAAAGTTATCCCGCGCTGTTCGCTGCGCCTGACAGCCCGTTCGCTGCAGCAGACGAAAGCGATTTCGTGCGCTGTTTCCGGATTGTGCAGCGCAATGCAGAGGCGTAGGCGCAATGCATCGAATTGCCTTTCCCGGAGAAAAGAAATGAGCGCCGCCATGCAGATGAACCCGATGATGATGAATTCCATGATGCCGATGATGGGCCAGATGCCGATGAACCCCATGATGGGGAACCCCATGATGGCAAACCCGATGATGGCGAACCCGATGATGGGTATGATGCCGATGATGAACCCGATGATGATGGGCATGATGAATTCCATGATGCCGATGATGAACGGCATGGGGATGAACGGCATGATGATGCCGATGATGATGTGCAAGATGACCTGCAAGATGACCGACAAGGGCATGGTCTGCGAAATGATGCCAATGGACGACGCGTCCAGGGACATGATGATGGAATGCTGCAACCGCATGATGACCATGATGCAGGGCGGCATGCCGATGATGATGATGTGCGGCGGAATGGGCATGATGTGCCAGATGGCGTAAGCCATCCCGCAATCGCGTCTTCAGGGATGCATCTTAGAGGGTCGCTTCGGCGACCCTTTTGCTGTCAGCCTACAGGCTCGACATAGGTCATGACGAGATAGGCAACGGCCTCGGTGGCAGAGAGGTTGCGATAGCTGTGCGGGGCATCAGCCTCGAACAGCACCGCGTCACCGGCCTCCAGCACTACCGGCCTGTCGCGGCCGGCGCGGATCTCTACCTCGCCCTGCACGATGATCAGATTCTCGACCGTGCCCGGGGCATGTGCGTCGGCCTTCTCGACATGGCCAGGCGCTATGCGCAGCTCGTAGAACTCGACCTTGCGCTCACCATCAAACGGGAACAGCGCCCGCGAGGTGAAGCGGGCGTCGCGTGACGCGAGCACCTTGGCGTCGACCTTGCGCAGCACAGCTGTGCCGGTGACACGCTGACTGTCCAGCAGCGCGGCGAAGGGTACGCCGAGCGCGGTTGAAATCTTCCAGAGGACGTTGATGGTTGGCGTGCTTTTCCCGGTCTCGATCTGCGAAAGCATGGCACGCGAAACATTCGACAGCTTCGCCAGCCTTTCGAGCGAGTGGCCCTGCCTTGTGCGCAGCCGCTTCAGGTTCTGGCCGAGCGCAATTGACAACTCGTTATGCGGATCCTCTGCCGGCGGAAACTCCAGAATGGTCCCGCGACCGGCGTCAGATCAGCCAAGATGCCCCGCCAGTGGCTGTGGCGCGAACTGCATCGGTGAGAATGGCATAGGGGCGAACTGCATCGGCATAAACCAGACAGGAACCCATGCAATTGCCGGAACGCTCTGCACCGATGATTGTGCCGGCCTTGCTGCACGCCGTGCCGCGCGGTAGCTGGCGAGGTCGACGACATTTGCAGTTGCTGCGGCCATTGGACACCTGATGCGACGCGAATGGCCAATTTTATGCCGGGGGCATGCGTCTGCCGAGAGCGGGCGTTCCAGATTTGTGCTGCCACAGGAAATTTTCTTGCAGCTCGCCTGCGGGGGAGGGGCAAGTTCTGCTGCCCGGCAAACGGCGCTCGTTACGCCGGACGCCGGATGGCGTTGGCGAGCCAGTTGAACGAGGCTTTTGGTGTGCGCTTCTGCGTCGCGTAGTCGACATGCACCATGCCGAAGCGCTTGTCGTAACCAAAGGCCCACTCGTAATTGTCCAGCAGTGACCAGACGAAGTAACCCTTGAGGTTCACGCCATCGGCGATGGCGCGGCGCGCCGCATCGAAATGCAGGTTCAGGAACTCGATGCGCTGCGGGTCGTAGACCGACCCGTTCTCGACAATGTCCTGATTGGCCATGCCGTTCTCGGTGATGAAGATGGGCAGGCCCTTCGTGTAGTCGCGCTCGACCCGGGTGAGAAAGGCGTGCAGGCCTTGCGGGAAGACCTCCCAGCCCATGTCGGTGACGGGCAGTTCCGGGCCAGCCATGCGGATCTGCGGCCAGAGTGACGCATCGTCGTGGGCAATTCGGGCGCGTGTGTAGTAGTTGAGGCCAAGCCAGTCCATTGGCGCAGAGATTTTCGCCATGTCATCCTGCCATCCGGCGCGCATGTGCGGGGCCAGCCCCTCAAGCGCCTCGGCCGGATAGGATCCGTGAAACAGCGCCTCGAGAAACCAGCGATTGAAGATGGCGTCCTCGCGCGCTGCTGCGGCGATGTCCAGCGGGTCGCCGGATGCCGGATCGGCATATTGCAGGTTGAGCACCGTGCCGAGGTTTTTGTGGCCATCAGCGCGCAGTGCTGCGAGCGCGACACCGTGCGACAGCAGAACATTGTGCATGGCATGCGCGGCGGCGGGCACCACGCGCCGGGCCGGCGCGTGATGCCCGAGGAAATGGCTGAGCCAGGCGATGCACCACATTTCATTGAAGGTCGCAGTCGCCTCCAGCCGGTCGCCGAGGCGATCCATGACGAGGCGGGCATAATCGGTGAACCAGTTCGCGATGTCGGGGTTGCGCCAGCCGCCGCGATCGGCAAGTGCCGAGGGCAGATCCCAATGGTAGAGCGTGGCGTAGGGTTTCAGGCCGCGCTCCAGCTGCGCATCGACCAGGCGGTCGTAGAAGTCGAGCCCTTCGGCATTCACTGCGCCGCGCCCTTCCGGCAATACGCGCGGCCAGGAAATCGAGAAGCGATAGGCATCGAAGCCGCCGTGCTTCAGGAGGTCCAGGTCCTCGCCGAAGCGGTGATAGTGGTCGCAGGCGATCGAGCCATCGGAACTATCGGTGACGTTGCCGGGGGTATTGGCGAAATCATCCCAGTGCGAGCGTCCGCAGCCACCGAAAGATGTGCCCTCGATCTGGTAGGCAGCGGTTGCTGCGCCAAACAGGAAGCCGTCGGGGAAGTCGGAGCGTTTCATGGTCAATTGATCCAGAACTTATCGCTTGTCAGCCGCTTCCGGCACCATCATCGTTGCCACCCATGATCGCCTCATAATCCTGGGCGCCGTAAAATACACGAGTGATCTCAATCGCAGTTTCACCGATCCGATAGGCTACCACCACCCGGCCAAACATCGAATAGAGGCGGATGCCTTCTCCAAGATCGTCCCGTGCGGGGCCAATCCTTGGGAAGTCGCAGAGCCTCCGGCACCTGTCGCGAATATCCTGAACGAAACTCGCCGCCCGGCGTGGGCTATCTGGTTCAATGTAGTCGAAAATGGCGTCCAGATCAGAGAGTGCGGCTGGCCGGTATACGACGTGCAGTTCGGCCATTCTTCCCTCACTTCGCGAGTGATTGTTCCAGCCGCTGCTTGAAATGCCGGTCGAGGTCATCCTCGCTCAGTGAGCGTCGTGGATCAGCGTCGGCTTCGGCAATCTTGCGGCGAGCGACCTCAATCCGCTGCTCACGCTGCAGTTCATGCTCCTGCCACGCCCGCATGGCTTCGCGGATGACCTCACTGTTGGACGCGTAGCGTCCTTCCTCAACCTTGGCGCGGATCATCCGTGCCATGTCGGCCGGGAGCGTGATGCTCAAGCGTTCAGCGTTCTGCATAAGACCTGATCTCCAACGCAAGTGTTATGGCATAAAGTAATACGCTATGCCACTCACCGCCAGAGAGACAGGATGGGATTACCCGTACCGGCTCAGGTTCAACTCGCTGATGTCGACCTCGGGCTTCCGCCCCGAGAGCGTATCGGCCAGCACCCGGCCGGAGCCGCAGGCCATGGTCCAGCCGAGTGTGCCGTGTCCCGTGGAGAGGTAGAGATTGTCGTACTTCGTCTTGCCGATGATCGGCGGGCCGTCCGGTGTCATCGGCCGCAGGC
>CAYZQP010000034.1:0-14642 GCA_964480545.1 uncultured Mesorhizobium sp. | reverse complement strand
TGTTCCAGCGTGGCGCGGCGGGATTCGCGCAGCGTCAGGTCGAAGCCGGAGATCTCGGCCGTGCCGCCGACGCGGATGCGGTCGCCGAGCCGGGTGATGGCGACCTTGTAGGTCTCGTCCATGACTGTCGATTCAGGGGCACCCGAGGCGTCGGTGATCGGCACGGTGATGGAATAGCCCTTGATCGGGAAGACCGGGATGTCGATGCCGAGCGGCTTCATGATGATCGGGGTGTAGCTGCCCAGCGCGCCGACATAGACATCCGCCTTGAGGACACCGGCAGAGGTGTCCACGCCGGCGATGCGGCCGGCCTCGGTGGCGATGCCGTTGATGGTGGTGTTGAAGCGGAAGGTGACGCCTTTTTCGGCGGCGCGGGCGGCCAGCCGTTCGGTGAACATCTTGCAATCGCCGGTCTCGTCGCCGGGCAGGCGCAACCCGCCCTTGAACTTGTCGCGTACGCGGGCCAGCGCCGGCTCGGCACGGATACAGCCTTCGGGGTCGAGCACCTCATAGGGCACGCCAAACTGCCTGAGCACCTCGATATCGCCATGGGTGTGGTCGACCTGCGCCTGCGTGCGGAACAGTTGCAGCGTACCCTGCGCCCGATCATCATACTCGATGCCGATGTCGGCACGCAGTTGCTTCAGGCAATCGCGCGAATATTCGGCGATCGGCACCATGCGCTTCTTGTTTACGGCATAGCGCGCCTCGGTGCAGTTGCGCAGCATCTGCAGCACCCATCTGACCATCGCCGGATCGACTTTGGGGCGAACGACAAGCGGCCCGAACTGCATCAGCAGCCACTTGATCGCCTTGACCGGAACGCCGGGGCCTGCCCAGGGCGAGGAATAGCCAGGGGACACCTCGCCGGCATTGGCGAAGCTGGTTTCAAGCGCCGGACCGGGCTGGCGGTCGACGACCTCGACCTCGTGGCCCTGTTCGGCCAGATACCAGGCGGCAGTTACGCCGATAACGCCGCTACCAAGAATTAGAACGCGCATCTACTGTTCCTCGCTGCCGATGTAACGGCGATGAAACCGGCCTCCCAGCCCGGTCAGAATTTCATATCCGATGGTCCCCGCATAGCCAGCGACGTCATCGACACTCTGGTTGGGGCCAATCAGCTCGACCAGGTCGCCTGTCTGCAGACGGCCGGGCTCCAGCGCGGTGATATCGAGGATGATCGAGTCCATCGAGACGCGGCCCGCAAATGGCAGCTTCACGCCGTTGAAAAAGGCAAAGCCGGCAGCGCGGCGCGGCCAGCCATCGGCATAGCCGAGCGAGATGGTTGCCAGCCGCATGGTCTGGCGGGCGCGCGCCGCGAAGCCGTAACCAATGCCGACGTCATCGCCGATCTCGCGTGTCTGGATCACCTTGGCATGTAACTGGACGACCGGCAGCATCGGGTTGGGACGGCCGGGCGTCGGATTGACGCCGTAAAGTGCGACGCCAGGCCGCGCGAGGTCGAAATGGTATGAGGGGTTGAGGAAAACCCCCGATGAGTTGGCGAAGGAGGCCGGGGCGTCCGGCAGTTTCGCGCGCAGCGCCTGGAAGGCGGCGAGTTGCTGCGCGTTCGCCGGATTGTCGGGTTCGTCGGCGCAGGCGAGGTGGCTCATTACCAGCGTGACATCGATGCCGCGCAGCAGTGCCGGGTCGCGGGACAACGCGTCGACCTCGAGAGGCGACAGCCCCATGCGCGACATGCCGGAATCCACCTGAAGTGCTGCGGGTGCCTGCATCGGTTTCTGCCGGGCGAGCGCGCGCCAGGCCGCAATCTGATCCAGGCTGTTGAGCACCGGGCGAATGCCGGCGTCGAGGGCAGCCTGCTCGCTGCCGGGAGCCAGGCCGTTCAGCGCATAGATCACCGGCTGCGGGCCGATGGCGTCGCGCAATGCAATAGCTTCGGCGAGCTGGGCGACACAGAAGGTGGTGCAGCCTTCGGCCATAAGGGCAGCTGATATCCGGGCGTGGCCGAGCCCGTAGCCGTCAGCCTTAATGACGCCGGCGATCTCGACGCCGGAAGAGGAGCCGCCAAGCCGTGATTTCAGGGTCAGGTAGTTCTGTCGGATCGCACCGAGGTCAATGGTCAGAATTGCGCCGGCGACTGCCGCAGCTGGATTGTTCAAGATGGCACGACAACAGTGGTGATGTTGTGATGAGCCTAGTTCGGACGCTGCAGAACTTCAATGTCATCCTGTGTCTGGCTCAATCGGCAATCCGGCTGCAACAAAGCCCCGCCGTTTCCGGCGGGGCGGAAAGCTCCGGGATAGCTCAGTAGCCTTTGGCGAGACCTGCGCCTGCGCGGCTGTCCATCGCGCCGTAATAGCGCGCTGCACCCTTCCCTGACGCGATCTCCTTGAGGTCACGGCCTCCGATCAGGATGCCCGCTGCACGACCCCAGTCCGGATAGACTTTCAGCGAATAGCCGAGGTCGGACAGAATTTTGCGGGTATCGGGCGAGAGCGCCATGTCTTCCAGCTGGATCTCGTCCGGCAGCCACTGATGGTGGACGCGCGGCGCATCAACCGCTTCCTGAATGTCCATGCCGTGATCGATGACGTTGACGATGGCATTCAGCGTGATGGTGATGATGCGCGAGCCGCCTGGGCTGCCGATGACCATGAAGGGCTGGCCGTCTTTCACAACGATGGTCGGGCTCATTGAAGACAGAGGTGCCTTCTTCGGCTCGATGGCATTGGCTTCACCCTGAACCAGACCGTAGAGGTTGGGAACGCCCGGCTTCGAGGTGAAGTCGTCCATCTCGTTGTTGAGCAGAATGCCGGTGCCTTGGGCGACCTTGCCGGTGCCGAACGCGCCGTTCAGCGTGTAGGTCACCGATACCGCATTGCCGTCCTTGTCGACGATGGAATAATGCGTGGTTTCGGTCGACTCGCCCATGCCCTTCGGCATCAGCGCCTTGGAGACGCCCGCCTTGTAGGGGTCGATTTTGGCGCGGATTTCCGCCGCATATTCCTTGCTGGTCAGCTTCTCGACGGGGTTTTTCACGAAGTCCGGATCACCTAGCTCGGTGTTGCGGTCCACATAGGCGTAACGCATCGCCTCGGTCATCAGACGGGTGGTCTCTGCCGAGCCAAAGCCCAGATAAGAGATCGGGTAGCCTTCCATCACGTTGAGGATTTCGCAGATGATGAGACCGCCGGAAGATGGCGGCGGCGATGAGATGATGTCATAGCCGCGATAGTTGCACTTCACCGGCTCGAGCTCGCGGACCTTGTATTCCTCGAAATCGGCCTTGGCCAGAATGCCCTTGTTGTCGCCGCTGGCCTTGACGATCTGATCGGCGATTTCGCCCTTGTAGAAAACGTCCGGTCCCTTCTCGGAGATTGCCGTCAGCGCCTTGGCGAGATCGGCCTGAACCAGCGTGTCACCGGCAGCCAGCGGCGAGCCGTCGGCCTTCAGGAAGATCTTTGCGGCTGCCGGGTCTTCGGCGAATTTCTTGTTGCCCGGCACGAAGGAGGCGACGTCGCCCGGCTGCATGACGAAACCTTCGGACGCATATCTGATCGCCGGTGCGATCAGGTCCTGACGCGATTTCGTGCCGTATTTCTCGCGAGCGAGTTCCATGCCAGCGACCGTTCCGGGCACGCCGACGGCGAGATAGGTCGAAAGGCTGGCGCCCTTTACGATGTTCCCGTCCTTGTCGAGATACATGTCCTTGGTCGCCGCCAGCGGTGCCTTTTCACGGAAGTCGAGGAAGGTCGAGGTGCCATCCTTCAGGCGAATGGTCATGAAGCCGCCGCCGCCAATATTGCCGGCGGTCGGATAGGTCACAGCCAGGGTGTAGGCAACGGCGACCGCCGCATCGACGGCATTGCCGCCACCTTTGAGAACATCGAGACCGACCTCGGTCGCCAGATGCTGGGCAGTGACCACCATGCCCTCGTTGCCCTGTGCGGGCATGGGCGAGGCGGCATAACTGGCCGATGTTGCGCCTCCGAGCGCAAACACGGTTGATAGTGCAATCATCCTTAAATGGAACATTGTTTACTCCGTTGCTCCCAAGCCGCTGTTCCCCCGGTTCAGAGGGAACACGCATGAGGACAGGTGTCGAGCGCCAATGTTGGGTGATTCACGATTTCCAGGCGATCTCTAAACCCTGCCGTGCGAAGCGCGTCGTTGCTGCCATTTTGACGGGAAGCCCGCCTAGATCCTCACAGCCCTGATTTCCGCCTCGCGCACCGGGGCCCGGGCGTGCTCGAAGAAATCGGGGGCGCAGCAGAGATAGAGCGTGCGCCCGTCCGCGCCGCCGAGGCCGCAGGCGAACACACCCATTCCAGGCGAGATCGTGTCGACAATCTCGCCACCCTCGCGCACCCTGATCACGCGTCCGCCGGTCGCATCCGCAAGCCAGATCGAGCCATCGGAATTGAGGCAGTTGCCATCGGGCGAACAGGCAATCTGCCCGGCCTGGAGCGCGGTCATTACATCGGTGCGATCCGGCAGTTCGGCGAATTTCGCGAATGTCTGGCGGTTCGTCAGTTTGCCGTCGGGCTGGATGCTGAAGACGCTGACGCGATTGCCAAGGGTTTCGTCGACGATCAGGCGATTGTCCGGCGTGATTACGGCGCCGTTCGGGAACCACATGTCTTCAGCGACGACATGCACCGCGCCATCGGGGTCGACCCGCAGCAGCACCGTTGGCACGATTGCCGCGCCACCCATCAGGTCGAAGCCAAAATTGCCGAGGAAGGCACGACCCTGGCTGTCAACGATCATGTCATTCGGGTGGCCCGTGACAAATGACGAGACATCGGCGTGAACCACCAGATCACCATTGGCCTCACGGCGCATGATCTTGCGATCGCGCATGGAGACAACCAGCATCCGGCCGTCAGGCAGCCATCCGAGCCCTGACGGCTGATTGGGCACGCTGGCCTCGACGCGCAGATCGCTGCCATCCTCCTTCGCGGAGTACACCTGATACGTATAGAAATCAGAGAACCAGAGGCGCCCCTCGTGCCAGCGCGGGCACTCGGTGAATGACATTCCGGATATGACGGTTGTGATCTCGCGCTGCATGGCCCTGTTCCTCCCTGAGTGCCGTGACGTTGCCCTATGCTGCGACGCGAGCGGCGTCAGCGCAACCCTCAGGCACGCCGGGCTGACTGGTTACGGCATGGTTGATGTTTCGTTAACAAAGCTGCGGCTAGTGTCGGCCCGAGCACCGATATGAGTCCTGAACCCGCATCCCTTACCAAGCGATCTGTCCGCATTGTGACCGGACTGCTGTTTGCGTTCGCCTGCTCGAGCGCGGCAGCGCAGCAGACGTCGTCCATACAGCCGACGTCAGATTCCGCGCGGACCGAGTATGAGCGGGTGCTGGGCGAGATATCGCTATCGGATGCACGATCAGCACAACTCGCAGCCGAGATTGCACAGTTGGGAAAGGATGAGGCGACGCTGACCGCGGCGCTGATCCAGTCGGCCAAGACGGAAAAGAAGCTGAGCGAGGATATCGAGGCCATCACGACCAGGCTTGCGCCACTGCTGGAGCAGGAAAGGATTGTCCAGGCCTCTCTTGCAGCGCGCAGTGCGGTGTTTGCCGATGTGCTTGGCGCCCTGCAGCGCATGGGTCTCAGCCCGCCCCCGGCGCTGCTGGTAACGCCGGATGATGCCCTTTCGTCGGTGCGCAGCGCCATCCTGCTTGGCGCAGTGGTGCCAGAGATGCGCGCCGAGACCGAGGCGTTGATGGCGGGCCTTGCCGAGATGCGGCGCATCACGCAGTCAATCGTTGCCGAGCGCGAGCGCCTTGCCGCAGCCGTGGCAGACCAGATTGCCGAGCGCGAGCGGCTTGTCCTGTTGCAGGCCGAAAAGCGCCGGCTCCAGGCGCAGAACGCGACCTCGATCGAAAAGGAAAAGGCGCGTTCCGCCGAACTTGCGGCGAAGGCCGGAAGCCTCAAGGAGCTTATTGCCAGCCTGGAGAAAGAAGCAGCTGACAAGGCTGCAGCAGCCGAGGCCGAGCGCAAGGCGGAGATCGCGCAGCGTCAACGCGAGGAGGAACTGGCTACGCTGCCGGTGCCTGCGGAAAACCAGCTGGTGGGTGCAATTCCGTTCGATGCACTGAAGAACAAGCTGCCGCTGCCTGCTCCTGGTCAGATCAGCAAACATTATGGTGAACCGGACAATAACGGCGCCGTGATGCACGGCGACACGGTTGCGACACAATCGGGCGCAATCGTCACCTCGCCAGCGGATGGACGGATATTGTATGCAGGACCGTTCCGGTCGTTTGGCCAACTCTTGATACTCGACGCCGGCGATGGCTATCATGTCGTTCTGGCCGGTTTGGGCAGAATAACGGTTGCGCAAGGGCAAACGGTGCTGTCTGGTGAGCCGGTGGGCACAATGGGCGAATCCCGAAGCGCCGGGGCAGGCGCCGCAGCGTCGAAAAGCCCGGAGTTGTATGTGGAATTCCGTAAGAGCGGCAAGCCGCTTGATCCCGGCCCGTGGTGGGTACGCAGAGGTTCTGGAAGGACGTAGGATGATTCGGAAGTTAAGCTTGGTTGCCGCTGGCGCGCTCATGGGTGCATCTGCCGTGGCAATTGCACAGGGTGGCTTTGCCTCCAGCGCCAACGCGACCGGCTCCGAGACGTATCGTCAGCTGGCGATATTCGGCGACATTTTTGAGCGTGTGCGTGGACAGTACGTGACGCCGCCCGATGAAAAGGCGCTGGTTGAAAGCGCAATCAACGGCATGCTCACCTCACTTGATCCGCACTCGTCATTCCTCAACGCCGACGCTGCAAAGGACATGCGTGTCCAGACGTCAGGCAAGTTTGGCGGACTGGGTATTGAAGTGACGATGGAAGATGACCTGGTGAAGGTGATCTCTCCGATCGAGGATACACCCGCGGCCAAGGCCGGGGTGCTTGCCGGTGACTTCATCTCCAGGATCGATGGTGCCGAGGTTCGCGGCCTGACCCTGAATGACGCGGTCGACAAGATGCGCGGCGAGGTCAATACGCCGATCAAGCTGACCATCCTGCGCAAGGGTGCGGACAAGCCACTCGAGATTACGGTCGTGCGCGACATCATCACAGTCAAGGCAGTCCGGTTCCGGGTCGAGGAAGATGTCGGCTACCTGAAGATCAACTCGTTCACCGAGCAGACCGAGACCGATCTTCTAAATGGCATCAAGAAGATTCAGGAGCAGATTCCGGCCGACAAGCTGAAGGGCTTTGTCCTCGACCTGCGTCTCAATCCGGGTGGTCTGCTGGATCAGGCGGTCAGTGTTTCGGATGCATTCCTGGAAAAGGGAGAGATCGTCTCGACCCGTGGCCGTGACCCCAAGGATATCTCCCGCTTCGATGCGCGCAGCGGTGACGTCATCAATGGCAAGCCGGTTATCGTGCTGGTCAATGGCGGTTCTGCCTCGGCGTCAGAAATTGTTGCCGGTGCGCTGCAGGATCATCGCCGCGCGGCGGTGCTGGGCAGCCAGTCGTTCGGCAAGGGATCGGTGCAGACGATCATTCCGCTCGCGGAAAATGGCGCGCTGCGGTTGACCACGGCGCTCTATTACACGCCGTCGGGCAAATCGATACAGGGCAAGGGCATCACGCCGGATATCAAGGTTGACCAGCCGCTACCCGACGAACTCAAGGGCCGTGACATGACGCGCGGCGAGTCGGATCTCAAGGGCCATATCAAGGGCGCCGAAGAGAGTGACGAGGGGTCGGGTTCGTCCGCCTACGTGCCGCCAGAGGCCAAGGACGATATCCAGCTCAATTATGCGCTGGACCTTCTGAGGGGCAACAAGACCGATGTGGCGTTCCCGCCAAATCCGCAGAAGGCAGTTCTCAACCAGTAGCTTTTGAAGAGCGGCCTTCGGGCCGCTTTTTGATTCTGCGCCTCGCGACCTTGCCGGCGGGTGCGCAGGATGATTCCCGGGATTCACGTAAATTCGCCGGGAGCATACAATCCGCCAGAATTGATTCGTCGCATGGGGGTCCGCACATTGTTGGACAGGGAAATCGACAAGCCGCTCGGACAGGATGGGGCCGTGCGCAACGAGGGCGGCTCACGCCTCAGTCGCAAGACCGTTCTGGCCAGCGTTGCGCTTGTCGCGGTGGTGGCGGCGTCTGCTGCAGTTGCCCTGCGGGATCGTGCATTTCGGGAGCCCGTGGTGGCTGTGGCCGTGGAAGAACCCGCCAAGCCGGCAGAGGTCGCTGTGGTGGCTCCGGTCGAACCGGGGCCGGTTGTGGAATCGCAGTCGGTCGCTATAGCCCCCGCGCCGCCTGCAGAGGATGACGGCCCGTCAATCATCAAGCTCGGAACGTCAAACGAGACAACATCCGGTGTTGTCGTGGTGCGGGATCCGAGTGAGTTCAGACAGAACCCGCGGACAGCACATGTTCCGGAGCGAGCCCTGATCGAGCGGACTGCCATGGGGCAATTGCCCATAACATCGGCGGACGGCCGGCGCCCGTTTGATGTCTATTCACGGAAATGGTCCGGTGCGCGCGGGGCCCGCGTTGCGATTGTGATCGGCGGGCTGGGAATGTCCCAGACCGGCACGCAGCAGGCGATACAAAAACTGCCTGGTGAGATTACGCTCGGTTTTGCGCCACAGGGCAACAGCATCGGCCGCTGGATGACCGAGGCGCGCCGCAAGGGGCATGAAATCGTCATGCAGTTGCCGCTGGAGCCGTTTGACTATCCGAACATCAATCCGGGGCGCAACACGCTGACTGTGTCGGCCTCGCCGCAACAGAATGTCGATGATCTGCGCTGGACGCTTGGGCGGACAACCAACTACACCGGCGTGATGAATTATATGGGTGCGCGGTTCACCAGTGATCCTGCCGCGATGTCGCCGGTCATGGCGGAACTTGGCAAACGGGGCCTGTTGTATCTCGATGATGGAACGTCGGCACGCACAGTGGCGCCTGAACTGGCGCTGAAGAACGGTGTGCCCTACGCTGCCGGCGATGCGGTTATCGACCAGGTGCGCGAGCGGGGTGCCATCCTGTCAAAGCTCGATGAACTGGAGCGCACAGCACGCGCCAAGGGCACTGCTGTCGGCACGGGGTCGGCGTTTGATGTGACCGTGGATACGGTGCGGACCTGGGCTGCCGAGGCCCGCAAGCGGGGCGTCGAGATTGTGCCGATCTCTGCCCTGGCGCATGATCCGCGACGTTGATGGCAAAGACCAGGGTCAAGGCTGAAGACCTGCCTTACCGGCCGTGCGTCGGCGTAATGGTGCTGAACAGGGCTGGTCTGGTCTGGACCGGTCATCGGATTGCCGAGCCCGACAGCGAGTTCGAGGGTTCGACGCAGCTCTGGCAGATGCCGCAGGGCGGCATCGACAAGGGCGAAGATCCATACCCGGCGGCGATACGCGAGCTCTATGAGGAAACCGGGATGCGCTCGGTGGAGCTGCTTGCGGAATCAGCTGGCTGGATAAACTACGACCTGCCGCCTGATCTTGTGGGCATCGCCTTCAAGGGCAAGTATCGCGGGCAGGCCCAGAAGTGGTTTGCCTTTCGCTTCGTGGGCGATGAAAGCGAGATTGCGATCAATCCGCCGCCGGGCGGGCATACGGCCGAGTTTGATGAATGGGCCTGGAAGCCGATGGCGCAACTGCCGGACCTCATCATTCCTTTCAAGCGTAAGGTCTATGAGGAAGTGGTCGCCGCGTTCCGGCATCTGGTGGATTGAAGCGTTCGCGCCAGTTCACCCCGGATATCGTGCCCGTTTTCGCTGCGTCAAAGTGCAATGGTGCCGGGTATAGATAATCGGATCGCGACGACGCGGTTTCTACTGGAAAAGAATCTATATTCAAGTATTATTCACTCAATAGAAGCGTTGAATATTTAGATGTTCCGGACTTTTGAGAGATGATTATGAATATTTCTTTCGGGTTCATTGGCGCGCTTGGTCTGGTTGTGGCCAGCGGCGGTGCCGCCTCGGCAAACTGGGAGCCATCAGCTTATGACGGCGAATCCGGCAAGGCTGTGCGGGGCTGCGCCAGTGCCTATTCAGACAATAGCTGGATGTGCATTGTCGTCCGTTGCGAATCCGGGCGACTGGCGCTGTTCATTGACTACGGCGAAGGCGATACCGGCGATCTTGCAATTCTCGTTGGCGGGAAGGCGCACAGATTCAAGGCAGTGCCAAGCGGAAGCGCGCCTTACAGCGAAAGGCTCAGCGGTAATGTCCCGGCATTCGTTTCGGCCTTGAAGACGGGATCCAACGCCATGTTGAGGCCAAACGGCCATAAGTTGCCGTCAGGATATGACCGCATTTCATTGCGTGGGGCCGGCACAGCGATTGACAGGCTGGAAAGGTCGTGCGGCTGAGTTGGACTGGTCAGAAACCTGAACCACTGTCCAATACCTCTTCCCATTCGTAGCCCGCCTGTTAGACTTCCTCAAAAATAAACATGGGAGGGAGGAAACCATGGGACAGCCCTGGCTCGGGAGCTATCCGGCAGGCGTGCCGGCAGACGTCGATCATACACGCTACGCATCCTTGCCGGCGCTCTTTGAAGAGAGCTTCGACAAGTATCGCAATGACACCGCCTATATCTGCATGGGCAAGTCGCTGACCTACGGCGAGCTGGAACAGCTGTCGCGCGACCTCGGCGCGTACCTGCAGAGCATCGGCCTGAAGCAGGGCGACCGCGTCGCGCTGATGATGCCGAACCTCCTGACCTTCCCCATCGCCATGGCGGCGATCCTTCGCGGCGGTTTCATCATCGTCAACGTCAACCCGCTCTACACGCCGCGCGAGCTGGAGCATCAGCTCAATGATGCCGACGCCAAGGCGATCATCATTCTGGAGACCTTCGCGCCGACGCTGGCTCAGGTGATCGACAAGACCCCGATCAGGAACGTCGTGCTGGCAACGCTCGGCGACAAGCCGGCGCAGGATCGCGCCTTTCCCGGGCTGATCCTGTTCAACCAGGCGCTGGCCCAGGGCAGGGGCCAACAGCTCAACAAGCCCGAGATCGGGCCGGATGACGTCGCTGTGCTGCAATATACCGGCGGCACCACGGGCGTCTCCAAAGGCGCGATGCTGCTGCACAAGACCATCGTCTCGAACCTGCTGAGCTCCGAGGCCTGGTTTGCGCCCGCCTTCAAGCGCAAGAAGCTGAGCGGACAGGCAACCACCATCGTCGCTCTGCCGCTCTACCATGTCTTCGCTTTCGTCACCTGCAGCCTGTTGTCGATGCGCATGGGTGGGGTGTGCGTGCTCATCCCCAATCCGCGCGACATGGACGGGATGATCAAGGAGATCGCGAAGTACAAGATCAGCATGTTCCCGGCGGTCAACACGTTGTTCAACGGGCTCGCGGTCAACCCCGAATTCGCCAAGGTCGATTTCTCGGAGCTCTGCGTCAGTGTCGGTGGCGGCACGGCGGTGCAGGAAGCCGTGGCGCAGCGCTGGCTGAAGGTCACGGGAACGCCGATTGTCGAGGGCTACGGCCTCTCCGAGACGTCGTCGGCCGTGACCTGCAATCCCGTCGACAATGATGCCTATACCGGCACAATCGGCCTGCCCATGCCTGGCGTTGATTTGAAGCTGCTCGATGATGACGGCAATGAGGTTGCACCCGGCGAGCCCGGTGAAATCGCGCTCAAAGCGGTGACCGTCATGTCCGGATACTGGCAGCGTCCAGACGAAACCGAAAAGGCGATGACTGCGGACGGCTACTTCAAGACCGGCGATATTGGCGTGATGGACGAGCGCGGTTACGTGAAGATCGTGGACCGCAAGAAGGACATGATCATCGTCTCCGGCTTCAACGTCTTCCCCAACGAGATCGAGGGCGTGGCGACGCTGCATCCCGGCGTCATGGACGCCGCCTGCGTCGGCGTGCCCGACGAGAAGACCGGCGAGGCGGTGATGCTGTTCGTGGTGAAGAAGGACCCCGGCCTGACCATCGAGGACCTCACCAGACACCTCGCCGAGAACCTGACGGGCTACAAGAAGCCGCGCCATATCCGCTTCCGGGATGACCTGCCGCGCACAAATGTCGGCAAGATTCTGCGCAAGGATTTGCGCGATGAAGCGCTGAAGGCGGTGCAGGGGTAGCGCTACCCCTGCGTCACACGGCGGGCGCTGCCAGCGGCTTCCCATTCGCGCAACGCCTGTTACACTCGGCAAACAAAAAGGGCGGGAGGAAACCATGCTGCCCTGGCTCGCGTAGCAATGCTGCAATGTGCCAGTGCTCATGGTCCGCGAAGGACGAGGAGCAATAATGGCCACCTATACATTCGAGACGTTCGCGGAGCAGACCGGCAAAGAGCTTGGCGTGACCGACTGGATCTCCGTCGATCAGACCATGATCAACGAGTTTGCCGAGACGACCGGCGACAAGCAGTGGATCCACATTGATGTCGAGAAGGCGAAGAAGGCCAGCCCCTTCGGCGGCACCATCGCGCATGGCTACCTGACGCTGTCGCTGATTGCGCCGCTCTCCTATCAGCTCGGCGTGCTGCCGGAAGGTGCGGCTGCTGCCTTCAACTACGGCCTCGACAAGGTGCGTTTCCTGACCCCGGTCAAGGCGGGCGCAAAGGTGCGCCTGCGCACTACCCTTGTGTCTTTTGAGGAGAAGGCACCGGGGCAATATCTGATGAAGACATCGAACACGATCGAGATTGAGGGCGAAGAGAAACCTGCGCTGATTGCCGAGACGCTGGCGATGCTGATCAAGGGCAGATAACGGCTACAGGGGACAGTTTACTTTTTCCGCCGGGAGGCGGGTCGCGCACATACTGCAGGCGGAAGAAAGTAAACTGTCCCCGGAGCCATACGGGAGGAAGACATGGCGAAATCGAAGGACGACAAGACACTGACGGACGAGATCGCCGAGGAGGCGTCGCGCAACACATTGGCGCTCAATCCTCTCATCGGCTGGCGGACACAGGACATGATGGAGGCCTCGCAGACGGTGATGAAGGCGCTGGCCACATCGCCGCAGAACGTCGCCACGCACTGGATGAACTTCGCCACCGAGTGGGGCAAGATCGTCACCGGCCGCTCCGAGGTTTCCGCTGACCCGAAGGACCGCCGCTTTGCCGATCCGGCGTGGAAGACGTCGCCGCTGCACAAGGCGCTGATGCAGTCCTACATGGCCTGGGGCCAGCAGGTCACCGAGATGGTGGCCAAGTCCAGCCTCGACGGCAAGGACGCCGCCCGCGCCAAGCTGGTGACCTCGATCTTTGTTGACGCGATGGCGCCCTCCAACAACCCGCTGCTCAACCCGACCGCTGTGAAGACGATGGTCGAGACCGGCGGCAAGAGCGCCGTGCAGGGTCTGAAGAACTTCCTCGACGACATGACCCGCAACGGCGGTCTGCCATCCTCGGTCGACGCCTCGAAGTTCAAGGTCGGCGAGAACCTCGCCAATGCCAAGGGCTCGGTGGTGTTCCGCAACGAGGTGCTGGAGCTGATCGTCTATGCGCCGACGACCGAGAAGGTCTACCAGCGGCCGCTGCTCGTGGTGCCGCCGCAGATCAACAAATACTACTCCATCGACCTCTCGCCCGAGAAGTCGATGATCAAGTTCCTGACCGCAAACGGCATCCAGCCCTACTGTGTGTCCTGGCGCAACCCGACGCCGAAGCAGGCCGACTGGGGTCTGGAAGATTACATCCTGGCACTCGACGAGGCCTGCGACGCCACCCGCGAAATCACCGGCTGCGACACCGTCAACATCATGGGCTCCTGCTCGGGCGGCATCACGCTCTCGACCTATGTGTCCTGGCTGGCAGCGCAGAAGAAGGAGAAGATCAACGCGATCTTCCTCGCTGTGTGCGTGCTCAACACCCAGGCCGACACCGAGAGCGAGTTCGCCTCGCTGGTAACGCCGGAAGGCATCATGGCGGCCAAGCAGGTCTCCAAGGCGCGCGGCGTTCTGGACGGGCAGGAAATGGCGAAGATGTTCGCCTGGATGCGCCCGAATGACCTGATCTGGAATTACTGGGTGAACAACTACCTGCTGGGCAATTCACCGCCGGCCTTCGACGTTCTGTTCTGGAACGCCGACACGACCCGCCTGCCGGCGCATCTGCACTCGGACTTCCTCGACCTGATCCTCACCAACCCCTTCGTCAACTCCAACAAGCTGACAATCAAGGGCGTGCCCATCGACCTGCAGAAGGTGAAGGCCGATACCTATGTGATTGGCGGCACCACCGACCACATCACGCCGTGGAAGGCCGTCTATGAAACCGCCCGCCTCTACGGCCCGGACACCACCTTCATCCTGTCCAACTCGGGCCATCTGCAGAGCCTGATCAACCCGCCGGGCAACCCGAAATCCTGGTATGTGAAGGGCAAGGCATCCGCGAAAGACCCGGACGGCTGGCTGAAAGAAGGCACCAAGCACGAGGGCAGCTGGTGGCTCGACTGGGCCAAGCACATGCAGGACCGTGCGGGCGACCAGATCGACGCGCCGAAGGAAGCCGGCGACAAGAAACACAAGGTGCTCGGCCCGGCGCCAGGTACATATATTTTCGAGCCTTGATGCGCGCAGGATTGTTCGACCCCCACTCCGGTTTGCTGCGCAAACCACCTCTCCCCCGGTCGATGGCAGGGCTATCGCATATGGTTCGAAAGACCCCCTCACCGTCACGCTTCGCGTGCCACCTCTCCCCCCGTTCCGGAGGGAGAGG
>CAYZQP010000033.1:20369-20726 GCA_964480545.1 uncultured Mesorhizobium sp. | reverse complement strand
GGACATTACCGCGACGCTGGGTGCATTCCATCTGACGCTGGCGAAGGATGGAACGGTCGACGATATCTGCATTGCCTATGGCGGCATGGCGGCTACGCCGAAGCGCGCGCTGGCGGTGGAAAATGCGCTGGTCGGCAAGGTGTGGAACGAGGCGACGGTTGCAGCGGCGCTGCCGATGTTTGCCGAGGACTTCCAGCCGCTGACTGATATGCGCGCGACGGCGGATTATCGCGCGCTGGCGGGGCGCAATTTGCTGCTGCGGTTTTACGCGGAGACGACCGGGACAAAAGAGCCGTTGCAGGTGGGGAGGGCGGCGTGATGGGGTTGATGACAGCGTCCTTCTCCCCGTTCACGGGG
>CAYZQP010000033.1:5078-20359 GCA_964480545.1 uncultured Mesorhizobium sp. | reverse complement strand
TCAGCCGTTTTCGCCGCCCCTCATCCGTCACTTCGTGACACCTTCTCCCCGTAAACGGGGCGAAGGAAGAGGTGCACCATGAACAAGCACACGCCGACCCCCAAAGCCGCGAAGATCAAAGGCGGTGTGCATGCCGATATCCGGCATGACTCGGCGCACAAGCATGTCACTGGCGAGGCCGTCTATATCGACGATATCCCGGAGCCGGCCGGTACGCTGCATGCCGGGCTTGGGCTGGCCTCGATTGCGCATGGCAAGATCAAGTCGGTCGATCTCGCGGCGGTTTTGGCTGCACCGGGCGTGATCGATGTGCTGACCGCCACGGATGTGCCGGGCGAGAACGAGATTTCGCCTAGCGGGCAGAATGATGATCCGCTACTGGCGCGCGGCGAGGTGCTGTTCCACGGCCAGCCGATCTTCTGTGTGATCGCCGAGACGCGTGGTCAGGCGCGGCGCGCAGCCCGGCTGGCAAAGATTGAGTATGACGAATTGCCGGGCGTGTTCGGCATTCGCGACCTCGATCCGGTCAAGGACCGGCAGGTCTGGCCGCCGCTTATCCTGAAGCGGGGCGAGGCCGACCAGGCGATCAAGGCTGCCCCGCGCCGGGTGACCGGGCGCATGGCGCTGGGCGGGCAGGATCATTTCTACCTCGAGGGCCAGGTGTCGCTGGCGGTGCCGGGCGAAGACGAGGACGTCACCGTCTATTGCTCAACGCAGGGGCCAACCGAGACGCAGCATATCGTGGCGCATGTGCTGGGTGTGCCGAGCCATTCCGTGACCATCGAGGTGCGGCGTATGGGCGGCGGCTTTGGCGGCAAGGAAACGCAGGCCAACCAGTGCGCGGCGCTGGCGGCGGTGGCGGCGAAGAAGCACAAACGCGCGGTGAAGCTGCGGCTGGACCGTGACGAGGACATGACCGCGACCGGCAAACGGCACGATTTCTCCATCGACTATGACGTCGGGTTTGACGACGAGGGGCGCATCCTCGGCGTTGATTTCACCTTCGCGCTGAACGCCGGTTTCTCCGCCGACCTGAGCGGGCCGGTGGGCGATCGCGCGCTGTTCCACTGCGACAACGCCTATTTCTATCCGCATGTGCATGCGAAATCGTCCTGCCTGTTCACCAACACGGTGTCGAACACGGCGTTTCGCGGGTTCGGCGGACCGCAGGGTATGGTCGGTGCCGAGCGGGTAATCGACGAGGTGGCTTTTGCGGTGGGCAAGGACCCGCTGGAAATCCGCAAGTTGAATTTCTACGACGCGATGGGTGAAGACAGCGGGCGCAACGTGACGCCCTACCACCAGACCGTTGCCGACAACATCATTCAGCGGCTCGTGGCTGAACTGGAGGCGAGTTCGAACTATGCGCGGCGGCGGATGGAAATCCGCGCGTTCAACAAGAACAGCCGGTTCATCAAACGCGGGTTGGCGCTGACGCCGGTGAAGTTCGGCATCTCCTTCACCAAGACGGAGAGCAACCAGGCGGGCGCGCTGGTCCATGTCTATGCCGATGGCTCGGTGCATATGAACCATGGCGGCACCGAGATGGGGCAGGGGCTGCATCTCAAGGTCGCGCAGGTGGTGGCTGAGGAGTTCCAGATCGATCTCAGCCGCGTGAAGATCACCGCGACGACCACGGCCAAGGTGCCGAACACTGCGCCGACGGCCGCGTCGTCTGGTGCCGACCTGAACGGCATGGCTGCACAGGACGCAGCGCGGCAGATCCGCCGACGCATGGAGGCATTCGCAGCAGAGAAGTATGGCGTGCCGCCGGGCGAGGTCGAGTTCCTGCCGAACCGGGTGCGCATCGGTGCGCAGGAAGTGAGCTTTGACGAGTTGGTACGGCAGGCTTTTGTGGCGCGCGTGCAGCTGTCGGCAGCGGGGCATTACAAGACGCCGAAAATCCACTGGGATCGCGCAGCCGGGCGCGGCCATGCGTTCTATTACTACGCCTATGGCGCGGCCTGCTCGGAAGTCAGCATCGACACGCTGACCGGCGAATATGTGATCGAGCGGACGGACATCCTGCATGATGTCGGGCGGTCGCTGAACCGGGTGATCGATCTCGGCCAGGTTGAGGGTGGCTTTGTGCAGGGCGCGGGCTGGCTGACCACCGAGGAGTTGTGGTGGGACGCCAAGGGGCGGCTGCGCACGCATGCGCCGTCGACCTACAAGATCCCGCTGGCGTCGGACCGGCCGAAGATTTTCAACGTTGCGCTGGTGGATTGGTCGGAGGCTTATGAGCCGACGATCCATCGCTCCAAGGCGGTTGGCGAACCACCGCTGCCTTTGGGCATATCCGTGTTGCAGGCGTTGCAGGATGCGGTGGCGAGTGTCGCGGACTACAAGGTTTGCCCACGGCTCGATGCGCCGGCAACGCCCGAGCGCGTGCTGATGGCGGTCGAGCGGATGAAGGCGGTGAAGGGTTAGGTGGTGGTCTCGGTAATCAAAGAGACCCCCCTCGGCCCTGCCGGGCATCTCCCCCTCGCCGGGGGAGATTGGCTGGAACGTCTGCTTTCGCCAATCGTCAAGGTTGCAAAGTGTGAGCGGAAGTCTCAGCTGCTAATCTCCCCCCGCGAGGGGGAGATGCCCGGCAGGGCAGAGGGGGGTGTTTTCGAATGAGCGCCTCGCTTCCCGCTCTCAGTGTGTTCCTCGCGCAGCCCAAGCTGGCACTGGCGGAGGTGACAGATGCGAAGGGTTCGACGCCGCGCGAGGCCGGGACCTGGATGCTGGTTTCGCCTGATGCGATCTTCGGGACGATTGGCGGCGGGCAGCTTGAGTATATGGCGATCGACAAGGCTCGGCAGATGCTCGCCCTAGTTCAGGGAATGATACCCCCACCCCTTACCCCTCCCCTCAAGGGGGAGGGGGACACTGATCGTGTCCCTTTTCGATCTGGCGGCAAGGTCGCAGAATCCCCCTCCCCCTTGAGGGGAGGGGTAAGGGGTGGGGGTACAACGCTCACCATCCCGCTTGGCCCCGAAATCGGGCAGTGCTGCGGCGGGCGGGTGGAGGTTGCCATCCGCTTGGTGGACGAAACACTGGCGGCGCAGTTGGTCGCGCAAGTAGAAGCCGAGGTTGCCGCGATGCCGCATGTCTACATGTTCGGCGGTGGGCATGTGGGACATGCACTGGCCGCCAGCATGGCGCTGCTGCCCGTGCGCACGATTGTTGTCGAGACACGCGCGGATGAATTGAGAGGGCTACCCGAAACAGTCGAGACGCGGGTGGTGGCGATGCCCGAGCAGGTCATAAACGAGGCACCGCCGGGCGCTGTGTTCCTCATTCTCACGCATGACCATGCGCTGGATTTCCTGATCGTTGCCGAGGCGTTGAAGCGAACCGACGCGGCCTATGTCGGCATGATCGGATCAAGGACCAAGCGGGCGACCTTCCGCAACTGGTTCATGAAAAACGCAGGCGGCACCGAGGCCGAGTTTGCCCTTCTCGTCTCACCCATTGGTGGCGAGGCGGTGAAGGACAAGCGTCCGCCAGTCATCGCCGCGATGGCTGCGGCTGAGGTCATGACAGCACTGGCTCGGGCAGCTATTGCCGTCCGGCAAAATCACCCGGCCTGATCGTCTTCAACCCTGCAGGTGCGACTCCAGGAACCATAGGTTCTTGTCGAGCGAGCGCGAGTAGGCGGTGAGGATATCGGCGGCATCTGCGTCGCCTGCTTCATCGCATTCGTCGATGCTCTTGCGCGCCAGTTTGGCGGCTGCCGCATAGCGCGCGACCAGCGCCTTGAGGTGGTCGGTGATCTTGATGATCTCAGTCGGATAAGGTTTCAGCGAGGTGAAGTCGGCGACCGACTGCGTGGTGCCCAATGCGATGCCGCCAAGCTGTGCAACGCGCTCCGCAATCGTGTCGACATGCTCGTCCAGATCGTCGCGGAACTTGTCGAGCATTTCATGCACGGCGATGAAGGTCGGGCCCCGCACATTCCAGTGCGCCTGCTTGGTCAGCAGCGACAGATCGATTGAGTCCGCGAGGCGTGCGTTGAGCACGTCGATGACCTTCTGGCGTGTGTTGGATGTGATGTCGATATGCGTGGAAATGTCCATGGGAACTACTCCTGACAGACGGCCCTGTGGCCGCTCCTACAGAGAACCGGACGGGGGCAGATTGGTTCCTGCGGGGAGGTGAAAATCGTGGATATGGCGGAGAGCCGACCGCCTCGCTAGCCGACGAAGCGCACAAACTGATTCAACAGCCTGATAAGATGATTCATCTGCCTGATGTCATGATTCGGAACGTGCGCGCATGCCTTTGATTTCAGACTCATTTTTTGCGCCAGTGCTGGCGCGCATGCGGGCCGCCATGCGCCGCCATGTCGAGGCGGGAGAGATGCCTGGGCTGGTCTATTGCCTCAGCAGAAAAGGGCAGACGGTTAGCGAGGCAATCGGGGCGCAGTCGGTGGGTGGAGCGCCGATGCAGCCCGACACGATCTTCCGCATTGCCTCGATGTCGAAACCGGTGCTTGGCGCTGCCGCGATGATGCTGGTTGAGGAATGCGTTTTGCGGCTCGATGACCCGGTTGATCGCTGGTTGCCCGAGCTTGCTGACAGACAGGTTCTCAAGAGCCGGGAAGGGCCGGTCACCGACACCGTGCCGGCGCGGCGCGCGATCACTCTGAGGGATATTCTGACCATGAGCATGGGGCTCGGCGTGGTCACCGAATGGCCGTCGCGCTATCCAATCCAACAGGCGATGGACGAGGCCGGCGTGACGCCTGGGCCGAGCCCATACGCTATGGATCACGACGTGTTCATGGCCCGGCTTGGCAGCTTGCCGCTGCTGCACCAGCCGGGTGAGGGCTGGACCTATCAGACCAGCTATGACGTACTCGGCGTGCTGCTGTCGCGGGTGACCGGGATGGCGCTGGGCGATCTCCTTGAGGAGCGGATATTCAAGCCTCTCGGAATGAAGGACACCGGCTTCTATGTTCCGCTCGACAAGCTTGATCGGTTTGCGACCCAGTACGCTTGGGAAGGTCATGGACTCAAGGTTGAGGACGAAGCCAAGGATGGCTGGTACTCAGGGCCATTGCCGTTTGAGCGGGCGGGTGCCGAGCTTGTTTCGACTGCCACCGACTATCTCCGCTTTTGCCGGATGATGCTTGATGGCGGCACGCTCGACGGGGTGCGGATACTGTCGCGTGCCTCGGTGGAACTGATGACCTCTGACCAGACGACGCAGGTCCAGAAGGCTTGGCCCGATGCCAGCATGTTCATCGGTGCCAATCGCGGTTGGGGTTTTCAGATGGGCGTTGATCTCAGGCAGACATCGCTTGGCACGAACCCCGGCCGGTTCGGGTGGGATGGCGGTTATGGCACGTCGGCCTGGTGCGATCCGAAGGAAGATCTCGTTGGCATTCTGCTGACCCAGCGGATGATGGATTCGCCGGAGCCACAGAAGCACTATGTCGACTTCTGGACGAGTGCCTACGCCGCCATCGCAGACTGATCAGCGCACCAGAATTGCCCTCAGATCATTCACATTAGTGCCGGTGGGGCCGGGCGCAAAAATGTCGCCAACGGCGTTGAAGGCGGTCCAGGCGTTGTTGGCCTGAAGCATCGCCCTGGCATCGACACCTGCAGCGCGCATGCGGTCGACGGTGGTGGCGTCGCAGAAGGCGCCGGCATTGTCTTCCGAGCCGTCTATGCCATCGGTGTCGGCAGCCAGCGCGTCGATGCCAGCAATGCCATCAATGCCAATAGCGAAGGCCAGCAGGAACTCGCTGTTTCGCCCGCCCTTGCCTTTTGAGCGCAGCGTCACGGTGGTCTCGCCGCCGGAAAGGATCAATACCGGCCTGGCGAAGGGGCGGTTATGGGTGGCGACCTCGCGGGCGATGGCGGCATGCACGCCGCCGACCTCGCGCGCCTCGCCCTCAATGGCATCGGACAGGATGACGGCCTCGACGCCCTGACGCCTGGACTCGGCTGCGGCGGCCTCCAGCGAGACGGCAGCGGAGGCGATGACATGCACCTCGTTGCGCGCGAAGCGGGGGTCATCGGGCAGGGTGGCGTTGGCGGCATCGGAGGCCAGGTGCGCCATCACGCCAGCTGGCAGTTTCATGCCCCAGGTTTCGATGATCTTCAGCGCATCGCGGCGTGTGGTGGCGTCGGGCACGGTTGGCCCGGAGGCTACCAGCGCCGGGTTGTCGCCTGGGATGTCTGAGACGACCAGCGAGACGACGCGCGCCGGATGGGCAGCTGCGGCGAGCCGTCCGCCCTTGATGCTGGAGACGTGCTTGCGCACGCAGTTCATGGCGGCAATCGGTGCGCCGGACGCCAGCAGCGCTTCATTGACGGCGACCTCATCGGCGAAGCTGAGCGCACCGGCAGGCGAGGGCAGCAGTGCCGAGCCGCCGCCGCAGACCAGGGCAATGACGAGATCATCAGGGGTGAGGTTTTCGAGCAGGGCGAGCAGGCGCTTGCCGGCGGCGAGACCTGCATCGTCAGGCACCGGGTGCGAGGCTTCGATTACCTCCAGCTTTTTGGCGGGAGCAGCGTAGCCGTAGCGAGTGACGATCAGGCCTTCACAGGGGCCATCCCAGAGCTGCTCGAAGGCCTGTGCCATCTGCGCCGCGCCCTTGCCATAGCCGATGACGATGGTCCGGCCCTTCGGTCTGACGGGCAGATGCGGGCGCATCGCCTTCAGCGGATCGGCTGCGGCGATGGCGGCCTCGAAGATGGAGGTGAGGAATGGTTTGGGGGAGAGCGTCATTCGCTCCCCAGCGCCAGTGCAGATGCATCCAGGCCAAGATGCTGCGCCAGGACCTCGACAATCAGCCCATGGTCATCGCGTTCTGGCAGACCCGAGACGCCGATCGCACCAATGACGCCGACGCCCTTGACGTTGATGGGAAAGCCGCCGCCGGCGAGCACATAATCCTCGGCCGGGAGAGCAGCGCCCGGCTTGAATGTGCGGTCGGGCCGGTCCTCCCTGAGCACGAGATGATAGGTCGACTTGTGGAAGGTGCGCACGACATTCATCTTGCGGCGCACCCATTCCGTATTGTGTGCGGTCGAGCCTGGCAGCGCGGCATAAAACAACAGCCGATCCCAGAAGCGGATTTCGATGACAACTGGCATTTTACCGGCCAGCGCACGTTTGCGAATGGCCGAGCCAATCTCGAAGGCGCGCGCTTCGTCAAAGCCATCGAATACAAGCGCACGTTCCTGCTCGATGATTTTCGCGATGTTGCTTGCGCTCATGGTAAGCTGTCTCCAATGGCCAAATCGCTCCTGGCTGGCCGGCCCGACACGTAGACCTCGGCGACCGACCTGTCATCGCCAAGTGTCTGCAACAGGAACAGTTCTTCCGCCAGTGTACGCACCGTTTCCATGCGCAGCTTCATCACCGGTGTAGCAGCGGCGTTGAGTACGGTGATGTCAGCATCGGTACCGGCTTCCAGCGTGCCGATACGATGCTGGAGCGAGAGCGCCTCGGCATTTCCACGGGTGATCTGCCAGAACGAGGCGAAGGGGTTCAGCTTTTCGCCCTGCAGCGCGATGACCTTGTAAGCCTCATCCATGGTGCGCAGCATGGAGTAGTTCGTGCCGCCGCCGACATCGGTCGCCGTGGCTATGCGCAGCGGCTTATGGCGCGCGCGGTTCTGCTGATAGGGGAACAGACCCGAGCCGAGAAACAGGTTCGAGGTTGGACAGAACACGCCGACCGAGCCTGAGTCCGACAGCGCATCAAGTTCGCGGTCAGACAAATGGATCGAATGGCCGAAGAGCGCCCGCGGTCCGAGTAGCCCATAGCGGTCGTAAATGTCGGTGTAATCTTTTGCCTGAGGATAGAGTTTGCAGGCATAGGCGATCTCGGCCTGGTTCTCCGACAGATGCGTCTGCATGTGCAGATGCGGGTAATAGCGCATCAGTGCACCGGCCATTTCCATCTGCTCGGGCGTTGAGGTGAGCGCAAAACGCGGCGTGATTGCATAATGCTGGCGGCCCTTGCCGTGCCATTCGGCAATCAGCGCCCTGGTGTCGTCGTAGGCTGACTGCGGCGTGTCGAGTACGGCATCCGGAGCATTGCGATCCATCATCACCTTGCCGGCGATGTTGAGCATGTCGCGTGCGTGCGACTCGGCAAAGAACGCCTCGGCCGAGGACTTATGCACCGAGCAATATGCGACGACGCTGGTGGTGCCGTGGCGGATCAACTCGTCCAGAAACACACGCGCGATGCGCCGTCCGTGCTGCGTATCGACAAACTTCGCTTCCTCCGGGAAGGTGTAGGTGTTCAGCCAGTCGAGCAGCTCTGCGCCATAGGACGCGATGATCTGCATCTGCGGGTAATGCGCGTGACAGTCGATGAAGCCGGGCAAGATCAGATGCGGGCGGTGGTCGATGACCTCTGCATCGAGAGCCATTGCCTGCATGGATTCATAGGCACCTGAGGCGACGATCTTGCCTGATCGGATCAGGACTGCGCCGTCCTCGTTATACTCGAAGGCGGCAAGGTCGGTGGCAGTTTCGGGATAGCGCAGGAAGGACAGCGTGCGCCCGCGCAACAGTGTCTGCGTCATCACTTGCCCTCGTACCAGGCAACGATCAATGCGCGCTCCTGCGGCGTCATCATCGTGAAATTGCCGGGCGGCATGGCATGGGTGCGGCCAGCGTTCAGGTAAATCTCGCGTGCATGTTCGGCGATGTCAGCCTCGCTGTCAAAGATGACACCCTTCGGCGGGAAGCGGATGCCTTCGAAATCTGGCTCCCTTGTGTGGCACATGGAGCAGCGGCCCATGACGGCGTCGCGCACGGGCAAAAAATGCGCCGACGATGCGAATTTCTGCGCTGTCGCCGACATCTTTGGCTCGCCGGTGAGCGCCGCAGGGACAGTCGACAGCCACATGATGATGATGAAAAGGATCGTGGCCGCGAGCCACGTCCAATAGGGCGAGCCTTTGCCCGCATGCTCCGAGTTGAAGAAATGCCTGATCAGCACGCCGATGATGAAAATCAGTGATGCGATGATCCAGTTGAATTCGGTGGCGAAGGCCAGCGGGTAGTGGTTCGACAGCATCAGGAACACGACCGGCAGGGTCAGGTAGTTGTTGTGCGTCGAGCGCAGCTTTGCGATCTTGCCGTATTTCGGGTCGGGCGTGCGGCCGGCCTTCAGGTCGGCGACGACGATTTTCTGGTTCGGAATGATGATGAAAAACACATTCGCCGTCATGATCGTGGCGGTGAAGGCGCCCAGATGCAGGAAGGCGGCCCGGCCGGTGAAGACCTGGGTATATCCCCAGCTCATCGCGACCAGCATCGCGTAGAGCAGGAGCATCAGGATGGTCGGGCTGTCGCCGAGCGGTGACTTGCACAGAAAGTCATAAATCAGCCAGCCGAGGCCGATGGAAGCCAGCGAGATGAGGATTGCCTGCGTGCCGGAAATGTCCAGCACGTTGCGGTCAACCATCACGAGGTCAGCGCTGCCGTAGTAGACCAGCGCGAGCAGGAAGAAGCCCGACAGCCAGGTGAAATAGCTCTCATACTTGAACCAGGTCAGATGCTCGGGCAGGGCTTCGGGCGCAACCAGGTACTTCTGGATGTTGTAGAAGCCGCCGCCATGCACCTGCCAGGCCTCACCATGCGCGCCCTTTGGCATGCCTGCGCGCTGCTTCAGGCCGAGATCCAGCGCCACGAAATAGAAGGATGAACCGATCCAGGCCATGGCGGTGATGATATGCAGCCAGCGCACGGCAAAGCTCAGCCAGTCCCAGAAAATCGCGAAATCGAGCATTCCCTACTCCGTGCAACATCGGGATTTTAGTTGCGGCGGCGCAAAGATGAAGGGCAGTCACGGCCTTCGGGGCAAAAAAATCCTTATCTCTGTTTCAACCAGCGACACCCGCGACGTCGGTCAAAAAACGACGTACGGCATGCATGTCACTCACAAATCTGGCTCGTTGGGCCTCCTTTTCGCGGATATCGGGGATGCGCAGGATGAAAGATGGGTGGATGGTCAGGAAAATGGGCAATCCGTCCTCGCGCAAAACGACTTGCCCTCGGACTTTGGTGATCTGGACCGGCTCGCCCAGCAAGGCATGCGCTGCGGTTGCGCCGAGTGCGACAATTAGCTTTGGCTGGACGAGATCAAGCTCCCGATCCAGCCACCAGCGGCAGGCGGTGACTTCGCCAGCATTTGACTTCGAGTGGATGCGCCGCTTGCCGCGTGGTTCAAATTTGAAATGTTTCACTGCGTTGGTGACGTAGGTTGTTTCGCGTTTAATTCCGGCTTCGCCAAGTGCCGCGTCGAACACCCTGCCGGCAGGACCGACAAACGGCTCGCCCGCAATATCCTCATGATCGCCGGGTTGCTCGCCGACGAACACCAGGGCCGCCTGTTCGGGGCCTGCGCCAAACACGCATTGCGTTGCCTCGCGCCACAGCGGACACCGCCGACAGCCAGCGGCCTGGTGACGGAGTGCATCAATGGAGCGCGGTTCATTCGGGACCGGCTCGGCCTCTGGCGTTGGCCAGTGGCGCGCTTGTATCGCTGCGTGGTGGGGTGCTGGCAGGGTGGGCCGACGCTCGACCATTTCCCGCGCCGCTTCAGCCGCGCCATCAATCAACTCCGGGATGAGGACCGCCTCGGGAAGGTTTTTCCAGTACTTTTTCGGCATTTCGGCCTGCATCGCCTTTACCTTCAGGCGAGCCGGATTGAAGATGTTGCGATAGTATGTGCGCCACAGGTCCTCGGCCGCATCCTCTGCCGGCGCATCCTCTTTCGCGGCACCCGGGCCGAAGCGCAGTACGATACCATCCCAGTGCGCGGAGCGGTAGGGCGTCAGGATCGACCAGTTCATGCCGGTGAAGCGCCTACTGAAAAATGGTGCGTTGCGCTCGACAATGAAGTGCTCCGGCTCGAACCATGACCAGTAATGCCCGTCGACTTCGCGGAAGCGGACGAACGCGCGCATCTTGTGAATGTCGCGGCGGATCGACTTCTGCATCGCCTCAAGACGACGGATATCGGGGTCTGATGCGATCTGCATCAGGTTGGGTTCAATCTTCAGTCGCCACAACAGTCTGTAGAGAAGCGCAAACCGCGTACTGTCTGAATGCAGGATCGCGGTTTCGGCAGCTTCGACAAAGGCGCGCGGCACGGAGAAGCGCTCGCCGTCCGGCGCTGACTCCAGATGAGTGAGTGTTGCTCCAGGCGTGACGACCCATTCCACATCAGCGGGCGACATATCCTTCGCGATCAATTGCCGTGCTGCCCCGCGCCAGCCCGCAAAGTCGATCTCGTCAGCAAGTTCGACTGTATGGGCTGTGAGGGCAAATGCGTGTTGTGCCATCAGAACAACACCAGTTGTTCAGGCGCAGGGGCGAGCTTCTCTCGAAGCGCTGCATGGTCGGTCAGGCCGCCAGGAGACCAGTCGGCCGCGACGATGAAGGGCCGCACCTTGGCTATCGACGCACACAGTCTGCCCACATCTTCAAGTCGCAACCGGTGATGTCTGCGCGTCGTCAAAATGCGCTTGATCGCTTTGGTGCCAAGCCCCGGCACGCGCAACAATGTCTCCCTGTCGGCGCGGTTCACATCCACTGGAAAGCGGCCGCGGTTGCGCAAGGCCCAGCCCAGCTTTGGGTCGATGGCGAGGTCCAGCATGCCATCGGTTCCGGCCAGGATTTCAGGTTGCTCAAAGCCATAAAACCGCATCAGCCAGTCGGCCTGATACAGCCTGTGTTCGCGCATGAGCGGGGGCTTCATCAGTGGGAGTGCCTTTGAGGCATCGGGGATGGGACTGAAGGCCGAATAGTAAACACGCCGCAGGTGGTAGCTGCCGTAGAGCCTGGCGCTGGTCTTCAATATGCCGTCGTCGGAAGTCTTGTCGGCGCCTACAATCATCTGCGTCGATTGACCGCCTGGGGCAAAGCGTTCGCGCCGTTTCGTCTGGAGGGTCGGCTCCGCTTTCTCCTCGATCCTGGAACGCAGCTTTGCCATGGAGATGCGGATCGTCTCCGGGCGCTTCTCCGGTGCAAATTGTTTCACGCCCTCGTCGGTCGGCAGCTCTACATTGATCGACAGCCGGTCGGCATAGATGCCGGCCTGCTCAATCAGATCCTGCGAACATTCGGGAATGGTCTTCAGATGGATATAGCCGGCGAACTTCTCATCCCGCCGCAGGCGGCGCGCAATCTCGACCATCTCGGTCATCGTTTCGTCCGGCGAGCGGATAACGCCCGAGGAAAGGAACAGCCCCTCAATATAGTTGCGGCGATAGAACTCCATTGTCAGCCGCACGACCTCATCCACCGAGAAGCGCGCGCGCCGCACGTTGGATGACGAGCGATTGATGCAATAGGCGCAGTCGTAAATGCAGAAATTGGTCAGCAGGATCTTGAGAAGGGAGATGCACCGTCCGTCCGGCGCGTAGGAATGGCAAATACCTGTGGCTTCGGTCGAGCCAATGCCGCCGGTCTTCAGCGAGTTGCGTTTCTGTGCCCCCGAAGAGGCGCAGGACGCGTCGTATTTTGCGGCGTCCGACAGGATCGCCAGCTTTTCGCGGGTCGACAAGGCAGCCATTTGTTCACTCAATGTTCTACAGAGCAAACTAGAAGCATACCTCAAAATTTGTGTCAATGTTCTATTTTTGTTCTTGCCACGAATTGTCGACTGTGCTTGTCTTTCCACAGCGGCGCAAGCGGCTACACCTCGTGGAGGTAGAGGTGGTAATCGAGTTCGGTGACGGTTCTGGCGACTCGCAGGTATTCGGCATGTTTGATGGCGGTGAAGGTGCGATGCAGGTCCGCGCCGAGAGCAGCCGTCAGGAAGTCTGAGTTCCTGGCAGCCTTGATTGCTGAATGCCAGTCGGCGGGCATGGAACTGGCAACAGGCGCGTCGTAGCCATTACCGGTGGTTTCGGGGCCGGGATTGAGTTTTTCGTCGAGGCCTTTGAGCATGGCAGCAAGTACTGTGGTGGCAACCAGATAGGGGTTGGCGTCGACACCGGACGGGCGGTGTTCGATGCGTCGCGCCTTCAGGTCGCTTTCGGGGATGCGCAGTGCCACCGAGCGATTGTTGACGCCCCAGGTTGGCGCGATGGGGGCGTAGGATTGGGAGACAAATCGCCGCCAGGAGTTGGCGTGCGGGGCAAAGACCAGCATGGACTCGGCCATGGTTGCTGCCATGCCGCCGAGGGCATGCAGGATTGTTGGAGACCATTGGCCGGGTGTGGCTTCTGCGAATGCGTTTGCGCCCTCGTTGTCGGCGAGTGAAACGTGCATGTGCATGCCGGAGCCTGCGTATTTTTCGATGGGCTTGGCCATGAAGCAAGCAGTGACACCATGGCGGCGGGCCTGCTGGCGCACGATGCGCTTGAGCAACACGAGGTCGTCGGCAGCGCGCGTCAGGTCCTTGCGGTAGTTGAGTGTGAGTTCGTACTGGCCGGGAGCATATTCGGAGATGACGGTTTCGGCCGGCACACCCTGTTGCTCGGCTGCCTTGTAGATGTCGGAGAAAAGCGGTTCCATGCCCTGCAGATGGTCGACCGAATAGACTTCTGTTTTGCCGCTCTTTCGGTTGTCGAGTACGGCGCGCGCCGGCTGTACGCGGCCATCAGCGTCCCGCTCGTTGTCGAGCAGGAAGAACTCGAGTTCGAATGCGCCGGCGGGGTGGAGGTTGCGCCCGGCGAACGTTGAGAGTTGCCGGGCCAGCGCATGGCGCGGGTCTGAGGTCATGGCCACGCCATCGAGCGTGTACATGGACATCAGAACCTGAGCGCGATTGGTGCCATAGATCGGAACCAGCGTGCCGGGGATCGGCCAGGCGCGCAGGTCGCCGTCGCCGCTGTCCCAGATGAGACCGGTCTCGTGCACATCCTCGCCGACAATATCGAGGCCGAGGATAGAGATTGGAAAGCCGCGGCCACCCTTGTAGACAGCCTCCAGTTCATGGCGGCGGATGATCTTGCCGCGGCCAATGCCGTTGACGTCGGTCAGGACAATATCAATGGCTTCGATCTGTGGATTTCGGGCGAGGAAATCGCGGGCTTCGTCAAGGCTGGAGCCGGAAGGTGACGTCATGACTGGTACCGATTGGAATTTTTCAATCTCACGCCGCCAACATCTCTGCAACCTCTCCGAAGCTCTTCACCAGCCGATCAATCTGCGCGCTGGTGGTGGCAGGTGAAACGAGCATCATGTTGTGGAAAGGGGCAATAAGCGAGCCGCGATTGAGCAGCGCCAGATGAATTGCGGCTTCAAGGTCTGGCCTGTGGGCGGTTTCGGCCTGTGCGCCATTCTTCAAGGGGCCGCGCGCGCAGATAAACTCGACGCGCGCGCCGACCCGGGCGACATGCCAGGGCAGCCTGTGTTTGCGGATGGCTTTTGCCAGCCCGCGCTCCATCCGCGCTGCGCCCTTGCTCATGCGCGTATAGTTCTTCTGCGTCATTACTTCGGTGAGCGTGGCGCGCATTGCTGCGAACTGCAGCGGGTTGGCGGAGAGCGTGGTGCCCATGCCGGAGTAGCCAGGCTCCTTCGTGCGGCGATACTGCGCCCAACGCTCGGCGGTCCCGGCACTCATGCCCCAGACGGAGGCCGGCACGCCGCCGGCAATCGGTTTGCCCAGCACGAACATATCCGGCTCCAGGCCAAAGGTTCGCGTATAGCCGCCGAGGCCGGATGAGATCGTATGCGTCTCGTCGATCAGCAGCAGTGTGCCATGCTTGCGGGTGAGCGCACGCACACCGTCGAGAAAGCCTGGGACCGGCAGCACCATGCAGGAGTTCGTCAGCACCGGTTCGGTGATGACGCAGGCGATTTCGCCATCGGCCAGCGCCGCCTCCAGCGCGTCGAGATCGTTGAACTCGACGATGCGCGTGCGCGCTGTCAAATCGCGAAACTCGCCGGCAAGGCCAGGGCGATTGATTGGCTGCCCGTCCTTCAGGCGCACCATCGTCTCGTCTACCGAGCCATGATAGGCGCCGTTGAAAACCAGGATCTTGTCGCGTCCGGTGATCGCGCGCGCGACCCGCAGGGCAAAGCGGTTGGCGTCGGTCGCCGTGGTGGCGATCTGCCATTCCGGCAGGCCGAACATGGCGGTTAGCAGCGCGCCGAGCTCCAGCGCCTCTTCCGAGGGCAGCATGTAGGTGAGGCCGCGTTTGGCCTGGCGCGCGATGGCGCGAGCCACCGGCGGTGGCGAGTGGCCGAACATCGAGCCGGTGTCGCCGAGGCAGAAATCATCGAGCGCGATGCCATCAATATCGGTGATCGTTGCGCCCCTGGCCGAGGCGACGATGAACGGAAACGGCATCGGCCAGTCGC
>CAYZQP010000033.1:0-5068 GCA_964480545.1 uncultured Mesorhizobium sp. | reverse complement strand
ACTGGCCGATGCCGTTTCCGTTCATCGTCGCCTCGGCCAGTCGCTCATCCAGTGCATCGGCACGCCGTCAACGAAATTCGCGATGCCATTGCCGAAGGCGGCGCGCGATTTCGGCCGGGCCGCCGCGTAACGCTCCGCCTCGTGACGGCGAAGGGTTTCGATCTGTGCGCTTGCCGCAGGTGACATCAAGCCACTTCCTTGCCGCGCGCCAGTTCGTAAAGCTCGAACCAGTCCTGCCGGTCCATCTCGACCCGGAATGCGTCGGCGAAGCGTGCGATGCGGTGCAGCGAGTTTGCACCCATGACGGGCAGGATGCCGCCCGGGTGGCGCAACAGCCAGGCGATTGCGACGGCCGACGCATCTGCGCCGAAAGGTCTGCCCAACTCTTCGAGACGGGCTGTCAGCTTCTCCTGACCGGCTGCAAAGAGGCGCCCTCCGGCCAGTGGTGACCATGCCATGGGCGCGATGGCGTGCTCCTGCAGCCAGGCAAGATCGCCGTTGGTGAAAGGCTCGCTGGCCAACAGCGACAATTCGATCTGGTTGGTCACGAGGCGGGTCTGCATGGCCGACTGCAGCAAGGAGAAGTCATGCGGCTTGAAGTTGGACACGCCAACAGCGCGAACCTTGCCCGAAGCGATCATTTTTTCCAGCGCCGGGCCGGTTTCGCGATGGTCCATCAGCGGGTCGGGACGATGCAGCAGGAGCAGATCAATCCGGTCCGTCGAAAGCTCCTTCAGCGAGCGATCCACCGACCGTTCAATGTGGCCGGCGCTGGTATCATAGTGTTTTACCCGGGCGCTGGCGTAGGGGGCAGCCGTCGTGACAATATCGCATTTGGTGATGATCTCGATCTGGTCGCGCAACCGGGGCGCTGCTTTCAGCGCCCGCCCAAGTGCGGCCTCGCCTCGATAGCGGCCATAGATGTCGGCATGGTCCAGGGTGGTCAGCCCTTGCGCCAGACAGGCCTCGATCTTCGCCTGCACATGGCTGGTTGACTGGTCCGCATCGTTGGTCAGTCGCCACAGTCCATAGACCATGCGCGACAGTGAGAGGTCCGGCGAGACAGCCACGCGTTGCATCAAGTCGCCTTTCAGGTTTCAGAAATGTCGGTGGCCAAGCGCATCGGACATGGCTAGGGAAACATCATGTCCGGGTCAATGCCAGCACAGATTGACGCTATTGCGCCAGCCGACCAGCCGGCGGTGCTGGCGCTGAACAATGCGCATGCGGCGGAGACGTCCTGGCTGGAGGCCGGCGAACTGGCGCAACTGATCGGGCAGGCGTTTGTGGCGTGGCGGGTTGGCGCACTGGATGCCTTCCTGCTGACCTTTGATCAGGATGCGGACTATTCCAGCCCGAATTTTCTGTGGTTCCGCGAGCGCCTTGCGCGCTTTCTCTATGTTGATCGCATCATCACTGCCGGCCATGCGCGCGGGCGGGGGCATGCGCGGCGGCTTTACGAGGCATGTTTGAAGCCGCGCGGGCGGCGGGGTATGAGGTGGTGGTGTGCGAGGTGAATTCCGAGCCACCCAACCCGGCGTCGGATGCGTTTCACGCCTCGCTGGGGTTTCGGGAAGTAGGTTCGGCGGTGATCCATGGCGGCAAGAAGACGGTGCGCTATTTCGAGCGTCGCTTGACCGCGTAAAGCTTCCGGTTCAGCTTGCCGATGAACCAGGGAGCGCCCCCATGCGCATACTGATTGCCGTTTCCACGTTGCTCGTTGCCTGTGGTCCGTCACTCGCCTCCGGTGGCGCCAATTGCACGACCCTGGGAGACGGCCCGCGGGTCGAGATCAATGCCGGCATCACCCGCGGGATGGGTTCGCCAGTGTTCAGCCTGGACGCGACGGCGGTTCTTGGTGACTCCAGGGTGGCGGAGGATCTGCGCAACAGCAAGTTCTCCAGGGAGCAACTGGCGCAGTACTGGCTGGATGGCGAGAACCTGCGCTTCGTGCTCTATCGGGAGCGCACGGGCGACAAGTTCGGGTCCGTAGAGGTCACGGTCGAGACCAAAGCCACCGGCGACGATGGCATCTATGGCGGCACCTGGCGGGCAAGCGTCTCCGAGACGGATGCGGGTGAGCCAGCGACATTCGAGGGCAACATCACCTGCATGGTGGAGTGACCACGGTCAGATGTCGGGCGGCGGCCAGCCGGCGGTGTTGCTGAATGTTTCGAAGCTCACACTGGTGAGCGGGAAATCCACCTCGCCTTCGTCTGCCCCCAGGCGCTGTTCCGCCGCTTTCGGCGCCAGATAGAGTAGCGATTCGAATTCGTAGTCCTTCTTGAAAGCGGTCGGATCGAGCAGCACTTTGCTGTGAGTCTCGCGGCCATTGGCAACCACGCAACAGCGCCAATAGAGAAAGCCGTCGGCAGATATGTAGTCGGGTGCATCTTCGCTGCTTTCGGCGGCGTGGCGTTGGGTGTCGAGAGCATAGAGTTTCTGCGCCAGAATCTCCTGGAAAGCGTGGAGGTTTTCGACAGGCATCGTGGCCAAAGCGTTGCGTGCGCGGGCCATGACCTCATCGTCGTCGCCCGTCTTCTTCCAGTTGAACAGCTTGATGATGCGCCAGAACACGTCATCATTCATTGGCAGAGCGCTCCAGTCCGTCTCGACATGCTCCGGCAGGCTGGAGATCGCGCCTTCCTGATAGCCCTTTCGTTGCTTGGCTGCGATTTCGCGCAAAGCTGCGGCTTCGGCCTCTTCAGCAGATGCGAACTGATTGCGGGTTTCGCGCGGCGTTGCGCCAATGCGCCCGTTGGTCGTGATCAATTCGGTGCCAACGACCTCAACGGTCCAGAACTTGTTCGACTTGTCGTCGCGAAAGTAGAACTCACGCCTTTTCATCCGAAATCTCCCGCCAACACTGCAGAAGATAGCGCACTGTCGTGAATCTTTGCTTTCTCGATGCGGACGACAGGAACTACGCTGTGATGTCCACAACGCCACAATCGCCTGCTGCTGAACCAAACGCCAGGCGGCTGCCTGCTGGATCCCAGGACATGCTGCTGATGCCACCCTTGCCGGGGCGGCGCAGCAGCACGTCCTTCTGGTCGGCGAAGCGGGCGGCGAGGATCATGCCATCGTCATAACCGATGGCCATGATGTCATCGACCGGGTGGCAGGCGACGGAGGTGACCATCATGTTGCCGCGCGTGCCGAGTTCCAGCGGGGCTTTGCCCATCGGGCCGTCCTTGGCCTGGAAGGGCCAGACGATGGCTGCGGGCGCACCGGAAGAGGCGAGCCAGCGGCCCTTGGCGCTCCAGGAGAGCGACTTCACCTTGGTCGGGTAGCCGGCCATGCGCATGTGCTTGCCATCGGCGAGCTTCCAGCCGTGGAGCGCGTTTTCCTGCATGGTGGTGACGAGAAAATTGCCGTCCGGCGAGAAGGTGATGCCGGTATGCGCGCCGTCCCAATGCAGTTCGACGGGCTTGCCGTCGGTCAGCGGGAAATGCAGCGTCGCACCATTGTAGCGGGCGACGCCGAGCCGCATGCCCTTTGGCGCGAAGGCGAGGCCTTCCACGGTGCGTGGATGGTCCAGCTCTTTTTGCTTGCTGTCAGCGAAACGCACGAAGGCCTTGCGACCCGAGGCGAAGGCGACCGCGCCTTGTGGCCCTGCGGCAATTGCCGAAATCCACTTGCGGCCGATCTCGGCCAGCGTGGTCGCGGTGCCGTCTGAGGCGAGGTGCATGACCTTGCCATCCTCCCCGCCGCTGACCAGGGCCTTGCCATCGAGCGTGACCGTCGCGCAGAGCAGGCCGTCATGCAGGGTTTCGGATTTCTGGCCGTGGTCGAGCCGGTGCACGACGCCATCGGCAAGCGCGAAAAACGGGATGTTGTTGACGAAGCTTGCTGTGACGCAATGGCCGTCGAGATCAAGTGGAGCGACTGTGGGCATTCATTTCCATTCCGATGCTGGCCAGATAGTGCCCGGTGTGTGCGATGAGGGCGGTGCTGAAGCTGCCGCTATCAAAAATCACTATCCCGACCTTGTATTCGCTGTCGTCAAGCACGTTCCAACTCACTCTGATGTCTCGTAAGCCAGGGCCAATGTCCGGGACAAGTGCTGCCAGCGCGACAAACTCGCCCTTTGGTAGACGAAGTAGGCCGCGGACGGGCTCGATGTTCGCAGGATCAAGCAAGGTATCTTGCGCCAGGTTAAGCGCAGGCTGTTCGGGGCAGGATAGATCGCCCACCGCCCACTCATACCGGTCCAAGACCTCTATCTGGTCTGGCATTGCCCCTGCGAGGTCAGGCCTCGAAGACTCTTGCATGCACTGTTTCCAATGTATCTGAAGCCAGCTGGCCGGTACGCCGTCCTGGCCCGTGTCAGGGGAATTGAGCATTGCTACGAGCCCGGGGTGTTTGCCGCCAGAGAGTTCTATCAAACCGTAACGCTCGTGTAGAAAGATCAGCAGAAGGCAGGTTGGCTCGATGCTGTCCTGGTCAGGCACCTTGAGCACATCTCCCGCCCGTAGCGGCATCGAATATTCTGAGAGGTACATCGTTTCGCGCCTCAACCAGGCGCTCTTGGTTGGACCTTGAATGTAGCATTTGAGGATCGCGTTGGGAATGGCAGCGTTGGAGCCGCCATCCGGCCATTCTGGCTAACTTCGCCCCGTCGGGTCAAATGCCGGGGACAGTTTACTTTTTCCAGCCAGCACGAGTTCTGAAGACATGCGCGTTTCTGCGGGAAGAAAGTAAACTGTCCCCTGAGCCACACGTGGCTACGCGCCCGAAAGTGAACCTCCGGACGAATGGATATCAGCGATGTGCGGTGACGAGCTTATGAGCCTCAGCCGCGTCAGAACGTGTCGAAGCGCAGGGCGAGATATGGCGCACGCTCGACTGGTGTACGGGGCGGCGTGCGAGGCGTGGTGTAGATGAAATGCCCCAGCATCCGGCCAGCCAATGCCAGCAATGCCATGCGATGACTACGGATGGCGGACGGCTCGATCTCGCGAGGCTCGTCGGCGCGGGCATAGCGCTGCATGAATTTCAAAAGGGATCGCCCCTCACGCGCCAGCTTTCGCAGACGCTTTGCCATCAGCCGGGCATCGGCGGGGCT
>CAYZQP010000032.1:0-20966 GCA_964480545.1 uncultured Mesorhizobium sp. | reverse complement strand
CGAAATCGTCGGCGCATCCTCGCCGTGATAGCGCCGACGATTTCGGATGCAGACTATGATGCGTTGAGGCTGCGCAATGCCGCCATCGAGCTCGCCTTTCCGGAACTGGTGCGGGCCGATTCACCAACGAAGAAAGTGGGATCGGCGCCTTCCGGAGCGTTCAGCCAGGTGCGCCACAGTGTGCCCATGCTGTCACTGGACAACTCGTTCTCGGATGAGGATGTCGACGACTTCGTCGCCAGTATCAAGCGCTTCCTGAGCTGGCCGGAAGGTCAGGAACTGGCGTTTACGGCGGAGCCAAAGATTGACGGCCTGTCGATGTCCCTGCGTTACGAGAACCGCAAACTGGTGACCGCAGCGACGCGCGGCGACGGCCTGACTGGTGAGAACGTCACAGCAAACATCCGGACCATCGGCGAAATCCCGGACACGCTTCCGCCGGATGCCCCTGATGTCGTTGAGGTGCGCGGCGAGGTCTATATGCGCCGCGACGATTTCTTCGAGCTGCAGAAGCGGATGGCCGAGACAGGCCAGACATTTGCCAATCCGCGCAACTCGGCTGCCGGGTCACTTCGGCAGAAGAACCCTGAAGTTACACGGCAGAGGCCGCTGAAGTTCTTTGCCTATGCCTGGGGGGAGTCCAGCGCACCGCTCGGAACGACGCAATTCGAGGTTGTGCAGCGTTTCGGGGCGTGGGGCTTTGCGATCAACCCGCTGATGGTGCGCTGCACCTCGGTCGAGCAGATCGTGAAGCACTACCATGCCATCGAAGAGGACAGGGCAGGGCTGCCCTATGATATTGATGGGGTGGTCTACAAGGTTGACCGGCTCGACCTGCAGGCGCGCCTTGGGTTCCGCTCGCGCAGCCCACGCTGGGCGACGGCGCACAAGTTCCCTGCCGAGCAGGCTTTTACCATTCTGCGCGGCATCGATATTCAGGTGGGACGCACAGGTTCGCTGACGCCGGTGGCGCGGCTGGAGCCGGTTACGGTTGGCGGTGTGGTCGTGGAAAACGCTACGCTGCACAATGAGGATTACATCAAGGGCATCGGCAACAAGGGTGAGGCATTGCGCGAGGGCCGGGACATCCGTGTCGGCGACACGGTGCGCATCCAGCGCGCGGGCGACGTCATTCCGCAGATTGTTGATGTGGACCTGGATCGCAGGCCGGCCGATGCGGTGGCCTACGCTTTTCCGCACGTTTGCCCGGCTTGCGGCAGTCATGCGGTGCGCGAAGAGGGCGAGGCCGTGCGGCGCTGCACGGGCGGGTTGATCTGCCCGGCGCAAGCGGTCGAGCGCCTTCGCCATTTTGTTTCGCGCAACGCTTTCGACATTGAAGGGCTGGGCGACAAGCAGATCGAGTTCTTTTTTGCATCTGACGACCCCGCGCTCATGGTGAGGTCGCCTGCTGACATTTTCACGCTCAAGGCGCGTCAGGCCGCTTCCCTGCGCAAGCTGGAGAATATCGACGGCTTCGGGGCGTCGTCGGTGAAGAAACTCTTTGATGCCATCGACAGCCGACGGAGTATTGAACTCTGGCGCTTCCTGCACGGTTTCGGCGCGCGCCATGTTGGCGAAACCAACTCAAAGCGGCTGTCCAGGCATTTCCGTTCGTTCAAGGCGCTGCGCGATACGGCAGAGGCAGCGATTGTGCCGACAGGCAAAGCTGATGTCGGCAATCAGGCGTGGCAGGAACTGCGCTCTGTCAACGGCGTCGGGGAGGTGATGGCCGAAGCCGTTGTCGACTTCTTCGCCGAGCCGCATAACCGCGAGGCCATCGATGCACTTCTGGCAGAGGTGACGCCACTGGATGAGGTTGCAGTCGTTGCCTCTGACACGCCCGTCTCCGGCAAGACGGTGGTTTTCACCGGCTCTCTCGAAAAGATGTCGCGCGATGAGGCGAAGGCAATGGCCGAGCGGCTCGGGGCGAAAGTCTCCGGCTCTGTGTCGAAGAAGACCGATCTGGTCGTCGCAGGACCGGGTGCTGGCTCGAAGCTCAAGGCCGCGCAGGAGCTTGGCATTGAAGTGATCGATGAGGATCAGTGGCTGGAGCGAGTTGCCGGATTGTGATGCGGCCTCGAATCCCCATCCCCCGTTCCCGATTTCCGGGGGTCGTGGAAGGCGACACGTGCCGCCTTCCATGACAGGTCAGTCCTTACGGGTCAGTCTGCCGTAGATAATGTTACCGTTCTCTCCTGAGAAAACCTCCGCGTTGACCCTGTTACGGTCAACGCTGGCGTTGGCGATGTCCCACATGTCGGCATCGTCACGAAGTAACAACTGCCAGTCCATATAGACTTCCATGTAACCGGCATCGGAAATGCCCTGCGCGAAGTTTGCATAGAGGAAGCTGCCACCGGGTTTCAGCATCGCCATGCAGCGACGGGTGAGTTTGATGGCGACCGCGCGCGGGAGGTAGTCATACAGCCCCGCAGCATAGATCAGGTCAAACTGGCCAAGCTTGTAGTCTCCGCGCAGCAGCCCGCGGACCGAGCCATCGATGACATCGACCACCGTTCCTGCCCAGTCGCGCGTCATGGTGCCGACGCTCATCGGATCCTGATCGAGGGCGATCCAGCGCCTGATCTGCCTTTCTTGCAGACCGCGAGAGGCGTTGGCCTCGCGCAAGTGACCTGCGGCGATTGTGAGGATCTCGGCCTCGCCCGGCAATCTTTGCGCGACCCGATCCACTTCCTGCGTCAACAGCTCGCGCCGTTCGCGCACGGCTGCAGCTGCAGGCGCCGGCCAGGTCTGGTCGTAAACATCCCGACCCTGTGGAGATGCGAGGTCAACGCTCTGCTGTGCGCTCTGGTGTCCGTAGATCAGATCAAGCAGCCCGGCATCGCCGGAATAGCCACGTGGCTTTTCAAACGAGTGGTGCGTAATCGGATCGGCCAGAAAATACTCGGCAACAGGATGGTTCTGTGCAGCCTCGACCAGCCTCAGCCAGACTGCAGGGTGATACTTCTGGCGCAGTGCCTGCAGCCGTTCGAATGCCTCACGGACGATTTTTGCCGCAGGGGCTCCGGACGTGACAAGACGCTCCATTGCGGAGTGATACACTGCCAAGTCCAGCATCGCGGTCTCGAACTCACCTGGTGCCGGTTCGCTCCGTGCTCTGGTGATGGTCTGTGCTGCCACAGATTCTGGTGTGATTAGGCTCGCGCCATCCGGATTTACGCTACTCATTTGCCCCCTCGTTCGGTGAAACTGATCCGACCGGGGTTCATGATTTGTTAACCGTGTCTATATGGCAAGACCCAGCTTGCCTTTTTTTAACCAAAACTTATTGAGCGCGCCCTCAAATAGACGCATTGCCGCAAGGCGATTTTCGATGGCCGAGCGTTTTGCTCCGGGACATGCGAGGCAAAGACAGGTGCTTTTTACCTGGGGATTTGGCAAACCGGCTACGAGCTATGCCGGGGATACGCCGGAAATGCTCGAAAGATATCGCTACGAGGGTGAGCAGGGCGGCAGGTCCGCAGCCCGCAAAGGCCTGTGGATAGGCGTACCTGTCTACCTCCTGTTCTCGATTACCGATCTGCTTCTGATTCCTGACGTTGCGACCGGGGTGATCATTGCCCGGCTGCTGGTCGGATTTATCGGCCTGGCAGTGCTCGAGATGCTGTACCACTCGCGCGCGTCTGCCCAGATGCTTGAGCTGCATTGTGCCGTCACCATCATTGCCGCCTATTCAGGCTGGCTGCTGGTGGCAATCGGCACCGAGCATATGCAGAGTTTCTCGCATTACATGGTCTATGCGGCTCTCTTCATGATGAGCGCAAACCTGTTTTTCTGCTTCAGGTTCTTCCTCTCGCTGGCGACCTCGCTCATCATCCTGCTGTTCTACCTTGCGGCTTTGGGCGCCATTCCATCAGATCAAAGCTACAGGTGGGCGCTGGCGGTGTTCGGTGCCGCATGTCTGGTGTTCACCTGCTATGTGAACTGGCAGTTGAATCGTGAGCGTTACAAGGTGTTCCTCAACGCACACGAGGCCAGGCTGAGGCACGAGGAAGCTACCGAGCGCGGCACGGCCCTTCTCAAGCTGTCGCGTACCGACCCGTTGACTGGCCTCGAGAACCGTCGCGTGGTTGACGAGCGGCTGCGTCGATACTGGGACGCCTGGCGCGAAAGCGGGCAGGGGTTCTCTGTCGTGCTGATCGATGTCGACTTCTTCAAGCTCTACAACGACCAGAACGGGCACCAGGAGGGCGACCATTGCCTCGTGAAAATTGGTGAGACGCTGCGTGATATCGTCGAGGCGCGTGGCTGTTCAATCGGTCGCTACGGTGGCGAGGAGTTTATCGTTCTTGCTCCGCTGGACCGGCCTGAAGAAGTGCTGTCGCTGGCCGAGACCATGCGATCGTCCATCGAGCGACTGGGGCTGCACCACATTGACCGTCGCGACGGAACGGTGGTGGTAACCGTCAGCATCGGGGTCTCGATTACCCGCAACCAGGCGGGCACCAAGCTTGAGAAGATCGTGCACGAGGCCGACCGGGCGCTATATCTGGCCAAAGCAGGCGGCCGCAATTGCGTACATCTGTTCGACCCGGCCGACCCACAAAGCAGCGACGAGAGCGAGAACATCGCTGCCTTGCTGAAAATTGCGATCAGGTCCGGCCTTGTCTCGATGGTCTATCAGCCCATCGAGGACGTAAAGACAGGTGATGTCCACGCGGTCGAGGCACTGATGCGTCTCAGGATGCTGGATGGCACGTCTGTTCCGCCAAGCCTGTTCATACCGGTTGCCGAACGCACTGGCGCTATCCTTGAACTCGGTCGCTGGGCAATCGACACGGTGTGCCGCGACCTTCTGGCGACAGATATGGTCGACACGGTGAGCGTGAATGTTTCGCCGATCCAGTTGCAGTCGCCTGGATTTGCTGCGTCGGTCGCCGCAATTCTTGCTGCAACCGGCGTCAGGGGATCGCGGCTTGCGCTGGAGATCACCGAGGGCGTCGAGATGGAGATGCACTCCAACGTTCTGCGTTGCATTTCCGACCTGAAGCGGCTTGGCGTGAAAATCTGGCTGGACGATTTCGGAACCGGATTCGCTGGCCTGTCCTGGCTTCGGCTCATCGATTTCGACGTGGTCAAGATTGATCGCTCGTTCCTGCATGATGTGGATACTGCCAAAGGCCGCACGATGCTGCGCGACATTGTCGGGCTGGTCAGAAACTCCGGACCGCGCATCCTGATCGAGGGTGTCGAAACCGAGATTCAGCTCAATCTGGTGCGCCGCCTGGGAATCGATCAGGTGCAGGGCTATTTCGTGGGTCGTCCTGGATCAGCGGAAAGTGTTCGCGCCAACGAGATTGGTCATCTCGAGCGCCAGTCGGCCTGATGCGGAAGCCAGCATAAGGCTTCCTGCATCTGTGCCTCAATGGAATTCGCGTGACATTGTGAGGCCAGGTTCCTAACTGGGGTATCTCAGCAGGGTTTCCCAGTGTCAGCCGACAGCAGTTCAGATCCGGGCGTTTCGCAGCGGACAAGCGATTTCATTGATGGCGCGCGGCTCTCGATCCCGGTCGTTATCTCGTCGGGGCCATTTGCCATGCTGTTTGGTGCGCTCGCGGTTGCCAACGGCCTGAGTGTTTTTGATGCGACGTTCATGAGTGCCACGGTATTTGGCGGTGCAAGCCAGATGGTTGGCATCGACCTGTTCGGGCACAGGGTCGCGCCCTGGCTGATCGTTCTGTCGATCTTTGCGGTGAATTTTCGCCATGTGCTTTACTCCGCTGCGATCGGCAGCCGGCTCGCACACTGGCCGGTCTGGCAGCAAGCTGTCGGCTATTTCTTCCTGACCGATCCACAGTTCGCGTTGGCCGAGCAGAGGGCCGAAAGTGGCCGCAAGGTGAGTTTCGCCTGGTATATGGGCGCGGCAATCCCGGTGGCGATCAACTGGGTGGTGTTGACCTGGGTTGGCGCGGCCTTTGGAAGTCTGGTGCCTGATCCGCAGGCGCTGGGGCTCGATTTCCTGCTGCCGATCTATTTCCTGGGCATTGTGATGGGCTTTCGCAACCGCCCGCTCTGGCTGCCAATCGTTCTGGCGAGTGGTGTCGCCTCGATGCTGGCTTACAAATATATCGGCTCGCCCTGGCATGTGACAGTTGGCGCGTTGGTCGGCATTATTATCGGCGCAATTTTCGGTCCTGCGAATGGCAAGGTGCAGGCCGGGGAGACGACGCCATGACGACCACGCTGTGGACGATTCTGGCGGCGGCAATCGCGACCTATATGGCCCGCGCCGGCGGGCACTTTGTTCTGTCGCGGTTTGAGCGCATCCATCCGCGCGTCGAGGCTGCGCTGAACGCGGTGCCGGCGGCCGTGTTGACCACGCTGGTTGCGCCGGCGCTGCTCAAGGCCGGGCCCGCCGAGTGGATAGCCATCATCGTGGCGGGGCTGGTGGCCCTGCGTGCCGGTTTGCTGACGATGTTCTTCGTCGGCGCGATTGTGCTGATCGGGTTGCGCCAGTTTATGACGTGATGGGCGCGGTCGCAGCCTCCAGCCATTTCAGCGTCTCCCCGCCGACCATCGGGCCGATCTCTCCAGCCACGCGTGCGTGATAAGCGTTCAGCCAGTCCAGTTCCTCAGGTGAGAGCAGGGCGGTGTCGACCAGGCGCCGGTCGATGGGGGCCAGCGTCAGCGTCTCGAAGCCATGCATGGCGATCTCGCCACCGGCGATTTCGGCGGGCTCGGCCACAACGATCAGATTCTCGATGCGGATGCCGTAGGCGCCTTCCTTGTAGTAGCCAGGCTCGTTGGACAGGATCATGCCGGTCAGCAGCGGCTGCGTGCCGGTTTTGGCCAGGCGCTGCGGCCCCTCATGTACGGCGAGATAGGCACCGACGCCATGTCCCGTGCCGTGCGCATAGTCCAAGCCGCGCTGCCACATCGCGTGGCGGGCAAAGGCGTCGAGGTCGCTGCCGCGCGTGTTTACCGGGAAGCGCAGGCGCGAGATGGCAATCATGCCCTTCAGCACCAGGGTGAAGCGCTGGCGCATTTCGTCCGTTGGCATACCGATGGCAACGGTGCGCGTGATGTCGGTGGTGCCGTCCTGATACTGGCCGCCGGAATCGATCAGGAACAACTCGCCGCTCGCAAGCTTGCGGTTGCTCTGGCGCGTGACACGGTAATGGATGATTGCGCCATTCGGGCCCGAGCCGGAAATGGTGGAGAAGGATACGTCCTTCAGCGGCATCTGGGTGTCTTCGCCGGCCTTGCGGCGGGAAGCCTCCAGTGCGCAGACCGCTTCAATCTCATCGACCGAGCCCGGCTTCTGCGCATCGAGCCAGCAGAGATAGTTTGCCATTGCCGCGCCATCGCGCCGATGGGCGGCGCGCGTGCCGGCAAGCTCAGCGGCATTCTTCGTGGCGCGGGGCAGGCGGGCAGGGTCTGGGGAAAGTACGACCTCGCCGCCATTGTCGACGACGATCATGCGCAGCTTTTCGGCAGCGAGCGCGGGATCGAGCGCGATCACCGCGCCGGACTGCGCGAGGGCTGCGAGATCTTCGTCGAGCTGGGCCGGTGGCCGTAACTGGCTGAGCTGGGTCAGATAGGCCCTCGGCTCAATGGCCAGCTTGCGCTTGTCAAGAAAGAGCAGCGGTTCGCCCTCGGCGGCAAGGATAGCAAAGCCCAGCGGTAATGGGGTGTGCGGCACGTCGCTACCGCGAATGTTGAAGAGCCAGGCGATGGACGACGGATCGGTCAGCACGGCATGCGTGGCACCGCTCTTCGAGATACTCGCGGACAGCCGCTTGATCTTGTGTTTGGCCAGTTCGCCGGTTAGTTCCGCCGGCTGGATGGTGACCTTGCCAAGCGGCGGGGCAGGGCGGTCTGACCAGGCCAGATCAACGGGGTTTCGCTCGACGGCTATGAGCTCTGCGCCGACCTTTTCGGCGGAAGCCCGAAGTGCTGCTGCATCAGACAGTGTATGCAGCCACGGATCAAAGCCGATGCGGGCGCCCTTGCCGACATTTTCAACGATCCAGCTGGCGGGCGGATTCTCGATCAGGCTTTCGACCTTGAACAGGTTCATGTCGGACTGCTGCCGCACCTGCAGCGTGTAGCGGCCATCGACGAAGATCACCGCACGGTCGCGCATGATGATCGCGGCACCCGCAGAGCCGGCAAAGCCGGTCAGCCACAGCAGCCGCTCGGAGCTCGGTGCAACATATTCGCCCTGATGCTCGTCAGCGCGCGGCACGATGAAGCCATCCAGATCAAGCTCAGCGAGCTTTGCCCGCAGCATCGCGACATGCGGCACGCCAACCGACGGGTCGCTGGCGGATTCGAAATCCTGAAACTCGGCGTTTGGCATGGGGCCTCCACGAATGCTCGCGCGAACCTAGTCCCGGTCGCTGAGTCAGGCAACGGGCAGGTATTGAGGCAATGCACCTTCTTGAGCCGATTAACCTGGCTATGCGTCAAGCGCTTGGGTGCGTTGCACAATCTCTATGTTGCAATGCGGCGTCCGTCACCTATCTTGAGTGCGTGGAGGAGACGACGAATTCGATTCGGAGCAACCGACATGACAAAGCCCCGTGGGCTTTTCCGCCGCAGTCTTGATGCCTATATCGCCGCCCGCGAGCGTCAGACACAGATCGCCATCAACCGCCGCCTGCTTATGCTGGATCAGGAAACGCTGAAGGCGCACGGCTATAACCGTGCTGACCTGATCAAACACGCCGGCGTCTGGGACGCTTGAGTTCAGCGCTTGAAGTGCATCGCGACCCATTCGTCGCGGTGCAGCGTGGTCTGGTGCACAAAGCCCTGCGCCAGATAGGCTGACAGCACCGCATCGTGCTGGCGGTCGAGAATACCTGACAGGATCAGCGATCCGCCGCTTTTGACGCCCTGCGCCATCTCTGGTGCAAGCTCCATCAGCGGCCCGGCCAGAATGTTTGCCACAATCAGGTCAAACGGCGCACGCGCGGCAATCGCCGTATGGCTGAGGCCGGTCGCGGTCTCGCATGTGACGTAGTCGGTCACCCCGTTCAGCTTCACGTTGGCTTCGGCCACCTCGGTTGCCACCGGATCAATGTCGGTGGCGAGCACCGGGATCTGCGCCAGTTTGGCCAGCGCAATGGCAAGCACCGCGCTGCCAGCCCCAAGATCCAGCGCGCCCTGTGGGTTCTCCGACGCCACGACAGTTTCGATCAGTTCAAGACAGCCGGCCGTCGTGCCGTGATGGCCGGTGCCGAACGCCAGGCCCGCTTCGATCTCGATCGGGATGTCGCCGTCGCGCAGCTTGTCGCGGTCATGCGAGCCGTGGACCAGAAAGCGCCCGGCGCGCACGGGCTGCAAGCCTTCGAGCGATTTCGACACCCAGTCGATGTCGGGCAGGATTTCAGTTTCAATCACCGGGGCCAGGCCCAGCCGCTGACGGATCGATTCAAAGCGCGCGCTGACGTCGTCACCCTGGTCGTCCTCGCAATAAATCGAGACTTCATGGATGTCGGCGGCCTCGTCGACCTCGAGGATCGCGAGCGGCAGGCCATCCTCCTCGAACTCCGTCTCAAGAGCTTCAAAGAGCTGCTTGCCCGAGGCGAGCGGCAGGCGTGTGTGAAGGCGAATCGGTCCCATGTGGCTGGCGTTTAGCGCATGATGCCGGAAAGTTGCAGAGTTTTCGGACGACCTGGTGCCGAAATCGAAACTGGCTTCAGCCTTCCTTGGCCAGCCTGCGCAGCTTTTCCAGAGCGGTAGCCGGGTTCTCTTCGTAAGCAATGGTGCCGAAGAAGTCGCCCTTGCGGTTCAACAGCATGACGGATGCTGTGTGATCCATGTTGTAGTTGCCGTCCTGGTCAACCGGGCCCTTGCTGTAGAAAATCTTGAAGTCGCGCACCATCTGCTCGACCTTCGCGGGCTCGCCGGTGATGCCGGTGATGCGATCCGAGACATTCGAGACGTAGCGGTTCATCGTCTCGACATTGTCGCGGGCGGGATCGACGCTGACGAAATAGGCGCGGATGTCCTTGCCCTCATCGCCGAGTGTCTTCAGCCAGCTGTCCATCTCTGTCAATGTGGTGGGGCAAACTTCCGGGCAGTTGGTGAAGCCGAAAAACACCGCCGACGGCTGGCCCTGGAATGCCTTTTCGGTGATCGGCTGGCCCTTGTTATCGACCAGCGTAAAGGGCGCGCCGAAGGCAGTCGCGCCACCTTCAATCACCCGCGATTTTGCAACGACAGGATTGTAGGACTGGAAGCCGACCCAGCCGGCAACGGCGGCGAGCAGGAAGGCGAGGGCAACAAAGACATAGCGCATCATGGAAAGTCCGAAAAGTTACATGCACCAGGCGAGGCCGGCCTGGAACATCGACATCAGCATGTCGTCGCCCTGATCGACCCAGGCCGCGAAGGCAGCACCGCTGGCCGCCGCAAAGGCGACGACGACGAGAATGATTTTGAGGCCGGTCGAGGCTTTCATGGAACCAGGATAGTGCTTCCGGCTTTCTGCGTGAAGGCTCAATGATGCCGCAGATGATAGACCACCCCTTGCAAGCGCCATTTGCCTGACCCACTTTTGCAAAAATCCACCCTCGCAGCTTTTGGAGGTTTCTCATGCGGTTTCGTTCTGCCCTCGCAGCGGCTCTTCTCATCTCGACACCGGCGCTTGCCCAGCAGGTCGGTGAAGTCGGCGTCGACTGGACCGGCAATGACATTATCGTCGAGGCCATCAAGGACCCGGAAGTCGAGGGTGTGACCTGCCACGTCGCCTATTTCGAGCGCGGCATGATCGACCGGCTGCGCAAGGGCAACTACTTTGAGGACCCATCAGACAGCGCCATCTCCTGCCAGCAGACGGGGCCGATCAAGATCGGTGACATCGATCTGGGGCAGGGCGGCGAAGAGGTGTTCAAGCAGGGCATCAGCCTGATCTGGAAGAAGCAGGTGGTGAACCGCATCTACGACAAGGCCAATGACACGCTGATCTACATGTCGCACTCGCGCCAGGTGCAGGACGGCTCGGCAAAGATGGCGCTGTCCTCGGTGCCGCTCTATGGCCAGAGCGTGGAGTGGAAGAACGGCAAGCCAGCGCCGTGAGCAGACGCTAGTCTCGCGAGACGGTTCTGAATTTATGAGACCGGATCGCCTCAGCCAGTTTTGCCAATACCAACCGCATGAAGGCGTGGCTTAGCACGCCGTAGGCATATCTTGCGGGTGACAAGCCAATCGGTTCGAGGTGATAGGAACCTGGCATCTGGTCATGGTTGGCTTCGTCGAGAATGAGCCAGCACCGCCTGCCACCGGGGAGTTTCAGCCGACGACGTTCTGTTTCGGGAATTTCGATTGCGATGTGCCCCAGCGGTTCCTGTGTGGTGATCGGAAAGAGGACCACGTCATTGCCAGTGCGCCCAACGGGAATCGCGACACAGACGGGTCGAGCCTTCCGGCCGCTATCCTCACCAGCGTCGGCCTGCCTGGTCCACAGGTAGTTGTAGCGGATCACGAGGCCAGTGGCTGGCTTGCTGGTGTCATTCATCGTCAGCTTCGAAATGCTCAGCCAGTTCAAGCAATCCGTCGCGAAGGTTTTCGGGCAACTCGTCCAGCGTGTAAGCCTTGCGCGGGTCCACTTCGCGTGACGCCAACTGCTGGTATTCATCTACTGTCATCAGCACGAAACGAGGGCGCCGGTGGTGTGTGATGAATACGGGTTCCTTCATCGCCGCCTCGGTCACGGTGCCAATCTGTTTGTTCAGGTCGGCGGTGGTAAAAGCCTTCATCGCGGTCTCCTCTGTCAATAATATATGGATATTATGGATTTGCAATCTGCTTGCATCGTCTGTTGTGTCCTCGTAATGCGCCTCCATGACTGACGATCCGCGTTTCAAGACGTCCGAGCCGCGCCCGCATCCGACGGCGGAGCTGAAGGGGTGCAAGCTCGGGCGCTATGTGGCGATTGGCGAGCGCTGCGTGCTGCGCGAGGTCACGGTCGGCGATTTCTCCTATTTCGAGCGGCACGCCGAGGCGATCTATGCCAGCGTCGGCAAGTTCTGCTCGATTGCTGCGAATACGCGCATCAACGCGCTGGAGCACCCGATCGAGCGGATCACCCAGCACAAGATCAGCTACCGGCCAAATGAGTATTTTCGCTATCAGGGCGTGGATGAGGCGTTCCGGCTGCGCCGTCAGGCCAAGCATGTCAGCATCGGCAACGACGTCTGGATCGGCCACGGTGCGGTGGTGATGCCGGGTGTCAGCATCGGCAATGGCGCAGTGATCGGCGCGAATGCGGTGGTGACGAAAGACGTTGCCGCTTACGAGATCGTCGCCGGCAACCCGGCCCGCAAACTCAGGATGCGCTTCTCCGCGCAGATCGTCGCGCGGATCGAGGCGCTGGCCTGGTGGGACTGGCCGGAGGAACGCCTGTTCGAAGCGATCCCCGACATGCAGGCGCTGGAGATCGAGGCGTTTCTGGACAAGTGGGAAGGTTGATCGGGATCAAGCCTTCATCCAGGCTGCAAACGCCTCGGCGTGATCCGGATGCCAGCGCGACAGGGCAGGCCGGTTGTCGATCACGTCGCCAATCGCCCAGGCCATGCGTTTCTGGTCCATCTCGCGGGTGACATCATTGTCCGGACACAGGATGTAAAAATCGCCGCGATCAATGCTCTCCAGCATGAACTCGACGACCTGCTCGCCACTCCACGCACCTGCGGGCTTTTCCGCTACGCCTGTGATGCCGGTGAAGGTGAAGCCCGGGATCAGCAGATGCGCCGAGACATTGGCGCCGCCTGTGTTGCGCAACTCGTGCGCCAGCCCTTCGGTGTAGGTTTTCAGGGCTGATTTCGAAACGTTGTAGGCGAGATTGCCGGGCGGCGTGGTGATGCCCTGCTTGGAGCCGGTGTTGATGATGAGTGACGGCTTGCCCGACGAAATCATCGCCCTGGCAAACGCCTCGACGCCGTAAACCACACCCCAGAAATTGACGTCGATCAGCTTGCGCCAGGCTGCGCGGTTTTCCCACGGCTTGCCGGGATTGTTGCCGACCCCGGCATTCAGCATCAGCACGGTGGGAGGGCCATAGGAAGCGATGGCTTCCTTCGCCAGCGACTGAAGATCCTCCGGGTTGGAGACATCGCATGGAAAGGCGATGACGTCCGTTGTGCCTGCAGCCGATGCGACAGCCTGCGCCGCCTCTTCCAGCCGCGCGCCGCCAAGATCGGCCATAACAACTTTCATGCCAAGGCTGGCAAAGTGGTGGGCGGCAGCGAGCCCGATGCCGCTGGCTGCTCCGGTGATGACGGCCGCGTTGCCGCGGGCAAAAGCAGGATGAACCATTCACGCGCCTTTCTTCGGAATGTCGAGACCGCGCTGCACGGCAGGGCGGGCCAGCCCGCGCTCCAGCCAGCCAGGCACGTTCTTCAGGGCATCGAATTTCACGATCTCGCGTGCACCATAGAAGCCGATGAGGTTGCGCACCCAGCCCAGCATCGCGATATCGGCGATGGTGTAGTCGTCGCCCATGATCCACTTTTTGCCAGCGAGACGGGTGTCGAGCACGCCGAGCAGGCGCTCGGATTCGGCGCGGTAGCGCTCGAACGGGCGGCGATCCTCATATTGCGCGCCGGCGAACTTGTGGAAGAAGCCAAGCTGTCCGAACATCGGGCCGATGGCTGCCATCTGGAAGAACACCCACTGGATCGTTTCGTAGCGTGTCGCCGGGTCGTTCGAGAGGAACTTGCCGGACTTGTCTGCGAGGTAGATCAGGATCGCTCCGGACTCGAACAGGGCGAACGGTTTGCCGTCTGGTCCGTTCGGGTCGAGGATCGCGGGGATTTTGCCGCTCGGGTTGAGCGACAGATATTCCGGGCCCCAGGTCTCGTTTTCCATGATGTTGATGAAATGCGGCTCGTAGGGCAGGCCGGTCTCTTCCAGCATGATCGAGATTTTTACGCCGTTCGGCGTCGCGGTCGAATAGAGCTGGAGAATGTAGGGGTTTTTCGCTGGCCACTTGCTGGTGATCGGGAAATCGGACAGATCGGTCATTGTGTCATCCTAGCTGGTTGCGGATCGCTCGCATGAAGATGCGCGCGCCGGGTTCGATCAAATCATCGGGGAAGTCGAAGTCGGGATTGTGAAGCTGCGGGGATGTCTCGCCCGAGCCGAAAAAGAACATCGCGGATTTCGACACATCGCCAAACAGACCGAAATCTTCTGAGGCGCGCATCGGCAGCGCCAGACCATGTGCAATGCCCTCATCGATGAAGGCCTGATTGAGGATTGCCACTGCCTCGGGGTGATTGTCGCAGTGGCGGAAAATCTCGTGGTAGTCGGAGGAGACGGCAAGTCCGTAGCGCGCCGCCGTTTCCGTGGCGAGCGTCTCGGCTGCCTCGCAGAGAGCCGCCATCGCCTCGTCGCGCATGGTGCGCAGGGTCACCCAGACTTCCGCATGCGCCGGTGCGATGCCGAAATTGCGCTCGCCCATTTCAGCGTGCGTGACGGTGACGAGACGGAAGTTCGTGTCCAGCACCTCGGCGTGGGAAAGACTGGCGAGGCCGGTCATCAACGACGCGACGGCAGGCATTGGCGAAATGCCGTCCTGCGGCATGGATGAATGAGAGGTCTTGCCGGTCAGTGCGATGCGCATGCCGCGCGAGGCGCAGGCCATCGGCCCGGCTGACAGTGCCGCAAAGCCAAGCGGCAGGCCCGGCATGTTGTGCAGGGACAGCGCATAGTCCGGCTTGATCGAGGCGAAACGCGGATCAGCGATGACCCCGGCAGCCCCGGCACCGGTTTCCTCCGCAGGCTGGAACAGCAGGACCACCCTTCCGTGCTGCGGGCGCTGACGACCGAGACCACGTGCCAGCGCGGTGAGAATCGTCGTGTGGCCATCGTGGCCGCAGAGATGGCCTTTGCCTGACACTTGCGAGCGCCAGGCACTGTTCGTCAGTTCCTCGATGGGCAGCGCATCAAGCTCCGAGCGGATCAGGATGGTCGGGCCGGGCTCAGCGCCATTGAAGACAGCCGCAACGCCGTGTCCGCCAAGTCCGGTCAGCACCTCATCAGGCTGCGTCGGCGCAATGAAGGAAACCACGGCTTTCGCGGTCTCCGCTTCCTCGCCGGACAGTTCCGGCGCGCGGTGCAGGGCACGGCGGAAATCGGAGAGTTCGGCAATGTCGGAATTGGTGAGAAACATTGCGCTCAATGTAAGCGCTGAAACCGGAATTTGAACAGGCCGCTTGTTGGGCCAGATGGGTCAGGCCCGTTTTCGATGCAGCGGGAAGGGGATGACGTTGACGCCAATCGGCTCGCGTGGCGGCGGATGCGGTGCCTCGGCCTTGTCGAACGCGTTCCACTCGAACGGGTAGTGATCGCGAATGCGCTCGTTGAAGAACCTGCCCTTGGACGTGGCGATGTTGAAGGCCGTCGCAACATCGGGCGGAACTTCTGTATAGTCATAGCGACGGCCGCTCTCGACAAACCAGATCGACAGCGTCTTTCGTGGGTGGTCGTATTCAAATCGTTCGATGGTCGTGGATGCCATGGGCCCGTCCGGGGAAATGCGAATCGCAGTTTACTCCTTGTTAGCCACGAGTGCGCGGGACTTTGTCAGGACCGGCGTTTTTTCATTCCCGGGAAACCCTTGATTGCTATGCCTTGGCGGCTATTTGAGGGTGAGCCAATATGTATGATCCGTCTGTCAACGCGCTGGAAATCCGTGGCCTGCGCAAGAGCTTCGACAAGCCGGCAGTGGACGGGCTCGACCTCACCATTCATCGCGGCGAGTTTTATGCGCTGCTGGGACCGAATGGCGCCGGCAAGACGACGACGCTGCGCATGGTTGCAGGCCTGTTGCCGCCCGATGCCGGCGCAATCAGCATTCTTGGCCGCAACGCACTGACCAATGCCGTCGAGGCCAAGCGGGTAACCGCGTGGATCTCCGACGAGCCGATGATTTATGACAAGCTGACACCGTTCGAATATCTCGAGTTCGTCGCGGGGCTCTGGGACATCGAGGCCGATGTCGCCGAAGCGCGTGCCAAGGAGCTGTTCGACTGGCTGGAGCTTGAGCCGCACAAGCACAAGATGTGCGGCGGGTTTTCCAAGGGCATGCGCCAGAAGGTGGCGCTGGCCGGCGCGCTGGTGCACGAGCCGGAACTGATTATTCTCGACGAACCGCTGACCGGCCTTGATGCCGGTTCGGCGCGTCAGGTGAAGGACGTGTTGAAGCGCCGCGTCGCCGATGGCGCGACCGTGATCATGACCACGCACATCCTCGAGGTGGCCGAACGTATGGCCGAGCGCATCGGCGTGATCGCGCGCGGTCAACTGATCGCAGAGGGCACGCTGGAGGAGCTTCGCCACCGCATCGGCAACAGCAACTCGACGCTGGAAGAGACCTTCCTGGCGCTGGTGGCAGAAGCCGCATGAGCACCGCTGTCCTTTCCAACCGGCCAGGTTCCATCCGCTGGCTGACCGCGCATGAGTTGCGCCTGACCCTACGCGACTGGCGCTATCTGCTCGGCGGCTCGAAGGGCAGCCTGCCGCGCAAGGCAGTGATTGCGCTTTCGGTGGCTGCGATCCTGTCGCATCTCTTCGCGTGGTTTGTGCTGCGGCGCTTCACCGAGGCGGATTTTCCGGTCTTGCGGGCAAACTTCCTGCTGCTGACCGGCGGCCTGCTGCTCTATTTCTTCCTGATGATCTCGCAGGCGATGGAGGCCGCGACCCGCGTCCTTTACGCGCGTGCTGACCTTGACCTGTTCCATTCCTCACCGGCAAAGCTGGTGCGGGTTTTCGGTGTCAGGCTGTGCATGATCGGCGCGATGGTCGCCTTCATGGGGCTGCTGATCGCCTCGCCCTTCATCAATATGGCGGCGGCCCTGCATGGCAGCTTCTGGCTATCCGCCTATGGCGTTGTGCTGGCGATGGCGGCAATGGCGGCGTCGTTCGCGGTGGTGCTGACCGCAGCACTGTTCCGGACCATCGGACCGAAGAAAACCCGGACCGCTGCGCAACTGGCTGCGGCGATTGTTGGCGCAATGTTCGTGATCGGGCTGCAGATTGTTGGTATCTTCACCGCCGGCACGCTGTCGCAGTTGAAAGTGCTGCAGGCCGAATGGCTGGTTGCCATGATGCCGTTCGAGGCCAGCGCCTGGTGGTGGCCGGCGCGCGCAGCCATGGGCGATGGCAACATGCTGGCGCTGGTGCTGACGGTGGCTTTCATGACGCTGGCGCTGGTGATCGGTTTTGGCGCGCGGCTGTTTGTGGATTTCTCGCTGCAAGCGGTGAATGCCGGTGAGTTGCAGGACAATGGCGTGCGTGTCTTGAAGACTTTCCGCAAGACCTCGCAACTCGGCACGCTGCGCCGCAAGGAATGGTCGCTGATGCTACGCGACCCCTGGCTGATTTCGCAGACGGCGATGCAGCTTCTCTATCTGCTGCCGCCGGCGCTGCTGCTCTGGCACACCTATGGCAGCGGCACCTCGGTGCTGGCAATCACCATCCCGGTGCTCGTCATGGCCTCGGGCCAACTCGCCGGCGGTCTCGCCTGGCTGGCGATTTCCGGTGAGGATGCGCCTGACATGGTTGCGACCGCGCCAATCAAGCCTGCGTCGGTCACCCGCGCCAAGGTTGAGGCGGTGATCGGCGCGACGCTGGTGGTGATCACACCCTTCGTGATTGCCTTCGCGCTGGCGTCGTGGTGGTACGCCATGGTGCTGGCGACAATGGTCGCTGCTGCAGCCGGCTCCTCGACCATGATCCAGCTGTGGTTCAGGGCGCAGGCAAAGCGCGCGCAGTTCCATCGCCGGCAGGTTTCGTCCCGCATCGCCACATTTGCCGAAGCGTTTTCGTCGATTGGCTGGGCCGGATCGGGTGGCCTGATCGCCGCCGGCATCTGGGAGGTGGGTGCCGTTGCCATCGGCCTGACGCTGGTTGTGATGCTGATCACCCGCACGCTGGCACCGCGCAACGGCTGAGGCGATTTGTGTCGGTGGTTTCCGGCGAATCCGGAATCTGCTATCGCTTGATTTGATGTCGGCGCCAAGGCGCCGACTGGCAGTCAATCGGAGGCAGGATGGCCGATCTTCCTTTTCGTTGCGGACAGTTGAACCGTCGCGCGTTGCTTGGTGGTGCGGCAGCTGGCGCTGCCAGCCTTGTGCTTCCGGAAGCGGCGCTTGCGCAGGCTGGCAGACCCAACACAGCAGTGCCGTCCTTCGGCAATCCCGCCAGCCTCTACGCGCCGCGCGTCGATGGCGGGCATCGCCTGCCGGGTATTCCGTTCGAGCGTATCGATCCGCGCTTCCTGCGCCGGGTGGTGATCGACCCGACGCTCGAGAAACCTGGTACGGTGGTCGTCGATACGACCGCGCACTTCCTCTATTTCGTTCTCGATGACCGCAAGGCGATCCGCTACGGCGTCAGCCTGGGCAAGGCCGGGTTCGACTGGGTTGGCAGCGCCAATATCCAGTTCAAGAAAGCCTGGCCGGTCTGGACGCCGCCGGCGGAGATGATTGCGCGCCGGCCTGATCTGGCGAAGCACGCCAAGGGCATGCCGCCGGGGCCGCAGAGTCCACTCGGGGCGCGTGCACTCTACCTGTTCAAGAACGGGCGCGACACGATGTACCGCCTGCACGGAACCCCGGAGTGGGATTCGATCGGCAAGAACGCCTCGTCGGGCTGCGTGCGCATGCTGAACCAGGACGTCATTGACCTGTTCAACCGGGTCAATGGTCCAACCATCGTGCATGTGCGGCATTCGATGTATCTCGGAGCCAATATGGCGAGCCGACGGTCGAGCCCGACCACAGAAGCGATTGACGCCGGCGTGCCCGAGGGCGCGGAAAAGCTGGACTAGTTGCGACCGGAGCGATGCGGGACGGTCGTTGTCGGAGGCGACCGCGCATTGCTCTAACTGTTTGTTTTGACGCATGATATTCGTCCGAAAAGTCTGCAACTTTTCGGTATCATGCTGTAAGCCGAAAGAAAAATTGCCAGGCGGTTGAACCTTTCCGGTTCAGCCGACGACCCATGTTCAACCGGATCAACCGGCTCACCTCAAGGAAGGAACATGGATATGAGCAATTTTGGCAAATCGACGCTTTTCGCCCTGACATTGGCATTGGGAGGCAGCCTCTCCGGCGCTTCGCAGGCTTTGCCTATTCAGCCTGTGCCAGAAGCACCGCAGGCCGGTGCGTCAGAAATCATCCAGGTGCAGTCACGCGGCGGCGACAATGGAGGCCGTGGCGAAAGAGGCGGCGAGCGCGGTGGCGAACGCGGTGGTAATGACGGCGCAATCGAAAAGGGCAAGCGCGGCACGAACTGCCTTGCCGCATATTGCGGGCCAAAGCACCGGAAGCCAAAGCCGCGCATCTATCATGACGGCTGTTCGACCTGGGAAGCGATGAGCTCGGCTCGCGCCATGGGCATGCGCGCCGTTCAACTGGACTACGCTTCGGATCGCTATATTGCTGTGGTTGGCACCCGCTACGGCTACGAACTGCGCCTCGTCATGAAGCGCAATACGCCGGACTGCGAGGTGCGCTCGCTGCAGCGGCTCTGATCAGCATCGCCGCCGGCGCGCATCCCCAATCGTCGCCGGCTGGCGGGGCGGGTGGCTCCCCCACCATCCGCCCCATCCGGGCAGTGGCCCGGCAGGGCGGTCAAGGCAGATCAGCCGGACTTCTTGCCCGTGCGCAGCAGGGCAGCCCAGATCACCGGCAGCGTCAGCACGAGCAGCGCGCTCGCGGTACCGGCGCGACCCATCGCAGGGACGAGGCGAGCATCGACAAAATCGTCAAAGGTGTGGAGCGGGGCAGGGTAGACGCCCAGCATGTTTGTGAGCGATCCGTTCCAGATGTGCAGTGCCAGCGCGCCCATGACGAGTGTCAGCGCCAGCCCGAGCAGGATACGGTGGGCAGGTCGCGTAGCGGTCGGGGCCTCTGCGCTCGCAATCGGGCCGGTTTCGTCTGCGGCGCCTGGAAGGGTGAATCGTACCGGTTCCGTGTAGGCGCGCTGACCAAATGCCTGGGCCATAGTCTTTCCCTCAAATTGATGATGCGCTGGCCTATCAAGGCTGCCTGAAGCGCCCCTTAAGGCGATAGTTCCAATTGGAACGATTTCCGTTTTTCTTGACTGGTTGGTCAAGATAAATTCGGGAATATTTTCCTTTTGTTCTTGCAATTCCGGTACAAACCGGAAACATTGCTGGCCTTTCCAGCCAGAATCACTACATTCCCCGGACAATGTCCGGTTCATATGACGATATCCCGTTTTTTGATGAGGAGCCGCGCCCGCCATCGCGCAACGGCGCAGATGCTGCGCGTCCGGCCGGGGGCGGGATCGCGGCCCGCGCCATGGCAGCCCGCGCCGGAGCCAGTCAGCCAGCCGATTACCTGAAAGGCCTGAACCCGGAGCAACGCCTGGCGGTCGAGACGACAGAGGGTGCTGTGCTGGTGCTGGCCGGGGCAGGGACCGGCAAGACCCGGGTGCTGACGACGCGTATCGCGCATATTCTGGCGACCGGTCGCGCCTATCCCAGCCAGATCCTCGCGGTGACCTTCACCAACAAGGCGGCGCGCGAGATGAAGCACCGCATTGCGGCGCTGATTGGTGAGGCGAATGTCGAGGGCATGCCCTGGCTCGGTACGTTTCACTCGATCGGCGTGAAGCTTTTGCGCCGTCACGCAGAACTCGCCAATCTGAAGTCCGGCTTCACCATCCTCGATACTGATGATGTGGTGCGCCTGCTCAAGCAGTTGATCCAGGCCGAGGGGCTCGACGACAAGCGCTGGCCGGCGCGCCAGTTTGCGCAGATGATCGATGGCTGGAAGAACAAGGGGCTGGGGCCTGCGGAGATACCGGAGGGCGATGCCCGTGCCTTCGGCAATGGCAAGGGGCGCGAGCTTTACAAAGCCTACCAGGAACGGCTGCAGACGCTGAATTCGTGCGACTTTGGCGATCTGCTGTGCCTGCCGATCCGCATCTTCAAGGCGCATCCTGATGTGCTGGCGGAGTATCAC
>CAYZQP010000031.1:3661-21109 GCA_964480545.1 uncultured Mesorhizobium sp. | reverse complement strand
ATCAGCGCATCCTTGAGCGGAGTGTTTGCGCCGTCGATCACGCTCATTCTCAGCCGTATCAGTTCACCGAGGGTCCCGGGCGTAACCATCACGGCACCGGGATCGGCATCGTAAACGCCGGAGATACCGCTGAAATTCGGTGTCAGGCCAATATGTACATACGGACCCGCTGTCTGCGACGGACTTTCCTTCAACCGGTCGAGGCTCTGGGCCATCAGTTGCCCTCCATACGGTTCTCGAACATGGTCGAGCGGCGCCCGCGCAACACGATGTCGAACTTGTATGCCCGCGCATCCATTGGCAACGTCGCAGACATATCGAGCGCCGCAGTCAGTTGCTCTATCGCGCGCCGGTCATTGATCGTCCTGACGATCGGGCATTGCCAGATCATCGGATCTCCCTCGAAATACATCTGGGTGATCAGGCGTTGCGCAAAGCCATGGCCGAAGATCGAGAAATGGATATGCGCCGGCCGCCAGTCGTTCGGTCCATTCGGCCAGGGATAGGGGCCCGGCTGGATCGTGCGAAACATGTAGGAGCCATCGGGGGCGGTAATGGTGCGCCCACAGCCGCCGAAATTGGGATCAAGCGGGGCCAGATAGGACTCCTTCCTGTGCCGGTAGCGGCCTCCCGCATTGGCTTGCCAGAACTCCAGCAGCGCACCCGGCACACCGGCACCGCGCTCGTCGAGCACGCGACCATGCACGATGATGCGCGGTCCAATTGCGCTCTCGCCCGGCTTTGCGAAATTGTGGATCAGGTCATTGTCCAACTGGCCGATCATATCATGACCGAAGACCGGGCCGGTGATCTCGGAGATCGTGTTGCCGAGTGACAGCAAGGCGCGTCGCGGCGAGCGCAGGACCGAAGTCTTGTAGTCTGGCGTGAACGCTTTCGGATGCCACTGGCGGTCGCGTTGAAAAAATGACCCCGCGCCGGTGCTGGCGTCGACGGTACTGGCGTTAGCCGCTGCCTTGTCTGCCCCCTGCTTGCTCATGACGGCTTCCCGTCCATCTCGTCGAAAGTGCGCCGGGCAATCTTGATTGCGTGGTTGGCCGCAGGCACTCCGGCGTAGATCGCAACATGCAACAGCGCCTCGCGTACCTCTTCACGGGTCGCGCCGGTATTGGCGGTCGAGCGGACATGCATGGCGAGTTCATCGTCCTGCCCCAGCGCGGCGAGAAGCGCGATGGTGATCAGCGACCGGTCGCGTCTGGACAGATCCGAACGCGACCAGACGTGCCCCCAGGCAGCTTCGGTGATGAGTTCCTGGAACGGCGCGTCAAACGCGCTCTTCGCAGCTTCAGCGCGGTCAACATGGGCGTCACCAAGCACCTCGCGTCTGGTCGACATTCCCTGGCGATAGCGAGGTGAGTCTGGCATTGTTTCAGGTCTCCCCAAGGAATTGCAGGATCAGCCTGGTCAGCACTGCTGGCTGCTCGACACATGGAATATGCGCGGCATCGGCGATCAGCTCGAAGCGGCTGGCAGGAATGCCGTCGGCCAGAGTACGCACCAGTTGCGGCGGCGTCGAACCATCCTGGTCGCCACAGACGACAAGCGTCGGCTTGTCAATCGAGCCTATGCGCGAACGGAAATCCGCATCCCTCAACGCTGCGCAGGCAAATGCGTATCCGTCCGGCGACTGGCGCTCCAGCATCGTGCGGTATCCCGCCAGATCTGCCGCACGCTCCTGATGGAAGGCCTGCGTGAACCACTTTTCCATGACCCCGCCGGCAAAGCTCGCGATGCCGGGACCAAGTGCTGCCGCTGCACGCGCATTCCACATCTCATCATCGCCGATCTTCGCAGCCGTGTCGCAGAGCACCAGCCGCTCCACCCGGTGCGGATGGTCGAGTGCAATGCTTTGGGCAATCAGCCCGCCGATGGACAGTCCACAAAGATGAACCCGGTCGAGCTCCAGATAATCGAGCAACGCGATCAGATCCGCAGCATAGGTCTCGATACGCGCCGGCGCCTCTCCCGACGCGCTCAGGCCATGCCCGCGCTTGTCAAACAGCACAAACCCGATGTCCGGCCCAAGACCGTCGACCACCTCGTTCCAGATGCGGAAATCAGTGCCAAGCGAGTTAACGAAAGCGACAACCGGCCGGCCGGCCGGAAGGCTGGCCAGGTAGTGCAGCGATACGCCGTTAATCTCCGCAAATGCCAAAACTCGCTCCTCCCGGTCGCCGCGCAATTTCAAACGCTTTCAAGCGCGATGGCAATGCCCTGCCCGACGCCGATGCACATGGTGGCCAGCGCGCGTTTGCCACCAGCAAGCTGGAGTTCCAGCGCCGCTGTTCCGGTTATGCGTGCGCCGGACATCCCCAACGGGTGGCCGAGCGCAATCGCCCCGCCATTGCGGTTCACCCGATCATCGTCATAGGCAATGCCAAGCTGGCGCAGGGTCGCCAGTCCCTGACTGGCAAAAGCCTCGTTCAACTCGATCACATCGAAATCTGATTGTGCCAGACCAAGCCGTGTCATCAATTTCCGCGAGGCAGGCGCAGGGCCGATGCCCATGATGCGCGGCGGCACACCGGCGGTCGCAGCGCCGGAGACCCGGGCAATCGGCGTCAGCCCATGCCTGCGCGCCGCCGCCTCACTGGCAATGAGCAGTGCCGCAGCACCATCGTTGACCCCGCTGGAATTGCCGGCGGTCACCGTACCACCCTGGCGGAACGGCGTGGGCAATCTCGCCAGCGCCTCCAGTGTCGTTTCGCGCGGGTGCTCATCCCGATCAACCACGACCGGCTCGCCCTTGCGCTGCGGGATAGTCACCGGCGTGATCTCGCGCGCCAGCCGCCCGATCTTCTGCGCGGCCGACGCCCTGGCCTGCGAGCGAAGCGCGAACGCGTCCTGATCCTGCCGACTCACGTCAAAATCCTGCGCGACATTCTCGCCTGTCTCCGGCATCGAATCCGTCCCGTAGAGAGCCTTCATATGCGGATTGATGAAACGCCAGCCGATGGTGGTGTCATAGATGTCTGCCTGGCGCGAGAACGCAGCGTCGGCCTTCGGCATGACAAACGGCGCACGCGACATGCTCTCGACACCGCCGGCAATGACAAGTTCAGCCTCGCCCGCCTTGATCGCCCGCGCGGCATAGGCGACCGCATCCATTCCGGAGCCGCACAGTCGATTGATCGTCGTGCCGGGAACCTCGACCGGCAGTCCGGCCAGAAGCGCCGACATACGCGCCACGTTGCGATTATCCTCGCCCGCTTGATTGGCGCAGCCGAAGACCACTTCATCGACTGCACTCCAGTCGACGCCACTATTGCGTGCCATCAATGCCCGCAGCGGCACCGCGCCGAGGTCGTCTGCGCGAACTGACGACAAGGCGCCGCCATATCTACCGATAGGGGTACGTACGTAATCGCAGATGAAAGCGTCCGTCATACTGGTAACTCCGGTACACCCAGGTCTGTGATTGTGCCGGGCAGAACGAGTTCCGCGCCCGTGACAGCCTGAAGCTCGTCGACGCTCATCCCGGCAAGCTTTTCGCGCAGCACAAAGCGACCGTTCTCGACATCGATGACAGCCAGGGAGCTATAGATGCGGGTTACACAGCCGACACCGGTCAACGGCAATGTACAGGCTTTCACCAGCTTCGGCTTGCCGTCCCTCGTAACGTGGTCGGTCATCACCGCGACACGCTTGGCCCCATGCACCAGGTCCATCGCGCCGCCCACCGCCGGCACGCCTTTGGGGCCGGTTGACCAGTTGGCGAGATCACCGTTTTCCGCAACCTCGTAGGCGCCGAGAATAGCCACATCGAGATGCCCGCCGCGCACCATGGCAAAACTGTCCGCATGGTGGAAGAACGCCGTGCCCGGCTTCAGGGTTACGGCCTTCTTGCCCGCATTGATGAGGTCCCAGTCCTCGTCGCCTGCAGCCGGCGCCTCACCAAAACCGAGTATACCGTTCTCGGTGTGGAAGATCGCCTCGCGTCCCGGCGGCTGGAATTTCGCAACCAGCTCCGGCAGGCCGATGCCAAGGTTCACATAGGCACCATCGTCAATGTCCTGTGCCGCGCGCCATGCCATCTGGACGGGGCTCAATCTTGCAGCGGTCATGACGCGAGCTCCGGATAGCGTTTGCCTGCACGGTTGAGGTCTTCTTCCTGCACAGGGTCCGCAACCAGCACGACCGCCTGAACAAATATCCCCGGTGTAATGACATGCTCCGGGTCGATGCCGCCGGGATCAACGATCTGGCTGACCTGCGCCACGGTATGCGCCGCAGCCATGCACATCAGCGGATTGAAATTGCGCGCCGCCATCCGGTAGGTGAGGTTGCCCAGCGTGTCGCCGACATCTGCCTTCACCAGCGCAACATCGGCCTTGAGCCAGTTTTCGCGGACGTAAGTGCGCCCTTCGAATTCCTCGACCGGCTTGCCCTGCGCAAGATCGGTTCCGTAAGCCGTCGGCGTGTAGAAAGCCGGAATACCCGCGCCGCCGGCCCTGATGCGCTCGGCAAGTGTGCCCTGCGGCACAAGCTCGAGCTCTATCTTGCCGGCCTGATAAAGCTCGGTGAAGACAACCGGATCGGCAGATCGCGGAAACGAACAGATCAGCTTCTTCACCATGCCGCGCTCGATCAGCGCCGCCAGACCGACATGACCGTTGCCGGCATTGTTGTTGATCACTGTCAGGCCGCTGGGGTGGCCGGTGGCAACATGGCGATCAATCAGCGCGTGGATCAACTCTATCGGCGCGCCGGAGCCACCGAAGCCGCCGATCATAACGGTCATTCCGTCTTCGATGCAGGCAACTGCGCCGGCAGGATCTGCCACCGTCTTGTCCATCGCTGAACTCTCTTCCCGGGATATCGACGGCGCAAAATACGTCACTGCGCCTCTTGCGGTCCAGTCAGAACGAGCGATATACGATATTTGTTGACATATCGCACAAAAAACGCAGGACGGTGAGCCGATATGAATATTGCCGACCGGGACATTATGGGTGGTTTGGCCAAGGGGCTGGCTGTGATCGAAACCTTCACCGGAGACCGCCCGCGACAGTCGATTGCCGAGGCTGCGAGCGCCTGCAACCTTGATCGCGCAACGACACGCCGTTGCCTTCTGACGCTCGCGCGCCAGGGCTATGCCGAATACGATGGCAAGTTCTTCACCCTCACGCCGCGCGTCTTGCGCCTGGGGATTGGCAGCCTGGCGGCAATGCCTCTGACGCGCATCGTGCAGCCGGTGCTTGACCTGCTCTCGGAACGCATCGGCGAAAGCACGTCGGTGACGGTTCTGGACGAAGCCGAAATCGTCTATGTGGCGCGCGCCGCACAACGGAAGGTGATGTCTATCGGGCTGATGCCGGGTTCGCGCCTGCCAGCTTACTGCACGTCAATGGGACGCGTATTGCTGGCGGCATTGCCGGACGCAAGGGTGCTGGAAATCCTCGGACCCGCGCCTCTGCCTGCAAGAACGGCAAGGACCATTACCGACCCGCAAGACATACTGGTGGAGTTGCAGAAGGTTCGTGCCCAGGGGTATGCCGCGATCGACCAGGAAGTGGAGACAGGTTTGCGCTCGGTAGCTGTCCCGATCCACGATATGCATGGTCGCACAGTCGCGGCGATCAATGTTGGCGTTGCTGCGACGCAAGCTGATATCGAAGCCGTCGTGGCCGCATTCCTGCCGGACCTCCTGGCAGCCCAGCGCGAACTCCGCTCCATCGTGAGCAACAGAGGCTGACGCCTGCCAGTTCGGGCCCGAACCCGGACATTCCCGTCACGGACTGGCACGCAGGATCGGGCATGACGTGTCTGCAAACACCTTGAGGAATTCCGGCGTGCCGCAAACGAACTTCAGCTTGGTTTGAAGCTCGGTGGCAGCCCAGTCTATCGTGGTGGTTACACCAAGCTGCTCCAGCGTTGGCAGGATGCCCATAAGGTCCCAGGTTGAAATCCCCATCCCGACGTAACCATCGATCTCGCCCAGCGCGACGTCGACCAGATCGGTAACCGCGCAGCCCGAATTGCGGAATGTCATGCCCGCATCTTCGACAATGAAGCGTATTGCCGAGAGCTGGTCATCGACCGGAGTTGACGGGTGGAGGCCAACGGCACACGCAGCACGGCTGCGGTCCAGCCCGTTACGCGCCGGCAGGACATTGCCGTTGAGCATCGGCCTGGCGCCTCCCCCGCCCGCAATCAACTGATCACGCACCGGGGCGTAGATCATTCCGAGTGAAGGCTTCCGGTGCTCATAAAGCCCGATCGAGATTGCCCACCGATCTGCACCACGCAGAAAGTTGAAGGTGCCATCAATCGGATCAATCACCCATGTGCGGCCCGTATCCGAAGGGTATGCGGCACCCTCCTCCCCGTACACGCCGTCCCCGGGAAACACGCGCCGCAACCGGCTTACGATCAGGCTCTCGACCTCCTTGTCTGCTTGCGTGACGAGGTCGAGATGGCCTTTCGATTCCACCTTGATGCTGGACAGTCTGGAGAAATGCTCCTTCGCAACACTCCCGGCCTCCAGGATTATCTCTTTGAGGGGATCAAACATTCTGCTTCCTGTATGCGGATTCATAGAGAGACGTAGCGCGTGTGCACGCTGACCTCATGAGGTCCGGCAATCTTGTGAAGGAAATACGCATACGGCTCATTGATAGCGCCAGGTTCATCAGCCCGGGGGTCGAGTACCAGTTCATGCTGGAAGGCGGGACTACCACTTACAAAGCAGCAAACACCTTTCCACAATGTCTGGAACGGCCGGTGGATATGTCCCGCATGAATGCGCAGTGGGCCACTATATGAAGCGATGATATCGCCAAAGCGGTCTCTACCTCCGGTGAGCGCCATACGATCAAGCGGCACAACTCCGGACGGGAATGCTGGATGGTGCATGATGATCAGCGTGAGTTCGCTGACCGGCGCAGCAAGCTTTTGCGCCAGCCAGTCGAGCTGGGCATCCGAAAGCGCCCCCGGTATCTGTCCCTCAATCAACGTATCAAGACCAAGCGCGCGTATGCCCGGGAGTTTGACCTCGTAGTTCAGATCAGGTCCAGGCGCAAACGGCAGCCTGCCGGCAAATGCATTGCGGAAGTTCGCACGGCGATCATGGTTGCCCGGCACCACCAGGACAGGCGCCCGGACAGGCGCGATAATATCGGCGAACAGCGCATAGTCCTGCGGCGAGCCGCCGTCCGTCAGATCTCCTGATATCAGGCAAAGGTCAATTGCTGGATCGAGAGCCACCACGTCAGCGATGATCTTCCGGCAAATCCGCTCCACGTCGAACCGCACCAGCGACGTCTCGGGCGCCTCGGCGAAAACATGGAAATCGGAAAGATGAGCGATAAGCATCCCGAGTCTTTCGTATCAGCGGATACCGGCGCGCATGAAGCTCTGGACGAACTGGCGCTGGAACAGGAGGAATGCGATCAGCAACGGTGCGACAGAAAGCACCGTAGCCGCCGTAATCAGGCTCCAGTCGACGCCCTGCTCGACGGTTGCAAAAACTTGCAGACCAACGGTGATCGGGCGGGTTTCGACTGAATTGGTAACGACCAGGGGCCAGAGGAAATTGTTCCAGTGATAGCTGACGGCGACCAGTCCGTAGGCAATGTAGACAGGCTTTGCGACCGGCACAAACACCCGGAGCAGAACCTGAATCATGTTCGCCCCCTCCAGGCGCGCCGCCTCCTCAAGTTCGCGCGGTATGCTTTTGAAGGTCTGGCGAAAGAGAAAGATGGCAAAGGCCGACGCCAGGTAAGGCAGGCCCATCGCGGGGATTGTATCAAGCAGCCCGAGTTTTCCGATTGTCTTGTAGTTCTCGACCAGCAGAGCCTCGGGCATGATCATGAGCTGCAGCAGAACCAGCATGAACAGGATGTCCGATCCCCTGAAGGGAAAACAAACAAAGGCGTAGGCGGCCAGTGTGCACACCACGAACTGGCAGACCAGGATCAGCGTCACCAGCAGGAAGGTGTTCAGGAAGTATCGCGGAAACGGCGCCGCCTGCCAGACCCGCTCGAAATTCTCCAGCGTCCAGGGCGCCAGCAGATCGAACCGGGCGGCATAGGCGGGTGGGTGAAATGCCGTCCACAGAGCGTAGAGTAGCGGCAGCACCCAAAGCAGCGCCAGCGCCCATGCTGCAGCCGTGAGCATAAGGTCCGCAGCGGTGTTACGACGCAAGGTCATCTGTAATGCACCCTCTTGTCCGCATAGCCAAACTGGAAGAGAGCGATAGACGCGAGGATGACCAGCAGAACCATCGTCAGCGCCGCAGCGTAGCTGGTATCCCAGAACGCAAAGCCCGTCTGGTAGATATAGAACAGCAGCAGCGCGGTGGCGTTGTCGGGTCCGCCTTTGGTCATGGCAACGACATGGTCAACCAGGCGGAACGCACCGATGACCGCATTGATGGATATGAACAGGGTTGTCGGCATCAACAGGGGAATGACAACGCGGCGCAAGGTTTGCCAGTAGCTGGCGCCCTCAAGGCGCGAGGCTTCAAGCAATGTCGGCGAAATCTGCTGCAGGCCAGCCAGATAGAAAATCATGAAGAAGCCCGCCTCCTTCCAGACTGTAATGACAATGATCGCCCACAGGGCCGTCTCGGAGGACCCGAGGAAGTTGTTTCCTCCCATCCCGAAAAGACCGAGGAACTTGTCAATCAGCCCATAATCGGGGGCGTAGAAGAACAGCCAGATGTTGGCCACCGCCACCATGGGAAGCACGGTGGGGGTAAAGAACGCCATTCGCATCAACCCCTTGCCACGCAGGTTCGAGTTGACCAGCAGGGCCATCGCCAGAGCAAGAATGATCGAGGCGGGAATGGTCGTCAGCGCATAGATGAGATTGTTGTTCATCGCCTTCCAGAACACCGGGTCGGCGATCATCGTCTGGTAGTTGTCGAGGCCGACATAAACTGCCGGCCTGCGACCTCGTGGCGTGGAATAGACGCTGTTGATCAGGGTGGTGATGATCGGCTGATAGGTAAACACCCACAGGAGCACCGCTGCCGGTAACAGCAGCAGCGAGCCGTAGAGCGCCGTCCGATGTCCTCTCACAGCTTTACTCCCCGCATCCCCCGCATCCCCTAGTCTCCTACCGGTATGGCCGCAGGATGCGGTCGATCTCTGCCTGGGCGTCAGTCAGAGCCTGTTCGGGAGTCTTGTTGCCGGTGAGAGCAGCAGCCAGTGCATCGTTGAGCACCTTGGTTGTGCGTGCATTCTCATGGGTGGAGAATTCCGGCACCGAGGCAGGTATCTGGTTCTTCGCAACCAGTGCTTCCGGCACCTTCTCGACATACGCCTTGAGCGCGGGCGTTTCCCAGGAGCCATCACGTGGAGCCACATAACCGGTCTGGATCGACCAGTCGGCAAGCAACTCGTCGCTGGTCAGAAACTTGACCAGCTTGAACGCCGCGTCCTTCTGATCCTGCGGTGCATCCTTGAAAATGTAGAAGTTGCCGCCGCCCAGAACCGAGGCCGGATTGGGGTTTCCGGGATAGGGCGCCAGGCCAAACTTGAAGCTGGCATTGTTGCGAATGTTGGTGAGATTTCCCGTGGTGGTCCACACCATCGCAATGCGTTGCTCAAGGAAGTCCTGAGGCGTGGTGCCCCATTCCTGAATACCCGGCGGATGAATCCCGTGCTCCTTGTTGAGGTTCACCCAGAACTTCAGCGCATCGACCACCTTGGGGTCGGTGAGATAGGTTTCCGTACCCTTTTCATTTGCGAGCGCGCCACCATTCTGGGCAACAAGCGCTCCAAACAGCCATTGTGCAGATCCGACATTTCCGGGAATGCCGACACCCCACCGCGTGACATTGCCTGAGCCATCCTTCTTCAGGACGGCCTTGCCGGCTGCGACCATGTCGTCCCAGGTCTTCGGGAAATTCTCGGGGTCGAGACCGGCCTCGGCGAAGGCGTCCTTGTTGTAGTAGAGAACCGCAGTGGAGCGCTGGAATGGAATGGACCAGAGCTGGTCATCCAGCTGGGCACTCTTGAGGTAAGCGGGCATAAACCCGTCAACCCAGGCCTTGTCCTCGTCGGTCTTCACGAAGGAACTGATCGGCTCGATGACCTCCTCGTCGATCAGGGTGAAAATGTCGGTTGCGAGCAGCACCGCCACTGCAGGCGGCGCAGAGCCTTTGGCTGCAGTCAGCGCCTTGGTGGTCGTGTCATTGTAATTGCCGGAATAGACTGCGTTCACGGTAATGTCCGGGTTCGATTTCCTGAACTGTTCGACATAGCCGTCGATCACTGCCGTAAGAGGCCCTCCAACCTGGACCGGATAGTAAAAGTCGATCGTCGTATTGGCCCATGCCGTCCCGCTCATGAGGGTCGCCAACAGTCCGGCACCAAACCCTGCCGGTGCGAATTTCAACAATTTCGAGTTCATGTTTTCCTCCCTTGGAAAAAGCTCAAATCTATGCGCTTCGACGCAGGCCGGTGCCTGGATCAAAGACGTGCGTCGCCTGCTCTGGCCAGGTCAGATGGACCGTCGTTTCCGGCCGGGGTCTCAGGTTGCCTTGAACGCGGACCATCAATTTCTGGGTTCCGACGCGACAACTGACGATCGTGTCCGCGCCGAAATATTCACTGCCCTCAACCGTCGCTGCCTGCCCGCTACCGGACAGGACGATATGTTCGGGTCTGATACCGAGGACATTGTCGTTGACGCCCTCATCCTCCGTGGCAGCAATGACCAGGCGGTCGTCTGCCCTGGAGGCCCGCAACAGGTTCATCGGCGGGGTTCCGATAAAGCTCGCCACGAAGGTTGAGGCCGGGCGTTCGTAGAGGTCTGCGGGCGCTCCAGCCTGCTCGACCCTTCCACTTTTCATCAGTATCACGCGATCAGCCATGCTCATGGCCTCGGTCTGGTCGTGGGTAACGAAAACCATCGTGATCCCGAGCCGGCGTTGCAGCGTGCGGATCTCGTTGCGCATCTCCGCGCGCAGCTTCGCATCAAGATTGGAAAGTGGTTCATCAAGGAGGCAGATATTCGTGCCGGCAATCAGCGCACGCCCCAGTGCTACACGCTGCTGCTGCCCGCCTGAAAGCTGGCTTGGCTTGCGGTCAAGGAGTGATGTCAGGCCGAGGAGTTTCGCAGTATCCTGCAGGCGGGTCTCCTGCTCCGCCTTGCGCACGCCACGTACCGAGAGGCCGAAGACGATATTGTCCGCGACATTGAGGTGGGGAAACAGGGCGTAGGACTGAAAGACCATGGACAGGTTGCGCTTGTCTGGCGCCACGTTGGTAACATTGCGCCCGTCAAGATGGATTGTGCCCGCGGAAACTTCCTCGAGGCCCGCAATAAGCCTGAGCGTCGTGGACTTCCCGCAGCCTGACGGACCAAGCAGGGCAACAAACTCCGCAGCCTCGGTTTCAAAGCTGATGCCATCAACCGCTTTGAAGCCGCCGAAGTGCTTGACCAGGTTATCAACTTTGATGACTGACAATCCTTGCTCCTCCCTGCTGCCTGATCAGGCGAATATGAACTTTTGCAGGATCCCTTCCGGGAGGCCCTTGATCATCTGACGGGTGGCGGCGTTGGTAACGATGTAGTCCAGCGCATCCAGCGACTCGATGACCGACAGCGCCGTCCGGTCGAATTTCGAATGGTCTGCAACGACTATTGATTCGTGAGCGATTTCGATCATAGCCTGCTGAACGCAGCCAATCTGCGGGCTGAGTGTGCAGAGCAGCTGCCGCTTCACATCTACCGACGCCACGCTCAGGATCGCCTTGTCCACGTTGAACCGGCGGACCTGCTCGGCCGCCATGGCACCTCCACAGGAATGGTTGATGTCGACATACTCGCCACCGATGAAGTGGATATTGCGCGCACCACCCTCGTTCAGCGCCTTGAGAACGTCCGTTCCGTTTGTCACAAATGTCAGCGTCTGGTTGGCCGCGAGACGCCGCGCAACCTGTAGCGAGGTGGTACCGCTATCGATGATGACCGCATCACCATCGGCAACAAGTTCCGCAGCAGCCTCGGCAATCAGCGCCTTTTCGGGCGCATTTGTTACTTCCCGGATCGCCGCTGTCGTGTCGCGCGTCACCTGATTGACCGTTGCGCCACCATGAGTCCGTTTCAGCAGACCCTTGCTCTCGAGTTCACTCAGGTCTCTCCGGACGGTCGGCAACGAAACGCCTAGCCGATCCCGCAGCACCTGCACATCAACAAACAGCTCGCTGCGCAGAAGATCGATCAGGCGAGCCTGCCGCTGGCGTGCGGACCGATACCTGGAGCCGTCCGAACCTTGTTGCGCCTGATCATCCACGACGAGAACTCTTCCCTTGGGTAAGATTGATAACGATCAAATTACGATTGAATTCGATCTTGTCAATAGCTTGAGTGTTTCGGCCGGACCAACATCACGCCGGTTTGAGCGCATGCCGTTTCCCGGACAGCACAATGGGCGCGCACCGGATCCCGGTCGCTGGACAACACGGCAAGATGGTCTTGTTCATCCAGATCGCCGAGGGCCTCGGCAACCCGGTCGCATCGACCTCAGGTCAGAGGCATGAGGTAAGGCTGCAGCGCTTTTGTGCTCGACAGCAGGCGTTCGATCACTGCCCGCTCGCGCGCGTTGGACAAAAGATTGCGACGGCAGGCCAGCCAGTACGACCGTGTCAGCGCGACTTCATCCGGCAGGACCGGGCGCAGGTCTGGGTGCGCTTTGGCAAGGTAGTCGGGCAGCACGGCGATACCCAGGCCTTCGCGAACCGCCGTGATCTGTGAGAAGATGGAGGAGCACTGGATCTGCGTGCGGATACGCGGATTGACCTCGGCCAGATAGTCCAGCCCGGGCATGAAGATCATTTCCTCGACATAGCCGATGAACGGATGATCCAACAGATCGTCACGATCTTTTACCGGCGGATGCTGCTCCAGATAACTGGCCTCGCCATAAACCCTGAGCGAATAATCCGCGACGCGTTCGGTGTGGTAGGGGCTGCCGCGCGGCGGGTCGAGATAGACCGCCAGATCCGCCACCTTCGGCGAGAAGGAAGATATCTGCTGGATCGCCACCACCTCCAAGTCGAGCGCCGGAAAGGCACGACGGAATTCCGGAAGGATGCGCTTGCAGAAGACACTACAGAACCCCTCTGGCAGGTTGAGACGAATGGTTCCGCCAAGCTCCGGGCTGGTGCCGGTCAAAAGGTCAGGAAGGCGCAGCGCACTGTCATCCATGCGCTCGGCTATCTCCTGCAACTGCCGGCCGGCCGGGGTGAGCGCATAGCCCTTTGGGCCGCGCTCAAACAATTGAACGTGTAGCGTGTCCTCGAGCCGCTCGATGCGTCGGCCCACCGTGACATGCGTTGTGCGGATCAGACTGGCCGCGCGGCTGAGCTGGCCGGTGCGCGCAACCGCCAGAAAATATTGGAGATCTTCCCAATTGAGCGGCAAGGCCGTCACAGCTGCACCCGTCATTCCCATATAGTTTTTGAACACAAAATGCCGAGTTCATTGTACACATTGTTATATTGCGTACAATCACCACAGGTTGCTAAGGTCCGGTATCGGGAGAGGAGACGGGCGATGTTATCGCTCGTACCCGACAAGAATTTTAGCTGGCCGGCAGGGAAGCCGGATCAGCGCATGGGAGGAAATGCATGAGCAAGTTGAAGCTGTTTTTGTCTGCGTCGGCATTCTGTCTGGCCGCCGCCCCTGCCCTTGCGCAGGGTGTGAGCGACGGCAAGGTCAAGATCGGCATTCTGAACGACCAGTCAGGCGTCTATGCCGATTTCGGCGGCAAGTTCTCTTATGAAGCAGCGCGCATGGCGGCCGAAGATTTCGGCGGCAAGGTGCTTGACGCGCCGGTTGAGATTGTCACCGCCGACCACCAGAACAAGGCTGACATCGCCTCCAACATTGCACGCCAGTGGTACGACACCGAGCAGGTCGACTCGGTGATGGAACTGACCTCGTCGTCGGTTGGCCTGGCTGTGCAGGCGCTGAGCCTCGAGAAGAAGAAGATCACCATCAACACCGGCGCGGCAACCACCGAACTGACCGGCAAGCAGTGCACGCCCTACGGGTTCCACTGGGCCTATGACACGCACGCCCTTGCAGTTGGCACCGGCGGCGCACTGGTCAAGGAAGGCGGCGACAGCTGGTTCTTCCTGACTGCTGACTACGCCTTCGGCTATTCGCTCGAAGAGCAGACCAGCAACTTCGTCAAGGCCAATGGCGGCACGGTCGTCGGCGCTGTGCGTCACCCGCTGGCAACCACGGACTATTCGTCCTTCCTGTTGCAGGCGCAGTCCTCCGGCGCAAAGATCGTCGGTCTGGCCAATGCCGGCATGGACACCCAGAACGCCATCAAGCAGGCAGCCGAGTTCGGCATCGTCGCTGGTGGCCAGAAGCTCGCCGGGCTGCTGGTGACCCTGGCCGAAGTCAACGGCCTCGGCCTGGAGTCGGCACAGGGCCTGAACCTGACTGAAGCCTTCTACTGGAACATGAATGACGAGACGCGCGCCTTCGGCAAGCGCTTCTTCGACCGCACCGGCGCGATGCCGAACATGGTGCATGCCGGCACCTACTCTGCCGTGACCTCCTACCTGAAGGCGATCCAGGCAGCCGGTACCGACGATGCTGATGCCGTCGCCGCCAAGCTGCGCGAACTGCCGGTCAACGACGTGTTCGCCAAGGACGGCAAGGTCGGCCCCAACGGCCGCATGATCCACGACGTCTATCTGATGGAAGTGAAGAAGCCTGGCGAATCCGACGTCGCCTGGGACTACTACACAGTGAAGGCGACGATCCCTGGCGCGCAGGCGTTCCTGGATCCGGCGAAGTCGGGCTGCCCACTCGTAAAGTGACTTGCATACTGCCGGGCAGATGACAGTCTGTCCGGCATACACTCTGGCACTTTACCTGTGAGCGGCGAATGAGCGTAGACAAAGTTACGGATAATGACCATCGCGTGGTGCTGACCGCACGTGATCTCGGCAAGGATTTTGCCGGGTTCACGGCAGTTAACGGCGTCAATCTGGACGTCCGGCACGCGCGCATTCACGCGCTGATTGGGCCGAATGGCGCAGGCAAGACAACTGTCTTCAACCTGCTGACCAAGTTCCTGCAGCCGACGCGTGGCACCATCAATCTTCTCGGCACCGACATCACCAACACCAAGGCCGACAAGATCGCGCGTATGGGCATGGTGCGCTCGTTCCAGATTTCGGCTGTGTTTCCGCACCTGACGGTGCTGGAAAATGTGCGCGTCGCGCTCCAGCGTCCAAACAACCTCTCCACCCAGTTCTGGCTGCCGCTGAAGGCGCTCGACAGGCTGAATGGCCGCTCGGAAGAATTGATCGAAGGGCTTGGTCTGTCCCAATATCGCGACACCCGCGCCGCCGACTTGTCCTATGGCCGCAAGCGCGTTCTGGAAATCGCCACCACCCTGGCACTTGAGCCGCAGGTTCTGCTGCTCGACGAGCCGATGGCCGGCATGGGCCGCGAGGACGTCGCGGTGGTCGCCGGTGTCATCCGCAACGTGGCCACTGAGCGCGCAGTGCTGATGGTCGAACATAATCTGAGCGTCGTTGCCGACATTTGCCACCACGTCACAGTGTTGCAGCGTGGCGAAATCATTGCCGAGGGCGACTACGCGACCGTGAGCAACGACCAGCGTGTGCGTACAGCCTATATGGGGGTCGAAGAGTAATGGCCGACTTCCTCAAAGTCTCCGATCTGCACGCCTGGTATGGCGAGAGCCATGTGCTGCATGGCGTGAACCTCCACGTCAACAAGGGCGAGATGATCTGCATTCTCGGCCGCAACGGCATGGGCAAGACAACCACGCTGCGCACCATCATGGGCATCCTGCGCAAGCGCACCGGCCAGATCCGCTTCAAGGATCATGACCTGATGACAATGCCGCTGCACAAGGTGGCACGCGCTGGTCTCGGCTTCGTGCCGGAGGAGCGCGGCATCTTCGCGACGCTGTCCGTTGAGGAGAACCTGACCCTGCCGCCGGTGGTGGCGCAAGGCGGCATGTCACTCGATGAAATCTACGACCTGTTTCCCAATCTGCTGGAGCGGCGCAACAGCCCCGGCACAAAGCTCTCCGGCGGCGAACAGCAGATGCTGGCGATGGCGCGCATCCTGCGCACCGGAGCTGACCTGATCCTGCTGGACGAGCCCACCGAAGGCCTCGCACCGGTGATCATCCAGCGCATCGGCGAGGTGCTGGTGGCGCTGAAGGCGCGCGGCATGACGGTGATCCTGGTCGAACAAAACTTCCGCTTTGCCTCGAAGATCGCCGACCGTTTTTACTTGATGGATCACGGCCAGATGGTGGCCGAATTCCCGGTCGCCGAGCTGGCCGGGCGAATGGAATTCCTCAATCGGGAGCTGGGGGTCTGATATGGCTACGATCTTCGGTATTCCGCTGCAGGCCTTCATGGGGCAGTTGCTGATCGGTCTGATCAACGGCTCGTTCTATGCGCTGCTGTCGCTTGGCCTTGCGATCATTTTCGGCCTGCTGCGCGTGATCAATTTCGCGCATGGCGCGCAGTATATGCTGGGTGCCTTCCTGGCGCTGCTGCTGCTCAGCCATGGCGGTATCAATTACTGGTTCGCACTGCTGCTGGCGCCGCTGATCGTGGCGCTGGTTTCGGCTGTGATCGAGAAGACCATGCTGTCGCGGCTCTACAAGCTGGACCACCTCTACGGCCTGCTGTTCACCTTCGGTCTGGCTTTGGTGATCGAGGGCACCTTCCGCTACCTATATGGCGCATCCGGCAAGCCCTACCCGCCGCCCGCAGCCCTGACCGGGGCCGAGAATCTCGGCTTCATGGTGCTGCCGATCTATCGCGGCTGGGTGGTCGTTGCCTCGCTCGTGGTGTGCATCGGCACCTGGGCGCTGATCGAAAAGACAAAGCTCGGCGCCTATCTGCGCGCCGCGACGGAAAACCCGGTTCTGGTGCAATCCTTCGGCGTGAACGTGCCGCTGCTGCTGACTTTCACCTACGCGCTTGGTGCAGCACTTGCGGCCTTTGCCGGCGTGCTGGCGGCACCCGTTTATCAGGTGTCGCCGCTGATGGGCTCCAACATCATCATCGTGGTGTTCGCGGTTGTCGTCGTCGGCGGCATGGGTTCGATCATGGGGGCGATCGTGACCGGCTACCTGCTCGGCATCGCCGAGGGTCTGACCAAGGTGTTTTATCCGGAGGCGTCCAACATCGTCATCTTCGTCATCATGGCGATCGTGCTGATCCTGCGCCCGGCCGGCCTGTTCGGGAAGGACGTCTGACATGTCTCACGGAGCTTCCACCCCTGCCGGCGCGGACGACAATGCGGTTGCCGTTCTCGGCAACGCTGCAACGATCCGCAACGTTCTGCTGCTGATCCTGCTGGCATTGCTGCTTGCAGCGCCGCTCATGATCTATCCGATCTTCATCATGAAGCTGCTGTGCTTCGCGCTGTTTGCCGGTGCCTTCAACCTGCTGCTTGGTT
>CAYZQP010000031.1:0-3651 GCA_964480545.1 uncultured Mesorhizobium sp. | reverse complement strand
CCTTCTTCGGCGGCGCGGCTTACTTCACCGCCCATGCGGCAAAGGTATGGGGATTCCCGCCGGAACTCGCCATAATCGTTGGTGTGGTGGGTGCTGCCGCGCTCGGCCTGGTGATCGGCCTGATCGCACTGCGCCGCCAGGGCATCTACTTCACCATGATCACGCTGGCTCTGGCGCAGATGTTCTTCTTCTTCTGCCTGCAGGCCCAGTTCACCCATGGCGAGGACGGCATCCAGTCCGTGCCGCGCGGCTTCCTGTTCGGCTTCATTGACCTGAACAACCAGCTGAACATGTACTACTTTGTGCTGGCGGTGTTCCTGATCGGCATGGCGATCATCTGGCGTTTCGTGAACTCGCCCTTCGGCATGATCCTGAAATCGATCCGCGAAAACGAAAACCGCGCGATTTCGCTCGGCTACTCGGTGGTGCGCTACAAGCTTGGCGCCTTCGTCATGTCGGCAGCGCTTGCGGGTCTCGCGGGCGGGCTGAAGGCGCTGGTGTTCCAGTTCGCGACGCTTACCGATGTTGGCTGGCAGATGTCGGGTGAGGTGGTTCTGATGACGCTGCTCGGCGGTATCGGCACCTTCATCGGGCCGATTTTCGGTGCCGGTCTGGTCGTGACGCTGCAGAACTATCTGGCAACGTCGAACTTCCCGGTCACCATCATCACGGGCGTTGTCTTCATGGTCTGCGTGCTGGTGTTCCGGCGCGGCTTCATCGGCGAGCTTTACGCCACGCGCTTTGGCCGAAAGCTTGGGTTCAAGCCGGAAAACTGATCCGCCATGCAAAGCTTCGACTATGTCATCGTGGGCGCGGGATCGTCCGGCTGTGTGCTGGCCAACCGGCTGAGCGCCGACCCTTCCGTGCGCGTGCTTCTGCTGGAAGCCGGTGGTTCCGACAATTACCACTGGATCCACGTGCCCATCGGCTACCTCTACTGCATGGGCAATCCCCGCACCGACTGGGGCTATCGCACCGTCGAGGAGCCCGGGTTGAACGGGCGCTCGCTGAACTACCCACGCGGCAAGGTGATGGGCGGCTGCTCGTCGATTAACGGCATGATCTACATGCGCGGTCAGGCCGCCGATTACGACCATTGGCGTCAGCTCGGCAATCCCGGCTGGAGCTGGGATGACGTGCTGCCACTGTTCCGCAAATCCGAAGATCACCAGAGCCTGAGCAATGCCTATCACGGTGAGCGCGGCGAGCTCCGCGTCGAGAAACAGCGGCTCTCCTGGCCGATCCTCGACGCGGTTCGCGAGGCGGCCGAGGAGCTTGGTGTGCCGAAGGTCGACGACTTCAATTCCGGCAACAATTTCGGCTCGGCCTATTTCGATGTGAACCAGAAGGCCGGTCTGCGCTTCAACGCGGTGCGTGCCTTCATCAAGCCGATCCGGCACCGCAAGAACCTGACGATCATGACGCACGCGCAGGCGCAGCGCATCATCTTCGATGGACGCCGCGCCACCGGAGTTGAGCTCCGGGTTGCCGGCCAGCCCATGCAGGTTCAGGCCAAGCGCGAGGTGATCTTGTCTGCCGGGGCTATCGGCACGCCACAGCTGATGCAACTGTCAGGCGTCGGACCCGGCCATCTGTTGAAGCAGCACGGGGTCGAGGTATTGCTCGATGCGCCCGGCGTCGGCGAGAACCTGCAAGACCATCTGCAGATCCGCACCGCCTTCAAGATCACTGGCGCGCGCACGCTGAACGAGCGGCAGGCGCGGCTGATCGGCAAGGCGGGCATCGCGCTTGAATATGCATTCCGGCGCTCCGGGCCGATGTCCATGGCCCCCAGCCAGCTTGGCATCTTCACTAAATCTGACGAGCGGCTGGAGACGCCCGATCTAGAGTTTCATGTGCAGCCGCTTTCGCTGGATACGTTCGGGGAGCCGCTGCACTCTTTCCCCGCCATCACCGTGTCCGTCTGCAATCTGCGCCCGGAATCGCGCGGCTCGGTGCGGATTACCTCACCCAATCCGGATGACCATCCGGCGATTGCGCCGAACTATCTTTCCACGGACCATGACCGTCATGTCGCGGCAGCGTCGATCACCGCTGCGCGGCAGTTGATGGCAACGAAGCGGATGTCGGTGTTCAAGCCCGAGGAATTCAAGCCGGGCACCCATATCCGTGAGCCAGAGGAACTGGCGCGTGCTGCCGGCGACATCGCCACCACAATCTTCCATCCCGTCGGCACGGCAAAGATGGGCGTCGATGAAATTGCCGTGGTCGACCCGGAACTGAAGGTGCGCGGCACCGAGGGCCTGCGCGTCGTCGACTGCTCGATCATGCCGACCATCGTCTCCGGCAACACGCATGCGCCAGCTGTGATGATCGCCGAAAAGGCCGCGCAGCTGATGCTCCGTTGAAGATGATGTGTCTCATGCCGCCAGCGCCATCCCAAGTGAAGCGGAGGCGCTGCCGGTAGGTGGTATGCTGCTTGGGCTTCGTGCTACCCGTTGCAGAGCCACTTCCACGTATCTCACGGCCATGCCCGCGGAGGCGCTCTAATATGGATCCTTTTGCATTCAACACCACGCCAGCCATTGTTTTCGAGGTCGGGGCAGCACGCCGGCTTGGTGCACTCGTTCGCAACAAACTGGGTTCATCTCTGCTTATTGTAACGGACCCTGGTCTGCGCAAACTCGGCCTGTGCGATCCGGCAATCTCATCGCTGGTCGAGGCGGGTATCGCGGTAACAATATTCAGCGAGGTTGAAGCTGATCCATCGCTGGCAACGCTTATGCGGGCCGTTGAGGCAGGCAAGGCGGACAGTGTCAGCGGCGTCATCGGCTTTGGCGGCGGCTCATCACTCGATGTTGCGAAGCTGGCTGCCTTGCTTCTCGGGTCGGGTGAGGATGTTGATGGAGCCTGGGGTGTCGCACAGGCTAAGGGCCCGCGCCTGCCGCTGGCACTGGTTCCGACCACAGCAGGCACCGGCTCGGAAGTAACGCCCGTATCGATCATCACCGTCGGTGCCGAAGAAAAGCGCGGCGTCTCATCGCCAGTCATCTTGCCGGACATGGCGATTCTCGATCCGGAGCTGACGCTTGGCCTGCCGGCGCCGATCACAGCTGCAACCGGCATCGACGCTATGGTGCATGCCATCGAGGCCTATGCCTCGAAGAATGCCAACAACAATCCTCTGTCAAAAATGCTGGCGAAGCAGGCATTGCAACTGCTTGGCGCCAACATCGAAACCGCCGTCATGGACGGTGCCAATCTTGAAGCCCGTTCGGCCATGCTGCTTGGCTCGATGCTGGCGGGCCAGGCCTTCGCCAACTCGCCGGTCGCCGCGGTACATGCGCTGGCCTATCCGATCGGCGGCACGTTCCACATCCCGCACGGGCTCTCCAACGCCCTCGTCCTGCCGCATGTGCTGCGCTTCAACGCGCCGGATGCCGCGCCTCTCTATGCCGAGATCGCCGCCGACGCCTTCCCGCATCTGGCCGGCGAGGAGAGCGCGCAGGGCCGCTGCGCGGCCTTTGTCGAAGAACTGGCCGCGCTCTCAAAGCGGATCGGACTGCCGCCGCGCCTGCGTGACGTCGGCATCGCAGAGAGCGCGCTACCCAGGATGGCGGCCGACGCGATGAAACAGCAGCGCCTGCTGGTCAACAATCCGCGCGTCGGCCTCGCTGACGTCGCGCGGAT
>CAYZQP010000030.1:18432-21352 GCA_964480545.1 uncultured Mesorhizobium sp. | reverse complement strand
TCCTGACGGCAGGGTGTGCTTATCGCGTTGCACATCCGCTGCCAACAGGCCATGCATTAAGCGGAAACCAACCAATTGGTCCTATGACAGGCAGAATGCAGGAAGTTGCCCCCGGGATTGTCCATATGAATGCTGCCGTGAAGCCGGATCCGAAAAGCGAAAGCCGTGTCATGGAGCTGACGATTTTGATGCCGTGCCTCAACGAGGCCGAGACCATCGGCACCTGTGTCAGCAAGGCCATGGCGTTCCTCTCGCGCACCGGCATTGCCGGTGAGGTTCTGATCGCCGACAATGGCAGCACGGACGGTTCGCAGGAAATCGCCACAAAGCTTGGTGCGCGCGTCGTACCGGTGCCACAGAAGGGCTACGGCGGAGCGCTGCTGGGCGGCATTGATGCCGCGCTCGGGCGTTACATCATCATGGGCGACGCCGACGACAGCTACGATTTCACCAATCTCGACCCGTTTGTCGAGCGCCTGCGCGGCGGCGCGGATGTCGTCATGGGCAACCGCTTCAAGGGCGGCATCGGCGAGGACGCGATGCCCTTCCTGCATCGCTACCTTGGCAATCCGGTTTTGAGTTTTCTCGGGCGACTGTTCTTCCGCATTCCCACGGGCGATTTCCATTGCGGCCTGCGTGGCTTCAATGCCCAGCGCATCCGTGACCTCAATCTGAATACCACGGGCATGGAATTCGCCAGCGAAATGGTCGTGCGCTCCAGCCTGGCCGGCTACCGCATTGATGAGGTCCCGACCACGCTCAAGAAAGATGGCCGCTCGCGTCCGCCGCACCTCAAGACCTGGCGCGACGGCTGGCGTCATCTCAAGTTCCTGCTCACCTACAATCCACGCTGGCTGTTCTTCATCCCCGGCGCGGTACTGGCCATCCTGGGGGCGCTGATTGTTTCGGCGCTGTTCTTTGGGCCTGTCCAGTTCGTCACAGGTGTCGAGCTCGATGTGAACACCTTCATCGCCGGTTGCTTCATGCTGGTCGGCGGCGTGCAGCTCATCACATTCGGCGTGCTTTCGCGCTATTATGCGCACATGACCGGCATTCTGCCCGGCAATCGCCGGTCCGACTGGCTGATTGCAAATATCACCACCGATCGCATTGCCGTAAACGCCTTCCTGCTGCTGCTCGGCGGGCTGATCATGTTCGGGATCGCGTTTGGCAAGTGGGCTAGCGCAGGCTTCGGCGACCTGACGGACACGTATGTTTCGCGACTTGTGCTGTTCGGCCTGACACTGGTCGTTATCGCGCTGCAGGCGTTCTTCTCGGCCTTCCTGCTGGGTGTGCTGGAAATCCCGGTCAGGTCGCAGCGCTCACCCCCGGCAAAGTAATGGTCGCCGTGACGCTCGAGAGCCGCGAGATACGTTTCATCATCGTCGGCGTAGTGTCGGCGCTCGCGCTGTTCCTGCTCTCCTGGGCCTTGCTGGCAAGCGGGATGCAGCCATTCCTTGGCCAGACGCTTGCCTATGGCGTGGTGTTCGCCTGTACCTACCTGCTGCACAAAACATGGTCATTCCGGACCAGCCAGAGCCATGCCCGTTCGTTTCCGCGCTATCTGGCAACGCAGCTTGCCGCGGCCGGTCTCTCCGGGGCGGTCGCCTGGGCCGGCGCGCACTGGCTGGGGCTGGGCGACATGCTGGTCTCGGCCTCGGCCACCATTGTCGCCAGCGCTGCAAGCTATCTGCTGAGCTCGCGCTGGGCCTTTGCCTGAAGCTGAAAGGGCCGGGCTTTACCGTTTCTTGAGCCGGCGACGCTAGGGTCTGGCGCTGTGCCTGAGTTTGCCTGGAGTTGTGCGTGTTTCAGCCGTCCAAAACCGCTGGCGGGTTGCCGGATCTGACGCCTGGTGTTGCGGCGATACTGGTATGCCTGCTGTTTGCCCTGATCGACTGGGCGCAGGGCTATCCCGGCCTCGCCTGGGCGGGCGACAATGACAGCATGCTGCGCATGGTCGAGGTGCGCGACCTCATGAACGGCCAGGGCTGGTTCGATCTTACACAGTACCGCATGGGTCCGGACGGTGGCTTTGTCATGCACTGGTCGCGCCTGGTGGATGCGCCGATTGCCGGCCTGGCGCTGCTGTTTGGCGAGCGCATGGCTCTTATCCTGTGGCCGCTGGCGCTGCTTGGCCTTGCAACCCTGTTTATCGCGCGATCAGCACGCGCGCTTGCAGGCGACGCGGCGATCCTGCCTGCCGCTTTTCTCACGCTTGCGACGCTCTGGACGGTCAGACAGTTCGACGCCGGCTCCATCGATCATCACAATGTGCAGTTTGTGCTCACCGTGGCGACCTTGTCCTTCCTGCTGGATTCTGCGCGGCAGCCTGCATTGGCGCTGGCGGCAGGCATGGCAACCGGCCTGTCGATAGGTGTCGGCATGGAGGCTGCACCCTATGTCGCCATTTCCGGCCTGGTTCCGGCAACCTGGTTCCTGCTGGTCGGTCGCAAGGCCGCCTTCCCGGCAATGTGGTACGGGCTGGGGTTCGCTGGCGTTGCGGCGCTGATTCATCTCGTAACGATCGGGTTCAGCTGGGGTCAGGTGCGCTGCGATGCCTTCTCGCTGCCGCATCTCGTCATGTCGGCAATTGCCGGTCTTGGCCTGGCAGTCGCCGCCTTCACCGGACGCAACGTGTCCTTTGCAATGCGCGCCGGTTTGCTGATTGCGACAGGCGTCGTTGCGGTGACGGCCATCGTGGCGTTTTTCCCGCAGTGCATTGCCGCGCCCTACAGCGATCTGGACCCGCGGCAGAACATCCTCTGGCTCGACAATGTCAGTGAGACAATGCCGTTCTGGACTGTGATGCAGTTGCGCCCCGCCTACGCGATGGGCCTCTATGCGACGCCCGCCATCGGCGTCTGCTTCTGCCTCTGGATGATCCTCGTCCGGCGTGAGCGCATCCTTTCCTGGGCGCTGG
>CAYZQP010000030.1:8693-18422 GCA_964480545.1 uncultured Mesorhizobium sp. | reverse complement strand
TGCCGGCATCACGATCCTGGTGATCCTTGCCGGGGTCGCGGCTTTCCTGATCGCAGCGACGACCGTAGCTGTCTGGCAAATCCGCGGCAGCATCTTTGCGCTCGGCCTCGCCACCATTCCGCTATCGGCCTGGGTGGCGTCATGGCGCGGCCTTGCCGCTGCCGATGCTCCAGGGGCCAGGGTCCGGCTCGGGCTCGCGGTGCTGCTCTCGATGAACATGACCTGGTCGGCTGGCGCGGAAGAAGTTGTGCGGATCGGCGGCGCAGCGCCAGCCACCGACAACCTGGCGCGCGGCGACGCCCATTGCCACAGCGAAAGCGCCTATCGACCGATCTTCTCGCTGCCAGCGACCAAAGTGCTGAGCGATGTCAGCGGCGGTTCATCGATCCTGGTTTTTTCGCATCACCGCGTTCTCACCGGGCCGTACCATCGCAATCCCGGCAATCTGATCGCTTACGATATCCAGATGGCGCAGCCAGATGACGCCCGCCAGTTCCTGAGGCAACATGGTGTTGGCCTGATCACCCAGTGCGACAGCGACGAGGCACCTGCACTCACCCGCAAAAACCCGTCCAGCCTGCATGCCAGGCTTGCGCGCAAGGACCCGCCATCCTGGCTGGAAATTGTTCCCGGCACCGAGCAGGGGCCACTGCGCGCCTGGCGGGTTGTCGAGGGTCAGAACTGAGCCAGAATCAATTTGCCTGACAAATAGCGTATCAGACTTGCCCTCGGTCAGGTTCCTGATCTAACAGCATCCCCGGCAAGGAGGATGCCAGATGGACAAAACAGTTCGCTATCCGGAACTCGAGGGAGCATCGGTGCTGGTCACCGGAGGTGGCTCGGGCATTGGTGCGGCCCTGACCACCGGCTTTGCCGGACAGGGCGCAAAGGTTGCTTTCATCGATATTGCGGAAGAGCCGAGCCGCGCGCTGTGCGACGAGCTCGAGCAGAAGACAGGCAGCCGGCCGCTCTGGCTCAATGCTGACCTGCGCGACATCGAGGCGCTGCGGGCGGCGATTGCAAAGGCAGCCGGAGCGCACGGGCCGATCACCACGCTGGTCAACAACGCAGCCTGGGATGACCGGCACGGCATCGAGGACATGACGGTTGAGTATTGGGACAACAACCAGGCCATCAACCTTCGCTCAAGCTTCTTCACCGCGCAGGCGGTGGTTCCGGGCATGCGTGCTGCCGGTGGCGGGTCGATCATCAACTTCTCGTCGATCTCATACCTTATGAATCACCCCGACTACCCGTCCTACACTGCAGCCAAGGCCGGCATTGTGGGTCTCACCAAGGGCCTGGCCGGCAAGCTTGGTGCCGACCGTATCAGGGTCAATGCCATTGCGCCGGGCTGGGTCATCACCGAGCGCCAGCGCCAGCTCTGGGTAAGCGGAGACAACCTCGCGACGCATATCGAGGAACAATCGATCAAGGATATGATGGTCCCGGAGGACATGGTCGGGCCGGTGCTGTTTCTTGCCTCCAACGGTTCGCGTATGCTGACCGCGCAAACGCTCATCGTGGACGGCGGCTATCTATGATCGACACAAGGCATCCGGCAGTTGCGGCAGTTGACTGGGGCACGACCCGGTTGCGCATCTGGCTGCTCGATGCCGGCGGCGCGCCGCTGGCCGAACGCCGCAGTGACGAGGGCATGCTGACGGCAGCCGGAATCGGGTTCCAGAAGGTGCTGGACAAGCATCTGTCCGAGCTCGCCGCAGCGCCGGATTTGCCCGTCATCATGGCCGGCATGGTCGGTGCGCGTCAGGGCTGGCTGGAAGCGCCCTATGTCGAGACGCCCGCAAGCCTTGGCGATACGCTGGCCCACGCCATTCCTGTGCCGGGTCAGAGTCGCGATGTCAGGATCATTCCCGGCATCTGCCAGAAGGATCCTGATGCGCCGGATGTCATGCGCGGAGAGGAAACCCAGCTGGCAGGCTTTGCCGAACTGCGCGGCCCGGGCCGGCACGTAGTCTGCATGCCCGGCACGCATTCCAAATGGGTCGCGGTCGACGATGGCGCGGTGACCGGGTTTGGCACCTGGATGACCGGCGAGCTGTTCTCTGTGCTGGCCGGGAACACGGTGTTGAAACACTCGGTAGGCGGCGGCGCGCTGGCCTTCCGCCCGGACATTGATGCCTATGTTGATGGTGTGCGCATCGGGCTGGAGCAAGCCGGTGTGCTGACGTCTAAACTGTTCGGCATCCGTGCCGGCGGGCTCTTGCTTGGCCTCTCCACGGAAGACGCTGCCGCACGTCTTTCGGGCATGTTGATCGGTGCCGAAATCGGCGCGGGCTCGGGCCGCTTCCCGGCGCATGGCCCGGTCATTCTGGTCGGCTCCGGCCTGATGTACGATCTCTACAGGCGCGCACTCGATGTCGCCGGCATCGCGAGCCGTCAGGCGGACGCGGATGAGGCAGTGCGCGCCGGTCTGTTTGAGGCAGCCAGACGCTGCGGCATGGTGAAGTAATGACGCGTACCCCGTTTCCCGAACTGAAGCGCAACATCGTTGCCATCCTGCGCGGGCTGGAGCCGGCTGCGGCGCTCGACTATGGCCGCGCCGTGTTTGACGCCGGCATCGAGGCAATCGAGGTGCCGTTGAACTCGCCGGATCCGTTCACGTCAATTGCCACGCTGGCACGCGACCTGCCATCATCAGCGTTGATCGGCGCGGGCACAGTTCTCACCGCAGCCGATGTCGACCGTCTGCACCAGGCCGGCGGGCGGCTGCTGGTCAGCCCCAATATCGACCCCGATGTGATGAACCGCGCCACCGGCTACGGCATGGTTACGATGCCGGGCGTCTTCACCCCGACCGAGGCCTTCCTGGCGCTGAAGCTTGGCGCATCGGCGCTGAAGTTTTTCCCCGCCAGTGTGCTCGGCGCGAAGGGCATCGCGGCGATCAGGGCCGTGCTCCCGAAGGATACAATCATCGGCGCTGTTGGCGGTGTTTCGGAGAAGGATTTCGCCGATTACGCAAAGGCCGGCGTCACCGCGTTCGGGCTGGGTTCCAGTCTGTTCACACCAGCGCTTTCGGTCGACAATGTCGCTGCCCGCGCCAGGGCCGCAGTGGAAATGTACGACACGGTGTTCCCATGACGCAGGTGATTTCCGACCGCCATTGCCAGCTTGGCGAGGGGCCAACCTACGACCCGGACACCGGCACACTGTTCTGGTTCGACATTGTCGAAAAGAAGCTGCTGGAAAAGCGCATGCCGGATGGCGACGTGGTGATCCACGATCTCCCCGAAATGATGAGCGCGCTGGCCGTCATCGACGCCGGGCGGCAACTGCTGGTCGGCGAGACCGGGCTGCACATCCGCGATGTCGCCACCGGCGCGATCACACCGCATCTGGCTGTCGAGGCCGACAACCCGGCAACGCGCTCCAACGATTCTCGCGTACACCAGAGCGGCGCGCTCTGGTTCTCGACCATGGGCAAGCAGGAGCCGGGGCCGGCCGTCGGCTCGATCTACTGGTATCGCCAGGGTGAACTGCGCACGCTCTACAAGCCGCTGGCCATCCCCAACTCGATCTGCTTCTCGCCCGATGGCGCGATCGCCTATTTCGTCGACAGCGGCGTCAACATCATGATGCACGTCGCCTGCGACCCCGCCACCGGGCTGCCGACAGCCGATCCGGTTCCCTTCGTTGATGCCTCGGGCGAACCCGGCGGCATCGATGGCTCGGTCTGCGACGCCGGGGGCGTCATCTGGAACGCGCATTGGGGCAAGGGCTGCATCAATGCCTATGCGCCCGATGGCCAGCTGATCCGCACCGTCGATGTTCCTGCGCTGCAATCCTCCTGCCCGGTATTTCTGGGGCCAGGCGCCAGGCATCTCGGCTGCACCTCGGCCTGGAAAGGCCTGGATGCCGCTGCCCGCGCAGCCGATCCGGTTGGCGGCCAGACTTTCCTGCTCGACGTCGAGGTCAAGGGGCGCTTCGAGCCGAAAGTCCTGCTCTGATGCAGAAGCCGACGCTGGTTCTCGCCTGCGAGTCCGAAGCGTCGTGCCGCGAGCGCCTCGCCGGGGAGTTTCGGGATCCGCAGGTTGTGCTGGAACTCAGCTCCTATCTGGCGCAGTCGACCGACATTGCACATGAGTTTGATGCCATCACGCAGGCCTGCGCTGCCAGGGGCATCGACTTCCTGCCCGTGGAACTCAATGACCTGATCCCTGTGCTCTCAAAGCTTGAGCCATCGCAGACACTGGTCTGGCCGCTGACCGATGGCTTCGCCTTCTATCGTGGATCGAGCATCCCGGTCATCGCGCGCCATATGGGCTTTGATGTTTTCGGCTCGCAGGCGGATGCCTATGCGATCTGTCAGGACAAATTCCGCTCTGGCGCGATCATGCGCGCGGCTGGCCTGCCGTCTCCGCCATCCGGGTTGCTCTGGGCCGGGGTTGCATCGGTCGAGCCACCGCCCTCGTCGACCGGCTGGTTCGTGAAGCCCAATCTGCTGGGCGCGAAGGTCGGCATCTGGCCGGATTCCCGCTGCCACACGCTGGACCAGGCAAAAGCGCTGAGCAAGCGCATCTATGATCGCTACTTCACCGAAGCGCTGGTGCAGGCCTATGTGCCCGGCCGCAACGTCCGCGTCAGCTTCCTGCGCGCCGGGCAGATCGGCGCGCGGCTGATGCCCACGCGTTTAGGTGTCTATTTCGTCGACTCCGCCAGCGACTTCCAGACCATGACCGACAGCATGGCGCTCTATGGCGAGACCGGAGATGCAGCGAAGTCTGGCGGCGACTATCGCGAGCCCGAACTGGAGCCGGTGGCGCGCACGCAGCCCGAGGCGGACCGGCGCATACGCGACATCGTGCGAAAGCTGCACGATGTGATGGGCCTCGACAGCGTGTTCTCCGTCGACCTGCGAGTCGAGCCGGACGATACCGTGCACATTCTGGAGTTCGAGGTTTGCCCGGGTCTGCCCTGCTTCGACTTCCGGGCCTATCTCAGGATGCAATACGGCCTGAGCCTGCCCGAGGCGATGGCACTCGCTGCATCAGACCATTTCTTCGATGACCGGCCCTACGTCGATACGTGAGCCGAACCAGCCTCGAAATCCAGGATCAGCGCCTCGTGTCCGGTTGACGTCACAAACCGCAGCAGGTCGTCAGGCGTGATGGACGTCGTCGCGTCGTTGGTCAGCGGGTGCCCGTTGACGATTTCGGCTTTCAGCAGCGCAGCGTCGATCACCGGCTTCACCCGCAATCCACTATCATTGATCAACCCGAAAATGGTCACTGCCCCGGGCGTCACGCCCAGCAGTTCCAGCATTGCCTCGGGCTTGCCGAAGGACACTTTGCTGGCCCCGCCAATCCGCTCGTGAATGCGCTTGAGATCCACAACTGCCTGCTCGTCGACAGTCAGCAGGAAGTAATTGTCCTTCTTGTCCTTCACGAACAGGTTTTTCGTGTGCGCACCGGTGATCTGGCCGCGCAACGCCTGCGACTCGGCAACGGTGAACAGCGGTGGATGCCTGACTGTGGTGGTCTCGATGCCGAGACCGGACAGGTGGGCGAAAAGATCGTCGGCAGTTTTGGGCATGGTGGTTCCTGAATTGCGACCTGTAAGTTGCAAATGAGGTGCCTGCTGGCAAGCGGCAAGCCGGGAACAGGCGGTCCCCGAAACGAAAATGGCCCCGACTTGCGGGGCCATTCAATGCAGGGCGATGCTGAAGAGATCAGATCTTCTGAATGCAGACCTGGCCAGCGCCGGCACTGATCAGGCCGATACGCCCGGCAGCACCCTTGGAGAGGTCGAGCATGCGCCCGCGGATGAATGGACCGCGGTCATTGATGCGCACGATGACGCTCTTGCCGGTGCGCTTGTAGGTAACCTTGAGCTTCGTGCCGAAAGGCAGGGTCTTGTGGGCGGCGGTCATTGCGCCCTGATTGAAACGCTCACCGTTGGCGGTGGTGCGGCCGTGGAATCCTGGACCATACCAGGAAGCATGCCCGCAGGCGGCGGAGGCGGCTGTGGTTGCAAGCATCGAAATTGCGCCTGCAGCGATAAAGCCGGCAACTGCCGGTTTGGTAATCAAACCCATTCGGGAAATCCTGAACTGTTTACGATGGGCAGCCGGGTATTTGCGAACTGGGAAGATGTCGGGGCGAGATCGTGGCCGATTCAAGGCAGAAGGCTTCCCGTGGGGCAGATGAGCGACAGTGGATCGCAGAACGGGAAAGCACACTCTCAAGTATAGCGAGATGCATAACTTGTGTAATTCAGAAGCAAATTTCGCTTGAGCAACGTTCAATTCGAACGGGATCGGACCTTCCAGGGATTTATCTGATGGGTGACTCTGCAACAGTTTGACGCACACGCTGCGAAGCTTGATGGGTTGGCTGTGCGGTAGCCGGCCACATCATCGGCCATGAAAACTGGATGCTTCCAGTTTAGAATTATTCCAAGTTATTGAAATTGAAGGCTTTTACCTTAATGTCGCATTGCCGGGTCAAGTTTAGGCGTGCTATGAGGGCTGGTCTTTTGATGTCTGGGCCTTGAACCCATTCGATTGGAGGGCGCGAAGGCGGCCGGCAAATTCCGGCATAGGTTGCAGTGAGATTGCGACCGTAGCCTCACGTCTCTTCGAGCGATCCGGTGAAGCCGCAGACGCATCGCTTGGGAGATTGGAATGCGGAGACAGTTGACTTTATCGCGCACCGGCAGCCGCCTCGCGGCGTTGGCGGCGGCGACCGCGCTCACTGCGGCGATTTTCGTTCTCCCGGCCAAAGCCGAGACCGACGCCAGGGCGGTGCTCAAGAATTATTCGGACATTGCGCTGGCCGAGTATGAAGACTCGCTGACCACCGCCAGGGCGCTGGACACCGCGATTGATGCGCTGATTGCAAAGCCGGGCCAGGAAACGCTGGACGCCGCCCGCGCAGCCTGGGTTTCGGCCCGCGCACCCTATCAGCAGACCGAAGTCTATCGCTTCGGCAACGCGATCGTTGATGACTGGGAAGGCAAGGTGAACGCCTGGCCGCTCGATGAGGGCCTGATTGACTATGTCGACAAGGGCTACGGCACCGAGTCGGACGAGAACAAGCTCTACACAGCCAATGTCATCGCCAACAAGGAAATCGAGATCGACGGCAAGAAGGTCGATGCCTCGAAGATCACGCCGGAATTCCTCTCCGGCACATTGCAGGAAGCTGGCGACATCGAAGCCAACGTCGCCACCGGCTACCATGCCATCGAGTTCCTGCTCTGGGGGCAGGATCTGAATGGTACGGGCCCCGGCGCCGGCAATCGCCCCTTTACCGACTATGACACCGCCAACTGCACCGGCGGCAATTGCGACCGCCGCGGCGAGTACCTGAAGGCTGCTTCGACCCTGCTGGTGAGCGACCTTGAGGAGATGGTTGGCAACTGGAAAGATGACGGCGCTGCCCGTAAAGGCCTGCTTGAAGGCGACCCGAAGGCTGGCGTTGCCACGATCCTCACCGGCATGGGCTCACTGTCTTATGGAGAACTTGCCGGCGAGCGCATGAAGCTGGGCCTTCTGCTGCACGATCCGGAAGAAGAGCATGATTGCTTCTCCGACAAGACCTGGCTGTCGCACCTCTATGACGCCGTTGGCATCCGCAATGTCTACACCGGCAGCTACACCCGCATCGACGGCTCGAAGGTTGAAGGCCCGTCGCTCTCTGCACTGGTGAAGGAAGCGGATCCGGCGCTCGACATGGAACTGTCGGGCAAGCTGGATTCCACCATTGCAAAGATGGAAGCCATCAAGGCCCGCGCCGATGGCGGCGAGGCCTATGACCAGCAGATCGCCGAGGGCAACAAGGACGGAAATGCTACCGTTCAGGCTGCCATTGATGCGCTGGTTGACCAGACGAAGTCGATCGAGCGCGCCGTCACCGCGCTGAAACTCGACGCCATCGCTTTTGAAGGCTCTGACAGCCTGGACGCTCCCGACAAGGTGTTCCAGTAAGCCGAAGTTTACTTAGCCAGGCAGGGTGTCGCGCCGCCCTGCCAGCCAGACGGACCGGAAATGCTGATTTGTCACTGTAATCTGATTACCGAGAAGGAAATCGAGGCGACAATTGTCGAACTGCTCGACGAAGACCGGTGGCAACTTGTCGTGCCTGCGAAAGTATACCACAGGCTCCAGAAACGTGGCCGTTGTTGCGGCTGCTTCCCAAATGTGGTGGAAACGATCATTCGGGTAACCGAAGCATACCACGACCGCTCGGAGGCGGGCGGCGTGGACATCGTTTCACACCTGGACCGCGTGCGCGAACTGCGGTCTCAATTCGGGAGCAAACCCCATGAAGGGCGACAAAACGGTCATCGAGCGGCTTAACGAGGCGCTCTTTCTCGAACTCGGGGCGGTCAATCAATACTGGGTCCACTACCGCCTGCTGGAAGACTGGGGCTATCTGAAACTCGCCAGGAAGGAGCGCGAGGAATCGATTGAGGAAATGCATCACGCCGACAAGATCATCGCGCGCATCATTTTCCTCGAAGGCCATCCGAACCTGCAGAAGGTCGCACCTCTGCGCATTGGCCAGAACGTCAAGGAAGTGCTGGAGGCCGATCTCGCCGGCGAGTACGACGCCCGCACCTCCTACAAGAAGTCGCGTGAGATTTGCTACGAGAAAGGCGACTACGTCACCATGAAGATTTTCGAGGAGCTGCTGACGGACGAGGAAGGTCACATCGACTTCCTGGAGACCCAGCTGCAGCTTCTCGACGAACTCGGCAAGGAAAAGTACGGCCTGCTTAACGCCGCCCCGGCCAACGAGGCCGAGGGACACTAAGGCACCACATGCGGCGCAAGATGGATATTTTGCGCCGTATGACGGGATCTGGTCTCCTACGCGCCTGGAGGGCTATGGCATTTGGCCCCCTCACCGTCTCGGGCTGCGCCCTCGCCACCTCTCCCCCACTTCGTGAGGGGAGAGGAGTTGAAGCTGAAAGAGCAGCGCTTTTCCGGTCTGGCTTCACTCCTCTCCCTCCGGAACGGGGGGAGAGGTGGCACGCGAAGCGTGACGGTGAGGGGGCTCTCTATCCAGGGTTGCTTCGCGCAATTGTAGCAGCCGCTTACGCTATGCTCCTCACCTTCCCCGCCTTCGCCCAATCCCTGCCCACCATCCGCGACGACCTCAATCCCAAAGACCTTCGCCGCGTTCAATCCGTCACCCGTCCCGCAACCGACTTCACCAAACCCGAACAGTTTGAGCGCATGCAGGGCGGTGCCGGCACCAGCGAAAAGCGCATCAACCAGGACTCGTTCTCCCACTCCTCCGCCAACATCACCTTCGAGGAAGAGGCGACCTTCAAGCTTGGCAACGGACTGTTTCGTAAGGTCTGGGTTTCATCGCCGTCATCAACGCAGGCCTCCGATGGTCTCGGCCCGCTGTTTAATGCGCGCGCCTGCCAGAGCTGCCATCTGAAGGACGGCCGCGGCGCCCCGCCGGAAGGTGCCGCCGACGCGACGTCGATGTTCCTGCGCGTTGCCCGCGAGGCGTCAACCACTGAGGAAAAGACAGCGCGCGACAACCGCGATGCCCTGAACTTCCCCGATCCTGTTTACGGCCATCAGTTCCAGGATCTCGCTGTGCCCGGCCTGAAGAGCGAAGGCCGGATGAAAATAACCTATGTCGAACAATCGGTTACGATGGGCGATGGCACGGTCGTTTCGCTGCGCAAGCCGACTTATGAAGCGGTAGATTTGGCTTACGGTCCACTCGCGCCGGATACCACCCTGTC
>CAYZQP010000030.1:0-8683 GCA_964480545.1 uncultured Mesorhizobium sp. | reverse complement strand
ACCCTGTCGCCCCGTGTCACGCCGCAGATGATCGGCCTCGGTCTGGTCGAGCAGATCCACGAGGCCGACATCCTCGCCCATGCCGACCCTGACGATGCCAATGGCGACGGCATTTCCGGCAAGCCGAACCTTGTGCGCGAGGCCCCTGGTGCCCCGCTGAAACTCGGCCGCTTCGGCTGGAAGGCGCAGACAGCGACCATCCGCCAGCAGACCGCCGATGCTTTTGCCGGCGACATCGGCATCTCCACGCCCGAAGTGCCCAGGCCCTATGGTGATTGCACGCCAGCGCAGGCGGCCTGTTTCGCCATGCCCAATGGCATCCAGCCGCGCCTGGGTGCCGATGAGGCACCGCCGCCGGTCATGGACCTGGTAACCTTCTACTCACAGAATCTCGCCGTTCCCGCGCGCCGCGACATTGACAAGCCGGAAGTGCTGGCCGGCAAGCAGCTCTTCTATCAATCCGGCTGCGCGTCCTGTCATACGCCGAAATTTGTCACGCGGCGCGATGCGCCCAACAAGGCGCATCGTTTCCAGCTGATCTGGCCCTATTCGGATTTCCTGCTGCATGACATGGGCGATGGATTGGCCGACGGTCAGGCCGTGGGTGATGCGTCTGGCAGCGAGTGGCGCACCCCGCCGCTTTGGGGCATCGGCCTCACATATACAGTTTCCGGCCACACGTTTTTCCTGCATGATGGCCGCGCGCGCAACCTGACCGAGGCCATACTCTGGCACGGCGGCGAGGCGCAGAACGCCCGGGACGCTTTTGCTGCACTGGCGGCGCAGGACCGCGAAAACCTGCTGAAATTTCTGGAGAGCCTGTAGATGCGCGTGGCGGTTCTGACCCTGTCTGCCTGGGTTGCAGGCGTTGGCACTGCTGCGGCCGAAAACGCCACGGTGCAGGCCGCCATAGATGGCTTCATCCGTCCGGCCTACAAGGCGCTCGCGGTCTCCACCTCCGAGCTCGCGGATCACGTCGGCAATCTCTGCGCCGTGCCCGACAAGGCCAATCTCGAGGGCGCGCGCAATCATTTCGAGGATGCCGTCAGGAAATGGGCGCGCGTCGAGACAATCCGCTTTGGCCCGGTATCCGAGCAGAACCGGCTGGAGCGCATCTACTATTTCCCTGATCGCAAGGGCATTGGCCTGCGGCAGGTTCAGGCGGCCATTGCCAGTGGCGACCGCACCTTTGAAAGCGTCGACCAACTCGCCGGCAAGAGCGTGGCGCTGCAGGGTTTTGGCGCGCTGGAGTTCGTGCTCTATGGCACGGGTTTCGAGGCGCTCACCACCGACGCAGGTGCGCACCGCTGCGGCTATGGCGAGGCCGTCGCCAACAATCTGCGCGATATCTCAGCGGACATTTCCGCCGAATGGAACAGCCCGACAGGCTTCGCGAAAACCTGGGCCAATCCCCGCCCGGACAACAAGCTGTTCCGCGACGATACCGAGGCGGTGACGGAACTGTTCGAGGTCTTCGTCCACGGGCTGGAACAGGTGCGCGACACCCGCATCAACGCCTTCCTCGGCAAGACGCCGGATGAAGACAAGCCGAAATCTGCCGCGCTCTGGCGCTCCAACTCGACGGTTTCGGCCATCGACGAAAACCTTGAGGGATTAAAGGCTCTGTTCGACGCCTCAGGCCTCGCGGCACAGGTCGCCGGTGACAGCGAGAATGGCTACGTTCCGCAGTCACTCACATTCGAGTTTGCCAATCTCGACGCCCGTCTGCGTGAAATCGAGGGCAAGCCCATCGCCGACCTGCTCGCCGATCCCGCCGCCCGCGCGAAACTCGACTATGCGCGCGTCGTCACCCGCAGTCTGTCGGAGCTCTTCGGCGTCAAGCTTGCCGGCGCGCTGAAACTGTCCGCCGGCTTCTCTTCGCTGGATGGCGACTGATGCGCGCGTTGCGTAGGTCGCTTTGCGCGCCGCTGCTCGCCGCCTTGATAGCCATCCCGGCAGCGCGCGCCGATAGCTCCTCCACGCCGTTTGCCAAACTCGTCGAGCACAGCGAGTGGCTGACCGGGCACACCGACATGTTCTGCAGAGGCGGGCCTGAAGCGCAGGGCCTGCGGATTGATGCCATCAACAGCACACGTCGGCTCGGCGAAACCTGGCAGTTCGAACAATTTCTCTCTCCCGGCCTGCAGCATCCGCTGTTTGCGCCCTGGACCGATTCTGCCGCGACAGCCCCCAGACTTGAGGCGACGGTCACCGGGCCGCCAGTGTCGCGCAGTGATCCGTTCTCCATCGAGAGCCGCCCGGAAGAATTGCGCGGGTTGGCTGCGCTCACCTGGCTGATGGACGGAGAGGGCACGGGTTGGCTTAAATCCGGCGAACAGTTTGAGGCGCGCTGCATCTATGCCTACGCCATAACAATCCAGTTGCAGCGCGCTGCGAGGGCCTTGGCCGGAAGGCCGCCGCCATGACCTTCATTGATCGCCGCGATTTTCTGCGCGCCGCCGGTGCAGGTTTCATCGCGTCGCTCACCCCGCGCGCCTGGGCGACGACCTTGTCGACAGACGCCGTCTTCGCCACCGCCTTCCAGAAGCGCGACGGTGCCTACGGCGCCGCAATCCTGTCCGAGCGCGGGGAATTGATATATCAGGTCGCATTGCCCGAGCGTGGCCACGACATCGCGTTTGATCCGGTATCGAAACGATCTGTCATTTTTGCACGCCAGCCTGGGACATTCATGGTCGTGTTCGACCATACCGGCAAACGCGAACCGCTGACCATCCCCAGCATCTCAGCGCGCCATTTCTACGGCCATGGTGCATTTTCCTTAGACGGCAAACTACTCTACGCAACCGAGAATGATTTCGATGCTGCAGCCGGCATGATCGGCGTCTATGACACCGCAGATTTCCGCCGCATCGGAGAGTTCCCGACCCACGGCGTCGGTCCGCACGAAGTCATTTTGCTCGGTGACGGACGCACGCTGGCGATCGCTAATGGCGGCATCGAAACCCATCCCGATTACGGCCGCGCGGAATTGAACCTCACCACCATGAAGCCGAACTTCGTGCTGATCGATCGTCTCACCGGCGATCTCATCGAGAAGCACGAACTTCCCGCCGATCTGCACCAGCTCTCCATCCGTCATATGGACATGGACGCGAAAGGCGCAGTCTGGTTCGGATGTCAGCACCGCGGCCCCGCAACCGAAACGCCGGCACTGGTGGGCCGCGCTGTGCGGGGCAGGGGGCTTGAGCTGATCGCCATGCCCGACACAGTGCTGGGCGGCCTGCGCAACTATGTCGGCTCTGTCGCCGCAAACCACACGGCCGGCACGGTCGCGGTTTCCTCGCCGCAGGGCAACTCGCTGGTCATCCTCGACGCCGCTACCGGCAAGGTCCTCTCGGCGCAAAACCTGACTGAAGTGTGTGGCCTCGCGCCAGATGCGTCGGGCTACCTGTCATCCACCGGCACCGGCAAGGTGTTCGGCCCGGATGGCGTCGAGCGCGCGCAGGCAGACCTCGCATGGGACAACCACATCCTGCGCCTGGAGCATGATGCCGAACCGAAAGGACAGCGCAGCAAAAAGTTGCAGACTTTTCGGACAAACATCATGCGTCCGAACAAATAGTTAGAGCAGCATGCCCGATTCACTTTAAGGGCTCAGGCCGCTTCGGGCGTCACAGATAGCTGCCGTCAGCCCGCCGCCGCAGCCAGCTGTGAGCCGCCATGCGCACCAACGGCGAACTCGTTGACGATCTGGTCGCGTAGGTCCTGACCGGCGACACCGATGCCAAGTTCGGGAAACAGCAGTTCCGCCACACGGTAGGCCTCTTCCAGATGCGGGTAGCCCGACCCGATAATCGTATCGATGCCGAGTGCCTGATAGTCGCGCAGCCGCTCTGCGATCTGCTGCGGCGTGCCCACCAGCGCGGTTCCAACGCCGGTGCGCACCAGCCCCACGCCGGCCCACAGGTTCGGCGCAACCACCAGCCGGTCGCGACGGCCGCCATGCAGCGCCGCCTGCCGCTTCTGGCCAACCGAATCCATCTCGTTCTGGAAGCGCTGCCAGGCGCGCTCGATCTGCTCGTCCGAGATGTGCGCGATCAATTTGTCGGCCGCGGCCCAGGCCTCTTCTTCCGTCTCGCGCACAATGAAATGTAGCCGCATGCCGAAGCGCAGCGTCCGGCCGTGCGCGGCAGCAGCCTTTCGCGCCGCAGCGATCTTTTCGGCCACCTGGTCCAGAGGCTCACCCCATGTCAGATACATCTCCACCGCTTTGCCCGCGAGGTCCTGTCCGGCTTCCGATGAGCCGCCGAAATAGAGCGGCGGTGTTGGCTTCTGCACCGGCGGGAAGTCGACCCGCGCGCCCTTCACTGTGTAGTACTTTCCGTCGAAATCGACCGTCTCGCCTGACACCATTCGCCGCCAGATCTCGAGGAATTCGTCGCCCTGCCGGTAGCGCTCGTCATGCGGCAAAAAGATACCGTCACCAGCCAGCTCGGTCGGGTTTCCGCCAACCACGACGTTGAGCAGCAGTCGGCCGTTGCTCAGCCGGTCCAGTGCCACGGTCTGGCGTGCCGCGAAGGCGGGAGAGGTCACGCCGGGCCGCAGCGCGACCAGAAATTTCAGCCGCTCGGTCACCGTCGCAAGCCCGGTCGCCGTGATCCAGCTGTCCTCGCAGCTCTGCCCGGTCGGCAACAGCACGCCCTCGAAACCCAGCTGGTCAACCGCGATGGCGACCTGCTTGAAATAGCGGAACTCCGGCCTCCGGCTGAGGTGGTCGGTGCCGAGATATGTTCCGTCACCATGCGTCGGAATGAACCAGAAAAAGTTCAACGGCGACGTGCCCGAAGCAGCAGCTGGCATAGTGTTCTCCTGTTGGAGGAAACCATCGCAGCAGCAATACCGGTCGAAAAGGCAACCTGTTCTATTCAAGCCTCGTCCTGAAGGAAATTGCTCTCCGGAAAGACTATCGCTCGCCCTTTTGATACGGCACCATCAGCGCCTTCGGGTAGGTCGCGCGCCGTGCCACCAGGATCAGCGCCACGATGGACAGCACATAGGGCAGCATCAGGAACAGCTGGTAGGGCACGACGCCGCCGGTCAGTTGCTGCAGCCGGATCTGATAGGCGTCAAACGCCGCAAACAGGATCGCGCCGATCAGCGCCTTACCCGGCCGCCACGAGCCGAACACCACCAGCGCGATGCAGATCCAGCCGCGTCCGTTGATCATGTTGAAGAAGAACGAGTTGAACGCCGACATGGTGAGGAACGCGCCGCCGATTGCCATCAGCGCGCTGCCGGCCATCACCGCGCCCATCCGCATCGCGGTCACGCTGATGCCCTGCGCCTCCACGGCGGAAGGGTTCTCACCGACGGCCCGCAACGCCAGCCCCAGCGGCGTACGGTAGAGCACCCAGGCCACCACACCCACCATGATGAAAGCCAGATAGGTCAGCGGCGTCTGCGTAAACAGCGCCTCGCCGACGATCGGCAGTTGGGACAGGCCCGGCACCGCCCAGGGCTGGAACGGCTCGATCTTCGGCGGCGAGGTCACCTCTGGCAGCGCCAGCCGGTAGATATAGTAGGTCAGGCTGGTCGCCAGCAGCGTCACGCCGATGCCGACCACATGTTGCGAGAGCCCAAGCGGCACGGTCAGCGTCGAGTGCAGCAGCCCGAGTGCCATGCCGGTCAGCGCCGCCACCAGCACGCCGGTCCACAGGTCGCCGCCCATATAGACGGTGAACCAGCCGGCAAATGCGCCCGCCGTCATGATGCCCTCGATGCCGAGGTTCAGCACGCCGGCGCGCTCGCAGATCAGTTCGCCGAGCGTCGCAAAGATCAGCGGCGAGGCGATACGGATCACCGCCACCCAGAACGACGCGGTGAACAGGATTTCGACGGCGTCACTCATCGGATGCTCCGTTGCACTTTGCCTGCAACATGCCCCGCGCCAATTCCGGGACCCTGCCCCTCACCCTCTCCCCGTGGAATGACGGGGAGAGGGAGGCACCGATCTTGATGCTGTTCTGCGCCGGTTGAGCCTGGCTCCGGGATGGCAGGTGTCCCACAAACGCTGACGTCTCCCTCTCCCCGTCATTCCACGGGGAGAGGGTAAGGGTGAGGGGCCAGCCAAGGGGGCATCCAGGTGAGGGGCCAGCCATCAGCCTGGGTGAGCGGTGGTCGAAGGCGAACGCACTCATCCTGTCAACCTGATCCGGTATCGCGACAGCATGATCGCCGTCACCATGGTCAGCAGCGACGTCGCCACCATCACGTCGGCGATGTAGCTCGGCACACCGGCTGCCCGGCTCATTGCGGCAGCACCGACGAAAATCCCCGCCACGAAGATCGCCGAAAACACCACGCCGATCGGGTTCAGCATCGCCAGCATGGCCACCACGATGCCGCTATAGCCGAAGCCCGGCGACAGGTCGTTGGTCAGGTTGCCCTTCAGTCCGGTGACCTCGGAAAAACCGGCCAGCGCCGCCAGCCCGCCAGACAGCAGCGCGGTCTTCATCAGCACGCCATTCACCGGAATGCCGAGAAACCGCGCCGCCTGCGCATTGTGGCCAACCGCCCGCATCTCGTAGCCGAGCGTCGTCTTCTTCATCACGAACCACAGCGCAACCGCCAGCGCCACCGCCAGCACAAAGCCGTAATGCAGCCGCCGCCCGGTGACGATGCGCGGCAGCTGCGCCTCGGCGATCACCTTCTGCGACTGCGGCCAGCCAAGACCCATCGGGTCCTTCAGCGGCCCCTCCAGCAGCATCGAGACAAACAGCAGCACGATGAAATTCAGCAGCAGCGTCGTCACCACTTCGTCGACCCCGAACCTGATCTTGAGAAAGGCCGGCCCGGCCAGCAGTGCCGCGCCCGCCAGCATCGCCGCCAGCGCGATCACCGGGATCAGGATCACCGCCGGCAGCGGCAGCGCACCGGTGCCAAGCAGCACGGTCACCACCGCGCCGATATAGAGCTGCGCCTCCGCGCCGATGTTCCAGAGCTTTGCCCGGAACGCCACCGCAACCGCCAGGCCGGTGAAGATCAGCGGCGTTGCCCGCGTCAGCGTTTCCATGATCGCAAACTGCGAACCCGCCGCACCCTTCAGCACAAGCCCGAACACCGAGAGCGGGTTCGCGCCTGCCGCCATTACCAGCAGCGCGGTGATCAGCAGCGTCACGCCGATCGCGCCTGCCGGATAGGCGATTGTCTCCGCCAGCGACGGCGCGGGTTTGGGCTCAAGCCGCATGCGTGGCCTCGCTGGATAGCGTCAGCAGCCCAGATCCATCCGTGACATTTGCGATTGACGAAATCCGGAGTGAAGGCCGATCTCCCCCCGTGAGGGGGAGATGCCCGACAGGGCAGAGGGGGGTACGTTCCACTTTCCGCCACGAGCCAGAAATGGAAAAACGGCCTCCCATCATGCCGCCTCGTGTCCGGCCATCATCTCGCCGATCTCGCGCACCGACAATTCGCCGCGCACCGAGGGCTTTGACAGCCGCCCTCCGGAGATCACCACGATCCGGTCAGACAGCGCGATCAGTTCCTCCAGGTCTTCCGAAATCAGCAGCACCGCCGCCCCGCGCGCCCGCGCCTCCAGCAGCCGCGCGTGCACATAGGCGACCGCGCCGACATCCAGCCCGCGCGACGGCTGGTTGGCCAGGATCACCGCCGGCTGCGGGTCCAGCGCGCGCCCCAGGATCAGCTTCTGCATATTGCCGCCGGACAGCAGCCGTATCCGCGCCTCGGGCGACGGGCACTTCACCTCATAGTCGCGGATGATGCCTTCCGCGAAAGCCCGCGCCGCAGCCCGGTCCAGCACGCCGTTGCGGCTGAAACGCGCGTCGCGATAGCGCTCGGCAATCACGTTCTCGGTCACGCTCATATCGGCAATGGAGCCGACCGCGTGCCGGTCCTCGGGGATGCGCGCCACGCCGGCCGCCAGCGCCGTGCGCGGCGACCACGCGCCGGTCCGCGCTCCGCCGACCAGCATCGTGCCGGACGCCGGCACCTCGGTGCCTGCCAGCAGCCCGGCCAGTGCCGCCTGTCCGTTTCCGGACACGCCGGCCAGCCCGGTAATCTCGCCGCTAGCCAGCGCCAGGTCGACATCTTTCAGCGCCACACCATGCGCCCGCGCCGTGGTTGATACTTGCCTCAGCTCAAACAGCACGCCGCCATGCGCCACTTCCGGCACCGGCGGCGGCGTCACCTCGCGCCCGACCATCAACTCGGCGAGTTCATGCCGCGACGTCCCGGCGGTGCGCCGCTCGCCCGCCAGCTTGCCGGCGCGCAGCACCAGCACGCGGTCGCTCGCCGCCATCACCTCATGCAGCTTGTGCGAAATGAATATGATCGACAGGCCCCGCGCGACCAGCAGCTTCAGCGTGGCAAACAGCGCGTCGGTCTCCGCCGGCGTCAGCACTGCCGTCGGCTCGTCGAGGATCAGCACCCGCGCGTCGCGATAAAGCGCCTTGAGGATTTCCACCCGCTGGCGCTCGCCGACCGAGAGGTCGGCCACCAGCCGGTCTGGCGCCACTGCCAGCCCGAAATCGCGCGACAGCTGTTCAATCCGCGCCCGGGCACCCGCACGGTCAAGCCGTGGCCGCAACAGCGGCTGCGTGCCGAGCGCGATGTTCTCCAGCACGCTCATATTGTCGGCCAGCGTGAAGTGCTGGTGCACCATGCCGACCCGAAGGCGGCGCTGGCCGCCGGTGTCGGCATG
>CAYZQP010000029.1:12548-21666 GCA_964480545.1 uncultured Mesorhizobium sp. | reverse complement strand
CTGCATAGGCCTTGTCGATGTCGGCGCGCGTCACTGCAATGCCGGTCTTGTCGAGATCGGCGCGGTCAAATTTCAGCGTCAGTTCCTTCAGCGCCGCGTCGCCGCGTTTGCGAACATCGGCAATGATGCCGCGCACCGCCAGATCAACCTCTGGCGAATCCTCGCGCTTGGCCGCCAGCAGGGCGCGAAACGCCTCCTCGAACCCGGGTTCGGACTGGTTCAGAAACACAGCCATCGTCAGATCCTGTGCTTCGGACGGTCGATGGCTTCCCACGCGCCGCCCAGATCGGCGAGGCGCACTTCCAGAAACTCGACGTCGAGCCGCACCGTCGCGTTGCCGGCAAAGGCCAGTTGCACAACGCCCGCTGGCGCTTCGCCCGGCTCAAACGTCACGGCCAGCAGCTCCAGCACGTCCTTTGGCAGATCGCGGTCGATGCCAACGGTCTTCACCGCCGTCACGCCCTCGAAATGCAACACGCTATTCCGCCGCTCGTTGTGCGGCTTGGCAAAGCGACCGGCGCGCACTTCCCAGGCAAAGCGGTTGATCGGCACGATAAAGCGCTTGGCCTTCGGCTCGAATTTCAGGTCGCCGATCTTCGTCACCGCGTCCTGCGCATGGGCAGACACGATGTCGAGATCGTCGGCGTCAAAGGCGATGAGCTTCAGAAGGTCCATTTCCGGGCCGTTTGTTTCAGTCCGGGCCTGATTAGGCGGGATTGCTGCACTGCGCAACGGGGAAGGACGAAAGCCCGCAGTATGACCGTAAAAAGCAAAACCCCGCCAGCTCGGGCTGACGGGGTCTGCAATTTAACCTGAAAGGTTCAGGAGAGGCGTTATTAGCCGCCCTGAGCGCCGGCCATTGCGCCCGACACGGTGTTGAAGGTGTCCGAAGCCTCGGTGCCGACCGAGCGGGCGCCGACGATGATCGCAACAGCGATCAGAGCAGCGATCAGGCCGTATTCGATGGCGGTTGCGCCGGACTCGTCCTTGACGAAACGTGCGAGAAGATTGGACATTTTGAACTCCATACTGGTTGTTTGCAGCACTTCTGTCGAACATCTTTGGGTTCGATCAGATGAGCAAACGATAGCGCGCATCAGTTACAATCGACTTAAAGCGATTGCCTGGGATCGATATTGCTGCGGAGTTTGCCCGCTTTGCGCCGCAATGGTTAATCGAAAGAAAACAGGGCGGCCTGGCATCGGGAGAACTGGTGCTGTGAGAGAGGATTGAACTCGACCGGCTTCGCCAAATAGCGTTGAAAACGTTGCGATTTTCAGTGCTTCCCTTCACGCCACTTGTAGCAACAAGCCGTAGCGGTCGCAAGCTCGCTGCTAGTTTCAGTCTGCTACAAGGAAATTATAGTGATCAGTTCCAAACTCGAAAATACCCCGCTGATAACACCAGCGCTGCTTAAGTCCGACCCCCTCAAGGCCTTTGCTGTCACACCTGCTTGGGCCGCCCAGATCATCTTCCTCCCAGCACATGACGAAGACACCACCCCGGATGGGCCGTCGCTCTCGTAGGCCAGACGCATCCCGTACCCGCGTTACTGAGGCTCCTTGAGCTTGCCATTTGCTACGAGGGAAGCCGACTAGGCGCTGTGAGCATCGTCACCAATAACAACCATGCCCCGCGCAACCCAAGGCCGTACGTAAGCTTTTCGTATGGGGCTGCTCCCAAAGACCTTACAGATATCCGCAGGGTATTCAAAAACACCAAGGCCGGTCACAGGGCCCGCCCCATGGGCTCCCCGAACGATTATAGCGCGGGCAACACCTACGAAGAACCGCACGGGCGACCCCGCAAGGATGCCCGGGAAGTGTTCTTGCGTCATGTCAGTGAACACGCCCGCAAACGAGAGCGTGAAGGCAGCCTGCCCACTCACTTTTCAGTAGACGCCTACCTGCAAACTCTGGCCGACCTGTTCGAAACACTCGAAGGGACCAACTAATGGACCCCGAAGAGTTTGAGGCCCTCCTGGCGCGGGCAACGCAGGCAGAGATTGAGCGGCTTGGCTTTGACCCTGAGCAAGACCCAGAGCGGCAAGGGAGATCCCCCTCATGTTCATCCGCGCCTGCCTTCGCGCCTCCACCAAGGAACAAGATGCCTCCCGCGCCAAGGCAGACTTCCAGCGGTTTGTTGAGGAGCGGTCTAAGGACTGCCGCCTCCTATGAGGAGAACGAGAGCGTGCCCTCCCTCCAGCCTCCAGAGCTTTTCCGCCTCCTCTCTGACTGCCAGCCGGGAGACACGCTCCTGGTGGAGCAGGTGGACCGCCTCAGCCGCCTCAATGCCACTGACTGAGAAGCTCAAGGCGGAGATTGCCGACAAGCGCGTTCGCGTGGTTCACCGCGAGTATGCTGGACGCAATCAATGGCATGATGCTGGCATGCTGGCCACCATCGCCCGCAATTACTACGAGGACCGCCGCGCGATAGGCAGACACAGGGCATCCAGAAGGCCAAGGGGCGGGAGTCTATAGGGGCAGGCCGGAGGATGCCGAGTGCAATGCCGCCCTCATGGACATGTCCTCAAGGGCCAGAATGGGCTAGCAGCGTGAAGGCCACGGGGGTCTCAACCTCCACGCTTCTCCCGGCTGCAAAGGATCAAGGAAGACATTTAGACGGCCATCTGGCGATGTTTCAGTTCGTCCCGACGGGGTCGCGACCCTGCACCCGCCGCAACATCTCATAGAGCTGACCAGGCCCCATAAGTACATCCTTGAGGCCATCTTGCACCCGCTTCGAGTTCAGGGCCTGTTCGCTCATGCTGCGATGGGCGTCGAAGGCGTCGATGATCGCATCTAGAATGGCCTGCGATAGGTCTGGCGAGTTGGAGAACTGTTCCTTGGTATTGTTCGCGGCCTGCTCACCAAGCCGTTCGGACTGAAGTAGCTTCCCTTTGATGACGTTGTTTACGTAGACCAATTGGTCATCGTCGGAGGTCTCGCCTGTGAAGAGTTCGTTGACCTTGGCAATGATGTCAGCCAGCAACGCCGTTTCTTTCTCCTGGATGCTACCCGAGCCCGCATCGTAGATCGCCTGAAGATTTTCTCCCAGTCCAGGTGCGAGTGCCAGGTCGCGTTTGCCCTTGCTGGAAAGCTTGTGGTGGCTGAGAACGATGCTGGACGTATCGATCACCTCCCTCTCACGGCCGAATTTAAGAAGCGGCGCAAGGCGACGGAAGAAGATGTGTCTGGCTTCAACGGCCGTGTTGCCGAAGTCGATGACCTGCGACAGGAAAGCGTAAAGGCGGATATAGGCTGCAATGTCGCTGCGGAACAGGATCAGGGCATCCATTTGATCCGTGGCGGTCTTCTCCGCCTTTTGATCCTGGGAAGTCTGCGCGATCCGTTGGCGTTCCTGGGCGTCCTTGAAGCCGCGCAGCAATCGGTCAGCCACCGGCATGATGGCGGCCACCAGCTCGCTTTGCTTGGCGTCGGGATTAAGCTCGGCGTCAACCACTCGGTTCACTTCGAAGTCATCATAGTAACCCAGGCCGTCAAGCTTGGCTTTGAGGTCCAGGACGATATTCGGATCGGTCACATTGTCGAGTTCGGCAGTCTCGAAATAGGTGCGGAATGCCGCAAGAATGTCATCGCCCGCGTTGACGAAGTCGAGGACGTAGGTTGTTTCCTTGCCGGGATGTGCGCGGTTTAGACGGGAGAGGGTCTGCACAGCCTGAATGCCTGCCAGACGCCGATCAACATACATGCCACAGAGCAAGGGTTGGTCGAAGCCCGTCTGGAACTTATTGGCGACCAGCAGGATGTGGTAGTCCGGCAGCTTGAAGGCCTCACGGATGTCGCGCCCTCCCAGGTTGGCGTTCAACTCCTTGCTGGTTTCAGTGAACGGGTCGGGGCCGCTCTTGGGGTCGTTGACCTCGCCTGAAAATGCGACAAGCGTGCCAAGACTGTAGCCCTGTTCCTTGATGTACTTCTGGATAGCGAGTTGCCAGCGGATTGCCTCCAGGCGACTGCCGACCACCACCATCGCCTTCGCCCGCCCGTCCAGGAGCGGTTGCACATTGGTGCGATAGTGCTCGACGACAATCTGCACCTTCTGGCTGATGTTGTAGGGGTGCAGCTTCACCCAGCGAAGCAATGATTTCCGGGCTTCGGACCGCTCAACCTCGATCTCGCCCAGCCTGTCATCCTGGCTCGCCAAGCGGAAGGCCAGATCATAGGGCGTGTAGTTGCGCAGCACGTCGAGGATGAAACCCTCTTCGATGGCTTGGCGCATGGAATAGACGTGGAAGGGCTGCGGTAGGTTGGTTGGCCCGGCTGGTTCCTCCGGTCGTGGCCTGCGGCCAAAAAGCTCCAGCGTCTTGCCTTTGGGTGTGGCGGTGAAGGCCACGTAGGTTATGCCGCTTTCGGCTGCACGAGACGCCATTTGTACAGCAAGGATGTCTTCGCTACTAATTTCCCCGCCATCGTTGAGACTCGCCACCTCTTCGGCCGAAAGCACGGCTTTGAGTTGGGCCGCAGCTTCACCGGTCTGGCTGGAATGGGCCTCGTCCGCGATTACTGCGAACCGCTTGCCTTCCGTTGCAGCGAGGGTCTGGACCTCCTTCAACGCGAAGGGGAAAGTCTGTATGGTGCAGACCACGATCTTCTTGCCGTCCGCCAGGGCCTGGGCAAGTTGCCCGCTCTTGGCTCCACCCTCGCTCCGAATGGTTGCCACCACACCGGCATTGCGCTCGAAGCTGAAAATGGCTTCCTGCAGCTGGGTGTCGATGACGTTGCGGTCCGACACCACCAGGACGCTGTCGAAAACCTTGCGGTCTTGTGCATCGTGGAGATCGGCCAGGAAGTGGGCTGACCAGGCGATGGAGTTGGTCTTGCCTGACCCTGCGGAGTGCTGGATGAGGTACTTTGCTCCAGAGCCTTCCTCCATCACCGCTGCCCGGAGCTTCCGCGTGGCGTCGAGCTGGTGGAAGCGCGGAAACAGGTATCGCGTGAGCTTCTTCTTGCTGTCTCGCTCACCGACGATGTAGCGCCCGATGATCTCCAACCAGCTATCGCGTTGCCACACCTCCTCCCAGAGGTATGCGGTGGGGTGGCCGGATGGGTTTGGTGGATTGCCCTTGCCTCCCTCGTTGCCCTTGTTGAAGGGCAGGAATGTGGTCAGCGGCCCGATGAGCTTGGTGCTCATCATCACCTCCGCATTGCTCACCGCGAAGTGGACCATGGCACCCCCAGGGAAGGCCAACAGCGGCTCTTGTCCACCACCCTTGGGGTTTGGGTGTCGGTCGAAGCGATACTGGTCTACAGCGTCCTGAACGGACTGTGTGAAGTCAGTCTTAAGCTCAATCGTAGCAACCGGCAGCCCATTGAGGAAGAACACCAGATCAATGGCGTTCTCATTGCCCATGGAGTAGCGCACCTGTCGGACCACGCGGAGGCGGTTTGCCTCGTACCGCACCAGGATGTCGGGATTGATGCCTGATGCCGGGCGGAACTGGGCAAGGCTTAGGGGTGCTCGGAGGCCGACCAGCTCGACACCATTGCGCAGAACATCGAGTGTCCCACGGTCGTCAAGTGCCTTACGGATACGGTCAAGCACGATGGTTTCGGCTGCACTGCCGTTGTTCTTGACGAGCGTCGTCCAGGCATCCGGCTGGGTCGTTTGCAACCAGGTGATCAGGTCAGGACCGAAGACGGCCCGGGCACGGTCATAGAGCTGGGCATCGCCGGTGGCGTAGAGCCAGCCATGCGCGGCAAGGTGGCTGCAGACTTCATCCTCGAAACTGATCTCGCGGTAGAGGTTCATGCGTCCACCTCGCCATCATCGTCCAGCACTAGCGTCCATGTTCGGCGCAGTGGCAGCTCTGCCCGGATGTCTTCCGGCAAGCTGTCGTAGACTGCAAGGAGGCTGTCGACCAACTCCTCGCGGCCCCAGAGACGAACGCGAAAGAAAAGCTCATTCGTTCGGCGGCGAACGGCGCTGGTGAAACCACCCCAGCTTACGACCAAGCCATGGTCCGCATGGGTGTCCTGGATGCTGCCGATCAGACCCTGGAGGGTGGGCTGGTCAACCGTAACGTTCCCGGACTTGACCTGTGCCACCACACGTGGACCATCCAGGCCCAGAGGACCATTGCCAGCGACGATGTCCACCCCAGCATCCGCTCCAGGTGGAGACACGCGGGTCTGGTAACCTTGGGCCGCAAGGATGGCTGCAACAAGCCGAGTGAAGTCGTGGCCGGTGAAGACCGAGGCAATCCGGCGTTCGATCTGATCTCGCGCCAACTGCTCCAGGTTAATCGGCTGATCTGCGGCCTCTGTAGTCTCCTCTTGGGCTGCAGCCTGCGCCATAGGATTCTTGGTGATGGTAGGGAAAGCCCCATCACCGGGGTCACGGCCTGTCTGCAGCACCGCCTGGACACGCCGAAGGGCATCGTTGCGGCTGATCTCGCAGACGGTCATGAAAGCGCCGAAGCTGTAGAGCAGGTCTTGCTTGAAGCTGTCGCGTGGCAGGTCTGTCTTCACCCATTCCACGGGGCGGAGCGGCTCTCCGTTCGGTCCTGTGGTATACGGACCAGAGAGGCGTCCAATCGAGACGGTGCCTGTGGTCTTGAATGGGGTGACCACAAGATCGCCGGTCTGCGCCACGTTGACGAATTGGTTGACCTGGGCTCCGAAGTTCTTGTGGCGGTTCGGCTTGTCGTTCGGGAAGAGCTCGGCCATTTTGCCGACAATCGCCTCCCGGTCCTTCAGGTGCGAGATATCCTCCTGCAATCCGAAGCCGATGCGAAGCATGTTGTCCTTCAGGGTGGCGGCCTCATACTCACCGTTCTTGCCGAGCCGAACAAGCCAGAGCCGGGTCATGCTGCTTCCTCCCGATTGTTCAGGTCGCGTATGTCAATCTTGCCGGTTACAGCTGCGGAGATGAGCGCCGCGCGACGCTCCGTCAGCAAGCGTATAGCTTCTTCCGTGTTCGCCGAAAGCCGATCAAGCCCATTTAGCACGGACCGCACATGCTCGACGATTTGTTGCTGCTCAATAGAGGGCGGCAGCGGAAGGGGCATCTCCAATATTGTTGACTGGCCGATGTTTAGCATCGAGCTACTCGCCCCAGACGCTTCAAGTTCAATCACAGCGCGAGATGATGGACTTTGAAGTGCAAGCGCCAGAAAGTCTGGCTGGCAAAGGGATAGGTCAGGGCGAAGTCGATAAAGCTTATCGCAGAGCATAAGGCGTGGATAATCGTTGTCCACAAAAGCGACGCCACCAACCAAGTCCCTCGTGTTCGCCCGTGAAACCAGGACGTCCCCCCGGACGACGCCAAGAGCTGGAATTGGGTCAAGTTCGGCAGGGAGAAGCTTGTTCTCCTCTGGCCTGAATACGCCGCCGTTGACGCATCCGACCTTTAGGACGCCCCATTCTTCGCCTTGCGCGGGATAGTTCTCACATTGTGGACTCCAACCCTGCTCGAGCGAACAAAGTACCGTTTTTACGCGGCGAACCTCCCAATGCTCCGGCACGTCGCCCAGCCACTCTACGCCCGATGACTTCATGCGGGCATTCGGGTTGAGGCCCTTGGTAACCGCGTGGGAGATGACGGCCTGGCGCTTCTCCTTCAGCAGCTCGATCAGCCGCCTCTGCTCATCCACCAGCGCATCGATCTTACCCGTCTCGCGGTCGAGGAAGGTGGCAATGGCGGTCTGCTCGGGGAGCGGTGGCATTGCCAAGAGGATAGCTCTCATTTCCGAGTACTTAGTCGTCCAGAGGTCAGCGACAATCCCTTGCCCGTAGCGATAGAATTCCTCTTGGAAGGCCGTAGACCTCAGTAGGTAATGGACGAAGCGGGGGTGACATTCGGCCTGCGGTCGAAGCACCGTGTTGATCAACGAAACGGAGCCGTCCTGCTCCGCTATGCCTGCCGAACCCTTTCGATCTGAGCGGCTGTTGATAACGAAATCGCCTCGCGCAACCTTCTTGCGATTGTCACCATCGTCGGTTTTTGCAGCCGTTTCAAGCTGGGGGACTATCCCGTATTTAGTCACCGACAGTGCAGGGTAATCGCTATCACTGACCTTCTCGCGCCGCTCATCGAAGAAGTATCCCAGTCGGCGCAGCGTCCAATGAGTTGGCACTTTATCAAGCCATTGCGCGCCGCTTGACGATGTTTGATTGTATACAGGGTGCGTCACTGTGCGAGCTCCCCGATCATCAAACAGATTCGGTCTGTCACCAGTTTCAGCTCCACATCGATGTCCTCAAGCGACCTCGGCGGCTCGAAGACGTAGAAGTGCCGGTTGAAAGGGATTTCGTAGCCGACCTTCGTCTTATCGTGGTCAATCCAGGCATCCGCCGCATGAGGCAGCACCTCGCGCTCGAAGTAGGTCTCAACCTCCTCGGCCAAAGGCACGTTTTCGCTATCACGCAGATTGCTATCCGGTTGCGGTTTGCCCTTGGCCTTGCCCCGTTGCCCCACCACGATCTCACCCGCATCGTCCCGCAGCGGCCGTTCCACGGTAATGGACCGATAGCCAAACGCCTGGTTGGGGAAGATGCGCGAGAGTGGTGCCAACTTCACCTTGCCACCTTCCGGGGCAGATGGTTCGGCTTCTCCTGACCGGACGACATGCCGCGCCAGTTCCTTGCCCTCGGCATCAAGCACGGCCGCCAATTGCGCCTCGACGCACTCTCCGAAGAGCCTGGTGATCTCCCCGATGTCCTCTGCGCTCATCATCTTGCGCTTGGAGCCAAGGCTCTTGCGCATCTTCTGCCAGAAGCTGGAGCCGTCGATGAGCTGGACTCGACCCTTGCGGTTCGCGGGCTTGCGGTTGGTCAACACCCAGACATAGGTCGCGATGCCGGTATTGTAGAACATGTCCGTTGGCAGGGCGACGATAGCCTCTACGAGGTCATTCTCCAGCACATACCGCCTGATCTCGCTCTCCCCGCTCCCTGCGCCACCCGTGAACAGGGGGGAGCCGTTGAGCACGATGGCGAAGCGGCTGCCTCCGTCCACGGCAGGTCGCATCTTCGAGACCAGGTGCATGAGGAACAACAGGGACCCATCGGACACGCGCGGCAGGCCAGGACCGAAGCGGCCGTTGAAACCCTGCTGCTCGTGCTCTTTGCGGACGACGCTCTCGACCTTCTTCCACT
>CAYZQP010000029.1:0-12538 GCA_964480545.1 uncultured Mesorhizobium sp. | reverse complement strand
GACCCCGAAGGGCGGGTTGGAAAGCATGTAATCGAACTTCTCGCCAGCATGGCCATCATCGGAAAGGGTGTTGCCGAAGACGATCTTGCTTACGTCCTGGCCCTTGATCAGCATGTCCGCCTTGCAGATGGCGTAGCTCTCGGGGTTTAGCTCCTGGCCGTTCATGACCAGACGTGCATTGGGATTGTGGTCCACCAGGTAGTCGTCAGCCACGGAGAGCATCCCGCCCGTGCCCGCCGTAGGGTCATATATCGTCCTGATCACACCAGGCTTGGACAGCACCCCGTCATCCTCCACGAAGAGAAGGTGCACCATGAGGCTGATCACCTCGCGGGGAGTGAAGTGCTCACCGGCAGTCTCATTGGACAGTTCCGAGAAGCGCCTGATCAATTCCTCGAACACCAGTCCCATCTGGTGGCTGTCTACTTCCGAGGGGCTGAGATTGATGCGAGCGAACTTGTCGGCGACCTGGTAGAGCAGCCCAGCCTTAGCCAGCTTGTCCACCTGAGCAGCGAACTCGAAGCGCTCGAAGATGTCGCGCACGTCTGCCGAGAAGCCCTGGATGTAGAAGTCCAGGTTCGACGCGATGTTGTCCTGGTCGCCCACCAGGCGCTTCATATCGATGTCGGAGGTGTTGAAGAAGGTCAGTCCCGACTTGCGCTTGAGGAAAGGCGTGGGGTCGAGGCCCATGCCCTTCCGTGCCTCGAACTCGGCCACTACTGCGGCACGGGTAGGCTCCAGGACGCAGTCCAGGCGGCGCAGTACCGTGAAGGGCAGGATGACCTTGCCATAGTCTGCCTGCTTGTAGTCGCCCCGCAGCAGGTCAGCAACGGACCAGATGAACGATGATAGAGCCTGCTGATTCATGGTGCCCCCTAGCGCTACCCTACGAGGCAGCGGTTAATGGGATGCTGCGCCCTCCACAAGCTCAAGCCGACAAAGAGCGCCATCTGACAACCCCACTGTTGCTCGACCGCACCATCAACGCCGCTTGTTCCGAATAGTGCCTTATCCTTTGGGCTTGGCGCTAGGGGGACCGAGTTGAAAGCGCACTGAGGTAATCTGGCGGGTGACCACACAATCCAACCTTTTCGTTAGCCTCGCCAAAATGTTGTGGCTAGCTCCTGTGGCGGCAATGATCTTCGCCGAGCTTGTGCCACTTTCAAGATAGTCATGATGATAGCAGCATTGCGCTTATCCCCTTCAGGGTGGCCTTTGTAAGCCCCGCCTCCTTCGCCTTCCCTATACCCTAATGGCAGTGTCACTCTGATCAGGAGCCCACTCCACTTCTCTCCCTCCGGCCAGCTTAAAGGTTTCGCTTCGCCCAGTGCGGCCCAGCGGCAGCCCTATGGGGAAGCTCCGCCCGGCCCCCGCGTAAGGTAGTCAGCCTTGCGACCCCTCAAGGGCGGCGCTTCGTTTCAGCCCCCGGCTCGCCTGTATGGATGTCCACTTGTCCCCGCGTGAAGTCGGCGTGTCGTTGCGGGTGCTGGCTATGGCTGCGAGGGTCTGCCTTGATGTGTGAAGCCCCCCATGTATTACCCTCCTCTCCTTGGCTGCCTTGGTGGGTCAGCCTTGCAACCGCTCTGCCCCCTTGAGGATACGGAACACACTTGCCCTGCCGATCTTGAGCGCAGTAGCGATAGCCTCCCCCGTCATCCCTTCACCCTTGAGCCGCACCACATCGGCAGCCTTGGCGCGGGCAGTGGGCTTCCTGCCTTTGTATTTGCCGTCCTGCTTTGCCTTGGCGATACCTTCCAGCTGGCGTTCAAGCATCAAGTCGCGCTCAAAGGTGGCTATGGCCCCAAGCATCGTGAGGAGCAGCTTTCCGGTTGGTGTTGAGGTGTCAACATTCATGGACTGGATACGCAGGGTCACGCCTTTGGCGTCCAGCCGACTGGCGATATCCAGCAGATCGGCGGTGGAGCGGGCCAATCGGTCGGGCTTGGTGACAATCAATGTGTCGCCCTCGCGCACGTAGTCCAGCGCCCTGTCCAGTTCCGCCCTCTGTGTGGCAATAGCGGAGAGTTCCTCATGGAACACCTTGACGCAACCTGCGCCGTGAAGGTCTCTCAGTTGGGCTTCAAGCCCGGCCTTCTGGTTGGTGGTGGATGTGCGAGCGTAGCCTACGAGTTGGCCTTGAGCTGTCGCATTGGTGGTCATCGGGTGGGTCTCTATGGGATCATTGAAGTTATAGACATAGTGATCCTATAGTCTCAAAACATCAATCCCCATTTCCTTGAGACGGTTAATCCTGGCTTCCACCAAGGCTCACAAGGGCAACCCCCAGTGATACGCCTCCGGCTAGCGCCTACGGCTAGCGCCTACGGCCAACCCTCAAGGCGAGGCTACGCCACAGGCTAGCGCCTAAGGTGAGCCCACATGGTACGCCACAGCCCAAGGGTACGGGGGGAGTAGTCCGCTCAGCCCCCTCTTAGGGTATGTCTCGTATGTCTGACCCCAAAAGGGGGTTGCAACCTTGAGGTGCCCCTTAAGCCATGCCTAAAGTGGGGAGGGTCTATTCGACCTACCTCTCCCCCATCAACCTTGAGGCAGTCCCCTCGTAGCTACGCCAACGGCTAGCGCCTACGGCCAACATCTCGGCCAACATCCCGGTCTGCCTCATGGCCAAGGGTGCCCAAGTTGGTGGCTTGAAGGTTAGGCCTAAGGGTAGGCTGGGGCCTCATGCCATGCTTCGGGTCTGGCTTAAGGTCTGGCATCAAGGTGAAGGCTTACGGTCTGGCTTAAAGGGAAGCGCCTGCATCGTGTGTGTGTCCCTTGAAGGAGAGGAGGGGCTAATGCCCTACCAAGGCATAGACCTGACGGGGGCCTCTCATAGCGCTACCTATTGTTTTGCGCCCGCGTGCCTGCGTGCCGTGTTCCCTTTGAACAGCGGATAGACACCATATGCAACCGGGGGGCTTCTCATAGGTCTACCTAACTTGGCGGCGGCTCTCAATGGTGTGTGGCAATTCAGCGTGCCTCAGTGGGGCAGGCAACTTGGCGGCTCTCATAGGGGGCACCTAACTCAGAGCTACGCCACCGGCCAGCACCTATGCTCACAAAGCCACACAGAGCCCCGTACGTGAGCATTGCGTCAATCTGCTTGTGGTCGCCTAATGTTTGCGTAGAGCCTCCCTGTGGTCGTCTATGGCGGTTGTGGGCCCTTCCGTCAATCGGCCTGGTAGTGCGATAGCAACGAGTTGCATCTATTCGGAAAGGCAGCCCCGTCTGGCGCTGTGGACGCAGCCCGGCATCGCTTGACCGTGCCGCTCCATCTATCGTGAACTACAACTGCCTCGCCACTTATGGCCTGCACGTCATAGCGGAACACTGTGCAGATCGCCGCAGTGGCCACCAGCACGGCAAGCGGCAAGGCCAGCCGGATCAGAACACTATCCGTTGCCATTGGCCACACCCCTGATGTTGACCGCCTGGAAATCCACAGGGAAGCGCGGGAAGGCTTCAAGTGCCTTCGCTTGGGCCTGGAGGGATACTGTTCCGTAGTTGCCGCCCTCATTCGCCGGGGCGTGTCCCGTGATGGCGTCCGACACGCTATCCGCAATGCCAGCCTCACGGGCCATAGACTTGAAGGTGTGCCGCCAGCCATGGTTGGGAGATACCCCTTTTGCGACACCACGCGCTAACTCGCCAACTCGGCTTGCAATGCCCGCCAAGGCAGACCTCGGGGCGTCGGTGTTGGGGATGAAGATGAACTGATCCCCTCGGGCTGCCTCAGCGACAGCCATGAAGCCTTCCGCAATGTGTTCATGCAGGACTACCTTGCGCAGCTCCTTGTCCTTCACCGTGTTGGCTTCGGGGGTGATGGTGATGACAACATGGTCACCCTCCCTGGTAACGTCCTGAGGTCTGAGCTGGACAATCTCGCCAACCCTGGCCCCCGAATAGGCGCAGAGGCGTGGCACCCAGCGCTTGGCCAGCGTGGTCTTAGGGAGTTCCTTCTCGCCGGGCTGGTAGGTCACCGTCATGGTCAGGATTGCCTTCGCTTCGTCTGGCGTGAAGTCCTTGCCGCGCAACCTCGTGGCCTTGGGCTTGATGATCTTCACCTCTTTGGCCGGATTGGTTGTGGCGTACCCGTTACTGACGGCCCACGAGAACACAGAGCGGATGGCCGCAAGGTCACCGTCGCGGATGGTCTTCGGCGCTATGCCAGAGGCAATGCGGTGGTCCTTGAAGCTTACAATGTCTTCATGGTTAACGAGGTGTGGAGCCTTTGCCTTGAGGAAGGCGGAGAGCTTTCGGAAGGTTTGCTTGTAGGCTTCAAAGGTCGCGATGGCACGACCAGACGCCTTCGCCTCTGGCCACCATAGTTCGACCAGCTCAGTAAGGGGGGCTTTCCCACCAGGTTGAGGTGGTGCAGGGTCGATGGCGTGTTCAAAGGTTGGCAGACCGCTAATCCACTTGGGTTCGCTATAGTCACCCTCAAGCCTGTCATTGAGCGCTGCCCATGCGTCTGCACTCCGCTTGGCCACCACCGCCCCCAGGTCCTTGCGCCCAGACTTCGTGAGTTGGACCCCATGCGCACTCGCAAGGCCTGGAGCCTTATGCCATCCAAGGTCCTCCCATAGACGGCGCAGGGTATCGTGAAGGGTTGCCGCAATGCGCCTGCGGATCGGGTGGGGGTCCTCTCTGCGCAGCACCTCGACGTTGGCCACGAGCTTGGCCATGGGTAAGGCCAAGAGTTCCTGCTGAAACTCAAAGGCTGCTTGCCCTTCGGGGAGGGATTGCATGGAGTAGTGGAGGCGGATGTTGTCGAGTACTGCGTTGACGGCAAGGAGACCCTCTGCGGCCAACTGGGGTTGGTTCTCGAATGCCTCAACGTATGCCTTGGCGTTGCCCCCTGCGAGCGCCATAAGGTTCCTATGGTTCAGATCGGTAGGGCCCGAGGCTAACAGAGCCCGCCATATTCCCCATTGCTCCTCTACCTCGACGGATACCTTTGAGTAAGCCAGCTCGGCTTCCTGCCTGTTGCGGGTCCCTAAAGATCGCTGCACCTCACGCGTCACTTTGACGCCAATTTCGTTCAGACGGTCTCTTGCCGCCCAAATGTCACTGGGAGTTGCCTTGCGGTACCAAAGGATGCCGGTCTTGGGATGGGGCCACGGGCCTGCCATCAACCACCTCCGCCGCTGAGCCATTCGTGCGTTCCTTTGTAGCAGTCCATCTTGCGGGAAGCTACGGAAAACGCTAAGCTTTTGATGCTACGAGCGAAAAGGCTGGTGCTGTGAGAGAGGATTGAACTCTCGACCTCTCCCTTACCAAGGGAGTGCTCTACCACTGAGCTACCACAGCATCTGCGCGCGCCCGTAAAATGCCGGGCTGCACGATGGCGCGCCTTCTGCCATAATGATTCCGGCAGCGCAAGGCTGAATGGACATATGACAGACACGGGTAAACAGAAGGCAAAACCGGCCTCGGCAGCGGATATCCGCAAGGCGAAGCTTGCCGCCGAACTGCGCGCCAACCTGCAGAAGCGCAAGGCGCAGGCCCGTGCACGACGTGCAGGCGAGCCTGACCAGCGCAACGGAATGCAGCCAGGTGATCCTGAAGACCGCTAGTTTCTGGAATCCTGTTCCTTGATGCCGGCGGTGTTCCGGCCGATAATTCGCCCCGGGGCGCAGCGATTCGGTCGAATGGCCGGCACAGCGGATTGTATGACCAGACTGTTCGTGACAGCGTCTGCCTTACTGTTTCTCGGCTCGGTCGACGCCATGGCTGACCCGCCAGTTCTGAACTCCATCGCCTGGTGCAAGGCTGCTGCCGCAGGCAACGCCGAGGTAGAAAAGACCTGCCTGGAACGGGAGAAGGCCGCCGCTGCCGAATTGGCGCTGGAATGGAGCAAGCTGCCATTTGGCGTGACCAACTACTGTCGTGGCCTCACCAGCTCGGTCTCCGGCGCCTACCAGACCTATGTCGACTGCGTCGTTGAGGAAATGGGCAGCGCGCAGGGCGCGCCAGATATGCAATACTGACATGCAGTACTGATACAGGCCTGGTCTCAGGCTGCGCCCGGCAGCGCTTCAATCTGCTGGATGCGCCGGGCAATTTCGGAAGCATAGTCTGCTGTCGTCCTTGCGGCGGGCACCTTCACCGGAAACAACTTGTCCAGAGGCTGACCGCTTCTGGCGGCCGCCACCCAGGCCCCCATCACCCCTGCGTAGGATTCAAGCGCCTCCCGGGGAGAAGCACTGGCATCCTTGTCGGCGAAATCCGGATACCCGGACCAGATATAGGCGTTGGGCAAGCCGTCATAAGCGGCCGAAGCCGCCGCATTCGTGTCGACTCCGCTCTCGTCAACAACCGGATACGGCCAGTCAGTTCCGACGACGATCCAGTGAAATTCGGGGATATCGGGCCGGGGCGGAACAATCCGGTAGAGAAACACCCCCACAAGACCCGCGACGGTCAGACCGTGCCAGTACCCCGTAATCCGCTCCATCCACGGACGAGTGGAGGCATATTCATGCGCGATCGCGAGCATGCGGCGTTCAGGGGCCTCGACCGAAGGCTTGTCCAGCCATTCCTCGACCCGGCGGATATCTCTGAACCCGGTCGGCAATTCTGCGCTCATCTCAACCGAATCTCCCGAATCTCGCCTGTTCATATTTACCTCAAATTGACCCGTTCCTTGAACCACGCCGCACTATGGTCTAAATGCCGGCTCACGGGGTGAGCATCACCTTCAATCGATTTTGGCGAGGCCTGCGGACCTCGCGGGGACATTTCACATGGATCGCATTCGTATCGTTGGCGGCAACGCGCTGAACGGCCGTATTCCGATTTCCGGCGCGAAGAATGCGGTTCTGCCGCTGATGATTGCCTCGCTGCTCACCGACGATACGCTGACCCTGCAAAATGTGCCGCATCTGGCCGATGTCGAGCAGCTGATCCGCATTCTCGGCAATCATGGCGTTGACTATTCGGTCAACGGCCGTCGCGAGAAGCAGGACGAGGGCTACGAGCGCACCGTCAATTTCTCGGCCCGCAACATTGTGGACACCACAGCCCCCTACGAGCTCGTGTCGAAAATGCGCGCGTCTTTCTGGGTTATTGGCCCGCTGGTCGCGCGTATGGGCGAGGCGAAGGTCTCGCTGCCCGGCGGTTGCGCCATCGGCACCCGTCCTGTCGACCTCTTCCTCGATGGCCTTCAGGCGCTCGGTGCCAACATCGAGGTCGATTCCGGCTATGTAACAGCCAGGGCAAAGCGCCTGGTCGGCAACCGCTTCACCTTCCCGAAAGTTTCGGTCGGCGCGACCCACGTGCTGATGATGGCCGCAGCGCTCGCCAGGGGCGAGACCGTACTGGAGAACGCCGCGCGTGAGCCGGAAGTCGTCAATCTGGCCGACTGCATCAACGCCATGGGCGGCAAGGTCTTTGGCGCAGGCACAGAGACCATCACCATCCAGGGCGTCGACCACCTGTCAGGTGCCCGCCACCGCGTCATCCCGGACCGTATCGAAACCGGCACCTATGCAATGGCTGTCGCCATGGCTGGCGGCGACGTGATGCTGGCCGGCGCGCAGCCGGACCTGTTGCAGAACGCACTCGATGTCATCGCGCAAACAGGCGCTGAAATCACCCCCACCAACGAGGGCATCCGCGTCAGGCGCAATGGCCACGGCATCGACCCGGTCGACGTCACGACCGAGCCTTTCCCTGGCTTCCCGACCGATCTGCAGGCGCAGTTCATGGCGCTGATGTGCATCGCGGACGGCACGAGCACGATCCGCGAGAACATCTTCGAGAACCGCTTCATGCACGCCCCCGAACTCAGCCGCCTTGGCGCCAATATCTCGGTGCGGGGCAACGAGGCCATCGTGAAGGGTGTTCCGAAGCTGAAAGGTGCACCCGTCATGGCGACCGACCTTCGCGCCTCGTCGTCGCTGGTCATTGCCGGCCTTGCCGCCGAGGGTGAAACCATCGTCAACCGCGTCTACCACCTCGACCGCGGCTTCGAGCGCCTGGAGGAGAAGCTCTCCGGCTGCGGCGCAATCGTGGAACGTCTGTCGAGCTGATTTGATGCTCAGGCGGAGCTGACGTGCCATCAATTCCGCTCCCTTTCATCGTTGCGCTGCTGCTGCTCGTGCTGTTGGCGCAACTGCTCGCCCGGCGCGAGCCCGGTGACCGGCCGGCCATAATCTTCACTGCAGCCAGCGCGCTGCTGGTGTCGATGGTCGGGCTGCGCTGGTCGGTCGACATTCCGGTCCTGCGCTTCATCCAGCCGGTCGTGGCAGCCGCTCTCCCGCCGATTGCCTGGCTGTGTTTTGCCCGCTTGCGGCAACCCGGGGCAGGGTCGCCCTGGGTGCATCTTGTGCCGGTGGCGCTGGTCGCCTTGCTCTCCCTGTTCTGGCAGGTGTGGCAGTCGCCGATCGATATCCTGCTCGCGATCATCTTCCTTGGCTATGGCGGGCGTCTGGTCTGGCTTGGGCTGAAGGGCCCCGACGACCTTGCTCAGGCCCGTCTCTCGCAAGCCTCTGCAGCGCGCACGGCACTTCTCGTGGTCGGCACCATCCTGTGCGTTTCCGGCGTGGTCGACGCGCTCATCGCCACCGACTTCGGCCTGTTTCAGGGCAGGCATGCACCGGTCATCGTTGCGCTGTCCAACCTGGTCGCGCTTCCGGCTGCCGCCTGGGCGGTTGTTCTGGCCGGCGCCAGCACGGCACCGGATGATGAGCCAGACACCGCGCCTCCACCTGCAGCGTCCGGGGACGATGCGGCGATAACAGGCGCGGTCGATACGCTGATGCGTGACCGCAAACTCTACCGCGACCCGGATCTCACGCTGAACAGGCTGGCCCGCCGCGCAATCATTCCGGCGCGGGATATCTCCCGCGCCGTCAATCGTGTGCATGGCTGCAACGTGTCGCAATATGTCAACGCGTTCCGCATCGAGGAGGCGAAACACCTGCTCGCCGAAAGCAACATGCCGGTCACCGCCGTGATGTTCGAGTGCGGGTTCCAGACCAAATCCAACTTCAACCGGGAGTTCCTGCGGCTGACCGGCATGAACCCCGGTGACTATCGCCGCAGCCTTACTTCAGCGCCCCATCCAGTAACGTCATAACCCGGTCAGCCACCTCATCGTGGATGGCGCGCCGGTCGCGCGGCCCGGGATCCTTGCAGACGACGCCGTCTCCCGGGACTTCAGCCTCAATCTTCTCCACCGCGCCCGGTTTGCACAACATCATGAAAGTGAAATGCAGTGCGTCGGGGATCGTCAGTGACGTCGAACTGGATGGGGGCAGGTGTTCGGCGAGCCAGCCACTCTCGAACTGTGCGGGAAGGTCGCCTATGTCGACGCCGGCACCAATCACCAGCACAGGCTTGGCAAGGGCCTCAAGGCTCTCCGCTGTAAACCCGCGCGCCAGGCCGAGGTCAAGCGAAACTGCAGCCTTGATCCGTGGGTCGCCTTTGTAGGCATCCAGTGCGCCCGAGCGCCCGGCACCAATGCCAAGCTCGGTCGCCAGCGAGCAGGCGCGGGTGGAAACCGGTGTCTTGCAATCATCGAGAAATTGCGTGGTGTTGAAGCGCGCCCCGATCAGCGACATCACCGTCCAGCCGCCGAGCGAATGTCCGACCGCTGCCACTTTGTCGGCATCGACCTCGCCGGCGATCTTCGCATCAGCCAGCACGCTGTCCAGCAGCTTGCTCATATCCTGCGGGCGCTTCCACAGACGCGCCGCCTCACCCGAACTCCGGTCGAACGTCGTTGTGCCCGGATGATCCACTGCCGCGACTGTGTAGCCCTGCCTGACCAGCCGTTCCGCCAGCCAGTTGAGGTTGCGCCAACTGCCGCCATAGCCGTGCGACAGCAGGACCAGTGGTCGCTTGCCCGTCGACGGCTCGCCGTCGCGCCTGACCTCGACACCAAAGAAGGCAGCGTTCTCGCCTACGGTTTCGGGCTTTCCACCCTCTGCTGACGGATACCAGACCGTCGCCGCGAGCGGCCGGTCGGGTGATGGAATTTCAAACTGACGGAACCCGGTATTGTCGGCCGCAGCCGGCATTGCCAGTCCCATCATGAGGGCCAGGGTGTAGGGCAGGCGCATCGCGTTTCTCCATGCTTGCGTTGAACACCTGCGCGTTTTGCTGCACACACTGAACCGCCGCGACCTCGATCACGATCAAGGTCGTGGCCACTGCTGCCAGGCTTTGCGGTTCGGGAGATCACATGCGCTATTTCGACTTCTCATCCTGGCAGGGCGTGCTCACCTCGATTGGCGGATTGCTGCTCATCACGCTGATTGCGGTCGGCATCCGGCTGGTGCTGATGATGACCATCCAGGAGCGCCGCGCGCGCCAGAACCGTCAGATCAACGAGCGCCTGAAGGCGCTGATCGCCGCCTACAAGACGCTTGGCGGCTCGTTCACCGGCAACCTCGCCGTCAACCCAACCCATCTGCGCGACCTGTCGCGCGCCAATATCGCGACGCCCGCCGTACCGAACCCTGACGCGCCGCCGCTGGACCCGCCGGAGGCCGACGACAGTGGCAGCCCGGCGCCGTCAGCCTCGGAACGCGCGCGGCGCATCCGCGATGCGGTCGAGGCGGCACTGTCCGACATCATCCTGTTCGGCACCGAGGAGCAGGTGAAACTCGCCAGTGCTGCCGCGCAGGACATGGTGGCCGGCAAGCCGGTGCATGTGCACGGCCTCGTCATCTCGCTGCGCACCTATATTCGTGACGCGCTCGACCTCGACGCCATTCCCGACACGTTGACGATCCCCAACCAGGGCCCGGCGCGCCCCTCCAGCGCAGGCGGTCGTGGCGGTGGCGGACGAGAGGGCGGCGGCGGTGGTCGCGGAGGTGGCGAAGGCGCCGGCGGCATGGGCATGGCCATGGGTGGCGGCATGGGCATGGGCCTCGGCGTCGGTGCCGGACGGGCCGCGACAGGCGAGAGCAGCGGGCAATCATGAGCCGAAACATCGATCTTGCGCGCTATCTCGGGCGGCCATCTGCCGATTTGCTGAACGCTGAGCCGTTCTCAACCTGGACGCCTGAGCGCACAGTGGAGGATGATCTCAACCCGCCTGAAACGAGCTACTCATATGCAGATGAAGTCGGTTTTGAATTCAACTGCTGCCCGGGAGAAAGCATCGCTGCGATCTTTCTGTATCGCGGCGGCTATGTCGCAACTGCCATAGACCTGGACACCCCGTTCGAGTGGAGCCGCGAAATGGTCATCTCCCGTCTCGGGCGACCGTCAAAGAGTGGTAATGGAACCCTGGCCTGGGACCGCTACGACGACCCCGTTCGCTGCCTGCACTTCGAATATGACGCACAGGGTATCCGCATGATCACCTGGATGCGCCCGGACCGGGCACCATGATCGACGACTACGGCTGCGAGGCATCTATCCGAATGTAGATGCGGGTCGAGCTACCAATCTCCCCCCGCGGGGGAGATGCCCGGCAGGGCAGAGGGGGCGTTGGAGCCAGCGCCTGACCCCGACCGCTTCGATCAAGCCCGGTTCTTCTTCTCTCCCTGCGCGATGTCGGCAATCCAGTCCCAGGCCGCCCAGCTGTCAAGACGCCTGGCGTATTCGGCCTGGATCATCGGCAGGCCGACATCCCCGAAGAACACCCGCAGCGGCGGGTTATCCGCATCGACCAGCGCCAGCATCGCAGGGCCGGTTGCATCAGGATCACCGGGCACCACTGTGCCACGCCGCTTTGCGGTCGCGTCGCGAGCAGCCTGATATTCCGGCATCGGTTCGGCTTTCTGTGCCGACGGCCCACCCCAGTCGGTGGCGAAGCCGGCCGGCTCGACAATGGTCACATGGATACCATGCGGCGCGACCTCGATGCCCAGCGACTGGCTGAAGCCCTCCAGCGCCCATTTCGAGGCGTGATAGAGGCCGAGATTGGGGAAGGCGTTGACCCCGCCAATCGAGGAAATCTGGATGATATGGCCGGATTTCTGCGCCCGCATCGCCGGCAGCACGGCCTGCGTGACCCACAGCGCGCCAAACACGTTGGTCTCCATCTGCGCCCGCGCCTGATCTTCGGTGACCTCCTCGACAGCCCCGAACAGGCCGTAGCCGGCATTGTTGATGGCGACATCGATGCGCCCGAACCGTGCCAGCGCCTCGGCCACCACGGCCTCGACCTCCGCCTTGTCGGTGACATCGAGTTTCAGCGCAGCGATGCTGTCGCCATATCTGGCCACCAGGTCGGCGAGCGAATTCGGATCACGCGCGGTCGCCACGACCTTGTCGCCGCGCGCCAGTGCAGCCTCTGTCCAGACGCGGCCAAAGCCCTTGGACGAGCCCGTGATGAACCAGACTTTCGACATGTTGGAATTCCTTGTGTGACGCCCGGGCAGACCAGAACGATTGCGCTCCCCGTCTGGAAAGGTAGGCCGATCCGGCGGATGTTCCAGTAGCGCGGTGTTCGACTTTTGGGGGACGGAGGCTGGTGTGCCAGCGGTCGTTCCAGATTTTCCGAAGTCGAAAGAGTTGCGCAGTCATCGCAACCGCCAATCTCCCCCCGGGAGGGGGAGATGCCCGGCAGGGCAGAGGG
>CAYZQP010000028.1:8803-21699 GCA_964480545.1 uncultured Mesorhizobium sp. | reverse complement strand
CCGGACCGATGGCGACATCGATACGCTGTCGCAGCGCATTGCGCAGATCCGCACCTGGACTTTTGTGTCGAACCGGCCCGGCTGGCTGGCTGATCCGCTGCACTGGCAACAAAAGACGCGAGGAATCGAAGACCGCCTGTCCGATGCGCTGCATGAACGGTTGACGAAACGCTTCGTAGACCGCAGGACATCCGTGCTCATGCGCCGCCTGAGAGAGAACAGCATGCTCGACGCCGAAATCAACGCCCAGGGAACCGTCACGGTGGAAGGTCACCATGTCGGAGAGCTACAGGGCTTCCGCTTTACCGCCGACCAGAGCGCCGGTGGCGAAGATGGCAAGGCCATTCGCGCCGCCGCGCAAAAGGCGCTGGCGACCGAATTTGACACCCGTGCCGAGCGCTTCTCGGCTGGGCCGAATGGCGACATTGCGCTTGCCTCCGACGGCTCGCTGCGCTGGATCGGCGCGCCCATCGGCACGCTGACAGATGGCGAGGACCCGCTCAAGCCACGCGTCGTGCTTCTGGCCGACGAACAACTCACCGGTCCGGCCCGCGACAAGGTCGCGGCGCGCGCCGACCGTTTCGTGAATTTCCAGATCGAGACGCTGCTGAAACCACTGGTCGATCTGAAGGCCGCCGAGCTCTCCGGCATGGCGCGCGGCATCGCGTTCCGGCTGGTGGAGAATTTTGGCGTCATCAACCGCCGCGACATTGCTGACGACGTGAAGGCGCTGGATCAGGAGGGCCGTGCGGCTTTGCGCCGCCTCGGTGTGCGCTTCGGCGCGTATCACATCTTTGTGCCGGCGCTGCTGAAGCCCGCGCCCGCCGGGCTCATCACGCTGCTCTGGGCGCTGAAGAACGACGGCAAGGACAAGCCGGGTTTTGGCGATGTCGTCAACGCGCTGGCGACCGGCCGCACTTCGGTCGTCGTCGATACGACATTCGAGCCGACCTTCTACCGTCTCGCCGGCTATCGCATGCTCGGCCGCCGCGCCGTGCGCGTCGACATTCTGGAGCGTCTTGCCGACCTGATCCGTCCCGCACTGGCCTGGAAGGCCGGTGAGGGCAAGCGTCCCGACGGTGCCTATGATGGTGCTGCCTTCCTCGTCACGCCGCCGATGATGTCTATTCTCGGTGCGACCGGCGACGACATGGAAGAGATATTGAAGGGTCTCGGCTATCGCGGCGAACCAAAGCCGGCTGACGAGGTGAAGGGACGCCTTGAGGCGCTGGACATCGCGGCAGCGGAAGCAGCTGCGAAGACTGAGGCAGATCGCGCGGCAGCGGCGGCAGCAAAGGCGGCTGAGGCTGCTGCGAAGGCGGCAGTTGACATTGTCACGGCATCGAACGAAGCAATTCTTGAGACGACAGCCGAAATTTCTGGCGATGTACCCCCCTCTGTCCTGTCGGACATCTCCCCCTCAGGGGGGGAGATCAGCAGCTCAGACGCTGGTGCCGATACTGAGGCCGAAAACGCACTTGTCTCTGTCACAGAAGGAGCTGAATCTGAAACCTCCAACAGTATCCCGGTGTTAGCAATTGGCGAAACCGTCGATGCCGACCCGATCTCCCCCCGTGAGGGGGAGATGTCCGACAGGACAGAGGGGGGTATTTCCGAGGAAATCGCTTCGGAGATCGTCACCGTGACGTCCAGGGAAGTTGCGCCAACTTCCGACGCCCCATCAGAACCTACCGAAGCACCCAAGCCGATCATGCTCTGGCGTCCGGGCCGGTTCGAGCGCCCGCGCCACGAGCATCGTGGCGGCAACCGGCGCTTCAACAACAACCGCAAACCCGGCGAGCAGGCAGAGGGCGCTGCGCCTGCCGACGGAAAGCAGCGCTTCGAGCGCCGTTTTGACCGCAAGGACGGCGAAGGCAAATCGGACCGCCCGCATTTCAAGGGCAAGCCCGATTTCAAGGGCCGCCGGGATGGTGAGAACCGGGGCGAGCGTCCGCACGGCAAGGGTGGCCGGCCTGACTTCCAGAAGGGTGGCAAGCCGGACTTCAAACCGAAGCCGCGCGAGGAGCGTGCGCCCGATCCGAACTCGCCCTTCGCCAAGCTTGCCGCCCTGCGCGACCAGCTCAAGAAGTAATGCCCGGCGAGACCCGCCAGCGCATCGACAAATGGCTGTTTTTTGCGCGCGCCGTAAAGTCGCGTTCGCTGGCCCAGAAACTGGTTGAACTTGGCCGGGCGCGCATCAATGGCGAGCGTGTCGAGCTTTCATCCGAAACCGTGAAGGCCGGCGACACACTGACCCTTACGCTGGATCGCCGCATTGCGGTCTGGCGGGTTGTCGGGTTTGCCGAGCATCGTGGCCCCGCGCCGGAAGCGCAGAAGCTCTATGACGACCTTTCGCCGGCGCAGGGTGCGGATCCCGCACCAAAGGATGAGATCGACACGCTGCGCGACGCCAAACGGTTGTAGGTTGCCAACCCCGGGAAATCTGCGGGACCAGGGTCCAGCTGAAAATACTGCTACGCCGGCTTAAATTGTCGCGCCGGGCACGCAAGCGGCCTCAATCGTCGCCCAGGTCAGAGCCGTCCTCTGCGTCGGCATCTGCCTTGCGCCCGAAATTCTCCTTGTAAATCTCGGCAGCGATCAGCCCGATGATCGGCAGTCCGAGAATGCCGGCCATCGACCGTCCATTCATCAGGCCGGGCAGTGCACCTACAGCAGCAACGGCCGCAAGGGTTGCCAGTTCCGCGCGCTGCTGGGCTGCGCGCTTCTTCCTCCGGCTGCGCGCAACAAGCCAGGAAACCAGCCAGACCAGTGCTGCCAGCAGAAGGAAGCCGAGGCCAAATCCGATCGCCGTTTCGAGCGTACCAAACCGCCGGGAAAGCCAGATGAAAAGCGCTGCCAGCAGGAAGCCGGCCGCGAGCACGGCGCAGACGCCGATCAACGCGTAGGCGATGATCGCCGCACGTGTCCGCTTGACCGCGTTCGAGGCCTCGCCGGAGAGGATACTTGTCAGCAGGGACGAGAGCATGAAAACTCAGCGACGGCTGAGCAGGGCAAAGAAGTAGCCGACGCCCGCAGCAATAGCGAGCGACGTTACCGGCTTTTCGCGGACAGCATCGATCAACTGGCCCTCGAGGTCTTGCGCGCGCGCCTTGAAATCGTCGGCCTGTGCCTTGATCTGATCGACGCCGACCGCGGCAGCCTTGCGCGCCGCACCCTGCGCATGCTGACCGGTCTTGCCAAGTTGCGCGATCAGCTTGTCTATGTCCTTGCGCAGTTGCTTCACGTCGGCTTCGAGGCTGCTGGTTTCGACGGCTTCCTCGATCTTGTCTGCAATTTTCGACGTGGCGGCTTTGGCCATGAGCGCAACTCCTTGACTGTTGGAACGCCCAAAACGCGCGATGTGGCAGGATGGTTCCGTCGCCAGATGAAAGCGTAAAGGCGAACTGAGTCAACAGCCGGGCTACTGCATCTCCAGCAGACGCTCGAGATAGCTGCGCTCGAGTTCGGGTGACAGCGCGTTGCCGAGCCGGCGGCGGATCTCCTCGAGGATCTGGCGCGCGCGCTGTGCATCGACCTCGTCAGGCACACGCGTTGTCAAACCATCATCGGCGCCGCCGTCATTGCGCTGCGGCCGGCCGAGTGGATCGCGGTCGGCGCTTTGCTGGCGTCCGCCCCGATCATCCATTCCGCCTTCCTGGCCCTGTCCCTGCTGCATGGCCTGTTGCATCTGCTGCATCATGTCCTGTGCGCCGCGACGCAGCGCCTCCAGGGCCTGACCCTGGTGGCCGGTTGCCTGATCACCCTGCTGCTGGCCGAGTGCACCTTGCGCCTCGCCCATCTGCTCGCCGGCCTCGCCAAATCCCTGGCCGGGTTCGATGCCCATGCCGCGCAGACCTTCCTGCAACGCCTGGAGTTCCTGTTGCAACTGGCCCTGGCCTTCCTGAAGACGACGCATGGCATCAGCGAATTCCTGTTCCGTCATGCCACCCTGGCCCTGGCCTGGCTGGTCGCCCTGCTGGCCCTGCTGTCCACGCTGCCCTTGCTGTCCTTGTTGACCCTGCTGGCCTTGTTGCCCCTGTTGCCCCTGCTGACGCTGCTGTTCGAGACGATGCGTCTCGTTCATCATCTCCTGCTGGCGGCGCATGATTTCGCCCAGCTTGTTCATCTGCTGGCGCATCTGACTCTGTCCCTGCTGGCCGCCCTGCTGCTGCTGCTGGCGTCCGGCCTGCAGGTTGTTCATCAGGTTCTGCAACTGGTCGAGCATGGCCTGCGCCTGGTCGCGGTTGCCGGACTTTGCCTCACGCTCAATATCGTCCAGCATCTTCTGGAGATCGCGCTGTGTCAGCGTCTGGCCGTCCATAGGCATCTGGTTTTGAGCATTCGGGTTCTGCTGGTTGCGCTCGGCAAACTCACGCAGGTAGTCGTTCATCGCCTGACGAAGTTCCTTCATCAGCTTGTCGATTTCCTCATCGCTTGCACCACGCTCAAGCGCATCCTTGAGCGCCTGCTGAGCCTGGCGAAGCCGCTTTTCGGCAGTCGAGAGTTCGCCGTCCTCAATGCCGATGGCGATCTCCCACATGTAGGCGACCACGTCCTTCAACTGCTCATCTGTCTCGGCCATGTCGAGCCGGGTGCGCAGGCTCATCAGCGCAATGTAATGCGCCGGAACCTGAATGGTATCTTCGGGCCGAAGCGTGATGGCGTTGAGCAATTCCTGCGCCCAGGGCTTCTGGTTGGCGTCCAGCCCGACCAGCCGGCGCATCTCGATCACGGCCTTCGCCAGCTGGTTCGTAAATGTGCGTTCGGGCAGGATGAATTTCTTCGTCTCCGAGCGCGCCTCATTGCCGGCAGCGTCAACCGCCGTCAGCGTGAGCTCTATGGGTACACCGGCCCAGATGTGCTCGGTCAGATCCGGCGTCACCCGGCCCACCGGCGGCGTGGCGCCGCGACGGGGCATGGCCAGCTTCAGCTCCGGGGTTTCATAGAGGGGACGGGCGTTCGGGCCAGGCTTTTCGACAAGCGCAAATTCGCCTGTTCCGGATACCGCACCGTAGTCGTCATCGATCTGGTAGCGCAGTTCCAGCGTTCCATTGACTGCCCGGTGTGGCTCGTCCGAGAAGCGGATCACGGGCGACGTGTCTTCGGTGACCGTAAAACTCCAGCCGGCAATCTCCGCATCGCCCTGCTTCAGCGCAATCGTACCCGTGTTGTCCAGCTTCACCTGATACTGCTGGTTGGCTGATTTCGGCGCTGCCTGCTGACCTTCGGGCCTGTTCTCCTCACCCTTTGCCAGGACCTCGCGTTCGTTCCCGTCGACGACGTAACCGAGCTTTTCCTCGCCGCTGCCACCGGCAACGCGCATCGCAAGCTCGCTGCCCGCCGGCACGGTGAAGCTCTTCGTCTCACGATTGGCCTCGGCAGTCAGGAACACCGGGGGCTTGCCGGTATAGGCAGGCGGGGTAACCCAGGCATCGATACGCGGCGGGTCAATCATCGTCACCTGGGCCGGCCTGAATGCGTCCATCACGCGGCCGCCAGTCGAGCCAAACGAGAAGGCAAACGCAGTCACCGTCACCAGCGCTGCAATGGCGCGCAGGCCCCATTTGTCATACGCGGGAATGTTCGGGCGTGGCAGATCCGATGAGAGACCGCGCAGCTTTTCGGCCATACGGCGCTGATGTTCGCGCCAGAGAGCATCGCCAAAACTGTCGGTTTTTCCGCCAGGCTTCTCGTCCTGAACCTGCAGCGGGGTGTGGGTTAGCTGATTGGCGCTTTCGATGCGGGCGTCAATTTCTGCAGTTTTCGGCAGCCGGAAATAACGCAGAAGCGTCAGCGCGCCGAGGCCCAGTATCGCCAGTACGGCCACAAGCCCGAGCCGTGACTGGTCCGGCAACCACCGGAACAACCCGAACCACGCGGCGCTGAGGAAAAGCGCAACAACGATTAGCAGAGGCAGCACCAGAGGCCAAAGCCGCTCCACCATAATCGCCAGATGCGTTGTGATGCGTGACCGGCGAAGCGGCCGCGCAAACTCGCGCACAGCAGATTCTGACTTGTTGTCGGAAGGAGTTTCGCTCATGGAGCCTTTCCAGCGAGCCGTGACTCACGGCGCAGTTGTGGTCAGGATATCAGCAATCGCGGCGAAGGCGAGGCAATATCGAAATCGTGATGGGGACGGTAAATGGCGGTTAACAAGAAGCTGGAAGCCCTGCTCGCACTGCCTGCGGCAGAACGCTATGACCATTTTCTCAAGGCCGTGGCCGAAAAGGAAGTCGTCTGGGGCCTCTGGCAAGGCGGTTGGGCAACGCTGGTTGATGATGTCGGGCGTGAGGGGTTGCCGGTCTGGCCGGATCGCGCTGCGGCGAAGGAGTTCGGCAAGGTAATGCTCGAGGGCTGGGATGCAGCGCCGATCGAGGCCAGGCTGCTGCTGGAGGAAATCCTGCCCAGTATCCGCGCAGACAAGGGCTATGTCGTGGTGTTCCCCACAATCGCGGACAGCCACTGGCCCGAACTTGATCAACTGGAGGGTGACCTGCGCGCCGCTCTTGCCATTCTGGAGTGACCCGGATGGAGTAACCCGGGTGTCGCAACAATGTGATTGGTTCCCGGCGCTGGCGCGCCACAATCGGCTGCAAGCGATGTGCGCAGTCGACTGGAGCAACCATGACCACCCGCCGCACCTTCCTCACCACTTTCCTTGCCCTGCCTGCATTTCCTGCCGTCGCGCTGGCACAGGGCGTGCCGCGAGACCTTGCTCTGACGCCGTCCTGTGGGGTCTCCGCCGTCACGAGGCGGCAAACCGAAGGGCCCTACTTCACGCGCAACACTCCCCTCAAGCGCGACTTCAAACCGGATGCGCCCGGCGGCAAGGCGATCACTATCGCCAGCTTTGTGCTGGATCTTCGCTGTCAGCCGGTTGCTGATGCATTGATCGAACTCTGGCATTGCGACCACGACGGCGAATATGACAACCGCGGCTACAAGCTGCGTGGGCACCAGTTTTCTGATGCACAGGGCCGTTGGTGGTTCGAGACTATCGTGCCGGGGCTCTACCCCGGTCGCACACGGCATTTCCACGTGAAGGTGCAGCGGCCAAACGGCCCGGTGCTTACCACGCAGCTCTACTTTCCAGATGAGGCAGGCAATCGCCGTGACCGCATCTTCCATCCCTCACTGGTGCTCGACATCAAGTCAGCACCGGATGGCGGTTATGGCAGGTATGATTTCGTGATCGCCTGACGGACTATTTCAGCCATTCAGGCACGGAATCCAGACCGATCAGATCATCATAGGTCGGGCGTGGGCGGATGACGTGAAAGCGGTCGCCGTCGACCAGCACTTCCGGCACGAGCAGGCGCGTGTTGTAGGTTCCGGATTGCACTGCGCCATAGGCGCCGGCCGTGCTGAAGGCCAGCAGGTCACCCGCCCTTACGGACGGGATATCGCGATCCACGGCCAGGTAGTCGCCGGTCTCGCATACCGGGCCAACGATGTCGGCGCGAAGGCGCGGACCTGATGCCGGGCCCGCGTGAACAGGGCGCACCTCGTGATATGCCTCATAGAGCGTCGGGCGGATCAGGTCGTTCATCGCGGCATCGACAATGACGAAATTCTTGGCGTCGCCGTCCTTCACAAAGATGACCTCGGTGACCAGGATGCCGGCATTGCCAGCGATCAGCCGGCCGGGTTCGGCGACGATCTTCAGGCCGGTCGGGCCGATCAGACGTCGCGCAATCGCGCCGAGCTCTTCCGGCAGCGGTGGCGGCCGGTTGTCGGTGTGGTAGGGCACGCCAAGCCCGCCGCCAATGTCGAAATGCTCAAGCTCGATGCCGTCGGCCTTCAACTGGCCGACCAGTTCGAGCAACACGTTGATTGAGTCTTCGTAGGGCTGCAGATCCGTGATCTGGCTGCCGATATGCATGTCGATGCCGACGATCCTGAGACCCGGCAGAGTGGCGGCGCGGCGATAGGCCTCGCGGGCGCGGTGGCGAGCGATGCCGAACTTGTTCTCGGCCTTTCCGGTAGAAATCTTGGCGTGGGTCTTCGCGTCGACATCCGGGTTGATGCGCAGCGAGATTGGTGCAGTTTTGCCGGTGGCGACCGCACGAGCCGACAGCAATTCCAGTTCTGGTTCAGACTCGACATTGAAGCAATGGATGTCTGCCTCCAGCGCAAAATCCATCTCGCGCACGGTCTTGCCAACGCCCGAATAGATGATCTTCGAGGCGGGAATGCCTGCCGCCAGAGCGCGCCGCAACTCGCCTTCGGACACTACATCCGCACCGGCTCCAAGCTTCGCCAGCACGCGCAGCACGGCCTGGTTGGAGTTTGCCTTCATGGCATAGCAGACCAGCGCCTCAGCGCCCCCGAAGGCATTGGCGAAAACGGTATAATGCCGCGCCAGAGTAGCGCTGGAGTAGCAGTAGAACGGCGTACCTACGGCAGCCGCGATGTCGGGGATAGCAACGTCCTCGGCGTGAAGAACGCCGTCGCGATAATCAAAATGGTTCACGGGGTAACTCGAAGGCTCAGAGCAGGGAATCGAGGATGAAGGGTCTGTCCTCAACCGGTTTCTCCGGCTCCGGCGGCACAGGCTGGCCAGCCTTGCGCGCTTCCTCCCGCGCCTCGGCTGCAGCCTGGTAGGGCGTGTCGAGGTCGGCACGGCGGCCGCACGCAACAGTCAGCCCCATAGCAGCGATCAGGGCAGCGGAAAGCAGGAAACGGGAAGCAGTCATGCCTTGGAGGTCCAGCGGATTTGCCATGCTCTTAGCGGAGTTTTCTGTGAAATGCACCCCGCTTCGTGCAGCAATCTTTGGCCCATAAATGTCCGCGCGTTGCTACAGTTCGTAGTTCGGAATGATCTTCACCAGACCCAGCCGATCAAGCGTCTCCAGCGTGCCACCGGCCTGTGTCAAGCCTTCGGCTGTCTGGTAGGCCTCGAGCGCCTTCTTCGAGGCTGCACCGAAATCGCCATCGGTCGTACCCTTGTAAAATCCCCTGTCTTTTAGGGCCTGCTGCAGCGCCTGGTACTCTTTACGTGTGAAAATCTGGGTGAAGTCCTGGTTGCGCAGGGCCACCTTTGCGAGGCGATAGCCGAGCGCTGAAGCCTGCTTGAGCAGGCGCACGCCTTCCTCAAAATCCTGCTTCGTGCCCTGCCCGTTTATATGCATGACGCCAAGTGTGCTGATGGCCGGCGAATAGCCCTGTTCAGCCGAGACCCGGTAATACTCCACCGCCTTGTCGTAATTGCCGGCAGCGTCATGGGCGCGGCCGAGATTGTGCGTGAAGCGCGGGTGACCGGGCTGGGTGAGCAGTGCTTGCTCGCAGGCCGGGATGGCGCGGGCGGGGCTGATCTTGTCGAACTCGACGCCTGCGATACCAACCTGATTGAAAGGTGCGATCGCAAAGTAATCGCAGTCCGAGGGTTCCGGCCGGGAGAAATAGACCTCGTCGGTCAGGCGCACCAGGAACTCCGGCTTCTGCTCACCTTGCGTTTCGCGCACCACGTTGGCGGCGGCGACGCGGAACACCTGGCCGAGTTCGACGCCGGGTTTGACCAGTTCAGAAGCGAGTGCTGCCGTGTACGGGCTGTTGTCGCCCTCGCCATCGGTTGCGACAGTGCCGGGCGCTGCCGAGAAGGCGATGATGCTGCCATAGGTGTTGAAGCCTTCCGCCTCAGGCTTCGAGGCTGGCGCCGCTTCGCTGACGGCAGCGAGACCAGTACCGAGCTGCCGCTTTGCACCGGACTGCTGAATTGCCTGGGCGAGCGTTTCCTCGAACGGATTGTTGCGGCAGGCGTCGAGCACAATCACCTTGGTCTTGGCCTTCTGGTCCATGGCGTTGACGATGGAGGCGAGGCTGACCAGTTGCGTGTCGATACTGTCCAAAGTGGAGAGCTGGGCGTCAGCCGGCACGAGGTGGTTCATTCCGTCGACCTGAATCGCATGGCCCGCATAGTAGAGCACGGCAATATCTGCGCCCTCCAGCTTGTCGATGAAGGCTGCGGATTGCGCGGCGAAGTCCGCGTGCTTTGGATCAGCGACGTGCACCACCTCAAAGCGCAGCTTCTGCAAAGCGTCGGCCATCAGCGCTGCATCCTTGCCCGGGTTCCTCAGTGGCGCGACATGGGTGTAGTCCGAAACGCCGATGACCAGCGCGACGCGCTTGCCGGCATCCTGAAACACGCTTTCCTGGGCGAGTGCGGGCGCCGCGAGCAACAGGCACAAGAGAGCGAATATAATGCGCATTGACTGCCTCACATCTTGCCGAAGATTTCCGGCCAGGGTTCTTCAGGGCACATGGCGCGGGCCGGTGTCGCCTGCTTCTTTGGCGCGGGCTTTGCCTTTGCCTTCGGTCTTGATTGCGACCTGGGCTTTGATTGCGGCTCTGCCTTGGCGACCTGCTGGTTCTGGTTTGGAAGCTGTACGGTCGGTTCTGACTTTGCGCCAGCCGCCAGGATCGGCAGATCGCCGCGCGGCTCCCAGAAGCAGAGATCGCCGATATAGGCTCCTTGATTGCCACTCGGCTTATAGCCACGGCAGACGGTCTTCCATTTCGGCGTCATGCGGCAGCCCATCTCCATATGGTAGTTCAGCTTGCATGATCTCCAGTACTCCTTCTGCGCATAGCAGCGGGAGATATTGCGGGCAAATTGCTGCGGCGACATCCTGACCATGAGGCGCCCGGTCTCGACATCATAGGCCCAGTCTCCCGCCGAGGCTTTGCTCTCCGAAATGGTGGAGGCCGAAACGCCGTAGATTTCCGCCAGAGCCTGCCGGGCGAGCTCGTCTTTCGATGCGCCGCCCTCGTGATCGATATAGAAGCGCAATGCTATGGACGGCGGGAAACCCCGACGCTTGTAGATGTTGAAAGTCTCAGTCCAGGTGGCGCCGATACGGGCAGACGCCTTGCCGCCGCTCGCAGATCCGGCCGGATTGTCAGCACGAACCGAGCGGGCTTCGGCCTGTGGGGCAGCGCCACCACCGCCTCTTCGCAGTGACGACAGGATCGGCCCGGAGACACCGGCCAGTTGGCCGGACGCGCTGGACGCGTAGGTGAAATGCACCGCAGCGTAGCATTTGCAGGCATCGACCAGCACATAGTGCGAGGTAACCGACTTGCGCTGCGCGGCATTGACCAGGGTGATGGAGCATTCGCGGCGGCTGTTGGCGCCCTTGCCTGCCGGTGCGTATCCATTCTTCGCCCAGTTGGCGGCGCGCTCGCGCGTCAGCCCGGAGCAGGTGCTGTAATCGTCCTGGATAAGGCGCAGGTTGACCTCGATCCCGCGTGCGTTCAGCCGGCGATCGACGCCAGACGCCTGGAATGACGTGCCCTTTGGCGTTGAGACCGGGATGTCGTAGCGCGTCTGGTTGCGCCAGATTTCCAGTGCCTGCGCCTGCGAGGTCGCAAACAGCACGGCAAGTGTGGTCAGGACGTATTTCAGCATTCAGAAGCCTCGGGTGCGCGAACAGAGCCCTGTCTCGGGGTAACACCCCGAGGCGTCATCACCCGCGCGGGGGAGAGCCGAAGTTTTAAGAGCACAATCATCCGCAGGCTTGCATCCATCAATACATGCGCATAAGTCTCTAGTCGCTCTAACGGGGTGCCGTGCGTGAATGCGCGGCTGAGAGGCATCTGCCAACCCGCTGAACCTGATCCGGTTTGTACCGGCGGAGGGATTAGATGCTTCGGATACACCGACGCTCGTCCCCTCGAACCATAGGAGATGACGTTGAAGACGACCCTGATGATTTCCGCCCTTGCCCTGGCTTTCGCCTTGCCGGCTCATGCCACAGGCAAGCTGACGGTCTATACCTATGACAGTTTCAACGCCGAATGGGGTCCCGGCCCGCAGGTGGAGAAGGCGTTCGAGGCGCAGTGTGGCTGCGACGTCGAGTTCGTGGCGGTCGCGGATGGCGCCGCGCTTCTCAACCGCGTGAAGCTGGAGGGTGCTGCCAGCAAGGCTGACATTGTGCTGGGGCTGGACAACAATTTGCTGGCCGAGGCGAAGGCTACCGGGCTGTTTGCGCCGCATGGCATCAGCGCTGAACTGACCCTGCCGGATGGCTGGAGCGACGACACGTTCCTGCCCTATGACTACGGCTATTTCTCCGTGGTCTATAACAGCGAGACGCTGCCCAATCCGCCGAAGAGCCTGGCCGAATTGGTGGATGGCGATCCCGCGCAGAAGATCGTCATCCAGGACCCGCGGACGTCGACGCCTGGGCTTGGGCTGCTGCTCTGGGTGAAGGCTGTTTACGGCGACAAGGCGGGTGACGCCTGGGGCAAACTCAAGGGCCGCGTGCTGACGGTGACGCCGGGCTGGAGCGAGGCCTACGGCCTGTTCACCAAGGGCGAGGCGCAGATGGTCCTCTCCTACACGACGTCGCCCGCCTACCACGTGATCGCCGAGAAGGACGAGAAGTACAAGGCAACCGTGTTCGAGGAAGGCAACTACATTCAGGTCGAGGTTGCCGGCGTGACCACGACAGGTGCAGCGAACCCGCTGGCGGCGCAGTTCATGGCGTTCATGGTGAGCCCGGCGTTTCAGGACATCGTGCCGGAAACGCAGTGGATGCTGCCAGTGGCCAGGACCTCGAAGCCGCTCAACCCTGCATTCGACGCGCTGCCGAAGCCGGTGAAGACGCTGGAAATCAAGCCGGAAGAGGTCGAGGCCAATCGCAAGGCCTGGGTGGATGAATGGCTGGCGGCGATGAGCCGGTAGGCTGCTCTCGGGCGTCGTCGTGATGGATGTTGCTTCCCCCTCACCGTTCCTTCGGACCACCGCTCCCCCCTCCGGAGGGAGAGGAGAGCTACACGCACTGTTGAAGCCAATCGTCGAGCGTAAATGGTGGCGGTTGGCGCTCCTCTCCCCCGGGCAGGGGGAGAGGTGGCACGCGAAGCGAGACGGTGAGGGGGTGCTTCAAGGCGAGGCC
>CAYZQP010000028.1:0-8793 GCA_964480545.1 uncultured Mesorhizobium sp. | reverse complement strand
GCCCGGCATTGCCGCACTTGCCGCCATCTCCATCCTGATTGGCGGGGCGTTTCTCGGGCTGATGCGCGAAAGCCTTGGCAATCTCGCGGCGGCCTTTGGCGCATTCGACAACTACCTCTGGCGCGTCGCGTGGTTCACGCTGTGGCAGGCAGCGCTGTCGACGCTGCTGTCGGTCGTGCCGGGCATGCTGGTGGCGCGGGCGCTGTCACGCCATCCCCAAATGTTCGGGCGGCGCTGGGTGCTGGCGTTGTTTGCGGTGCCGCTGGCGCTGCCGGCGATTGTCGCTGCACTTGGCGTGCTGGCGCTGCTGGGACGCGCGGGACTTCTGGCCGGACCGCTGGGGCAGTTGATGGGCGGACAGTGGCCGGGAATTTACGGCATTTCGGGCATTTTGGTCGCGCATGTGTTCTTCAACCTGCCACTGGCGACGCGGCTATTTCTGGAAGCGCTGGATACGGTGCCGGATGACCAGTGGCGGCTGGCGAGCCAGCTCGGCATGGGCGCACGACCGAGTTTCCGACTGATTGAATGGCCGGTGTTGCGCGCAGCGCTTCCGGGAGTGGCCGGGCTCATTTTCATGCTGTGCGTGACTTCGTTCACCATCGTTCTGACCTTGGGTGGCGGGCCGGCGGCAACGACGCTGGAGGTGGCGATTTATCAGGCGCTGCGCTTCGACTTTGATCCGCCGCGCGCGGTGGCGATCACGCTGCTGCAATTGGCGCTGACGGCGATTATCCTGTTCGTGCTTGCCCGACTTGGCGCGAGTGCAGTGGCCGAGCGCACGGCGGCCGTGTCGCGGCGGCGCTATATGGATGTCTCAGGCGGCGAGACGGTTGCGAACCTTCTCACCATCGCCGCCGCCTTCGTGTTTGTGGCGGGGCCGCTGGCGGCCGTGCTGGTTGCGGGGTTGCAGGCCGAGCTCGGGCGGCTGGTTGGTGAGCGGGCGTTTCAGCGCGCGCTGACGACGAGCCTCTGGCTTGGTGCTGCCTCGGCGGTGCTGTCTGTATTGCTGTCGTGGGCGCTGGTATCGACGCGGCAAAAGCTTGCCGATGCGCGGCGGGCCAAAGCTGCCAGCCTGCTGGAGCGCATCATCGACAATGGCGTTGGCTTCGTGCTGGTGATCCCTCCGATTGTCATCGGGGCAGGGTGGTTCCTGCTGTTGCGCGGACGGGTCGATCTGCTCAGCGTTGCCCCCTTCATGGTGGTGGCGGTTAATGCGATGATGGCGATGCCCTTTGTGGTCAGGGCGATCCGCCCCGCGCATGATGCAGCCGCAGCGCGCCATGACCGACTGGCGGCGCAGCTCGGCGTCACCGGCTGGAACCGCATCCGGCTGGTCGACTGGCCTGCCTTGCGCCGGCCAATGCTGATCGGCTTTGCTTTCGCGATGGCGCTTTCATTAGGCGATCTCGGTGTCATCGTTTTGTTCGGTAGCGATGCGCTACAGACGCTGCCTTATCTGCTGCTTGGGCGCATGGGGGCCTATCGTACGGCAGATGCGGCGGGCATCGCCCTGCTGCTTGGCGCACTGTGCCTGCTGTTGATGCTGGCGGCAGACTGGCTTGGAAGGAAGAGTGATGAGCGGGGATGAGGTCAGGCTGGACAAGGTGCGCTTCAGCTACGGGCAGGCGTCGATGGAGTTCGACACGCTGTTCAAGGCAGGCGAAATCACCGCGCTGATGGGCCCGAGCGGTTCCGGCAAGTCGACGCTGCTGAACCTTGTCGCAGGCTTCGAGATGCCGGATGCCGGGCGTGTGCTAATCGGCGCAGAAGATGTGAGCCGGGCAGGGCCATCGGAGCGTCCGGTATCGATGGTTTTTCAAGAGAATAATCTGTTTGCACATCTGACGGTGGCGCAGAATGTCGGCCTCGGGCGCTCGCCGGCGCTGCGTCTCACGCCTGCTGAGCATGAGGCCATCAATGCAGCGCTTGATCAGGTGGGGTTGAGCGGCAAGGGCGATCGTTTGCCGGCGGCGCTGTCCGGTGGCGAGCGCCAGCGGGTGGCGCTGGCGCGCGTACTGGTGCGTGATCGCCCGGTGCTGCTGCTCGACGAGCCCTTCGCCTCACTAGGGCCGGCACTACGCGACGAGATGCTGGATCTGATGTCCCGGCTCCACGCAGAGACAGGCATGACGGTGGTTTTCGTCACGCATCAGCCGGAGGATGCGCGCAGGCTTTCATCAGCACTGGTGTTTCTCGAAGACGGACGGATCAGTGAAACTGGACCGACCGAACATTTCTTTTCCAGCGCTGGCCCTGAAGCATTCCGCCGGTATGTCGGCGGAACGGCCAGGGCACGCTAGCTCCGTTTACCCGGCACGAGAACGCGTAGCGCCTTTGGATGGATCGCGAACTCCGTTCGTTTGTCCAGCCTGGCCAGTTCGCCATCAATCACGCATTTCATGCCACTTTTGCGGCTCATGGTCAGCGCCGCGACATGCGCCTTGCGCAGTTCCACGTGCTGGTTGTCCTTGTACTTTCCACGCGCCAGGGCAAATGCGAAGCGCAACAATTCTCCCGTGTGGATCGCCGACGTCACGTAAACACCAAGCACCCCACCGGCCGGCTTGTCGGCATAGGGTAGATGGCCTTCGCCCAGGAGGTTGTTGGTGATGCCGATGCCGGTTGCCTGTGTCTTGATGGTGTCCCCATCGACATCCAGCGTCACCTTCAGCAGCGGCGGGTCCTTGATCGTGCCGATCGCCGCCCGCGCAGAAGCGCCGATCTTGCCAAGTCGCGAGCCGAACTCCATCTCCTCGCGCAACTGCACCATCTTCGCGTGCATGCCGACCGAGAACTGATGGATAAATGGCCGCCCGTTGGCGGTAGCGATATCCACCTGTTTGCGCCGCCCCGAGGCAAACGCCTCGACGGCCTCATCAAGTGCCAGAGGAATTTTCAGGCTGCGGGCAAACAGGTTCATGGTGCCTGCAGGCAATACGGCAAGCGCCTTGGTCTTGCCCATCAGCCTTGTGGCGGCAGCCGAGATCGTACCATCTCCGCCGCCCACCATAACAACATCAACGCCGCGCTTTCCGGCTGCAGCATCCAGTGCTGCTACAATCCCTCTACCGTCCACAACCTGGATTTCCGCCTTGTGTTTGCGAGCCTCGAGAGCGTCCAGAGTTCTCCTGGAGAAATCCTCCAGATCCATCGTCCGCAGAGTTCCGCCGTCACGATTCAGGATGACCAGAAAACGCATCACATGCCCCTCAACATGAATTTTCTGCGGAACCAACGCGACGCCGGCTCGTTTGGTTCCTGTACCCTGTGCCGAACATGTTCCGACATCCGGAGCCGGCACAGATTAACGGCCTAATGGTTTGTAGCATGAGCGCCTGCTCTCGTCGCAAGCATCATGCCCTAACGCAAAGGGAGACATGATATGACCCGCAAACTTCTTGCTACCACAGCTGCTCTGGCGATGCTGACAGGCGTCGCAGTCGCGCAACAGCAACCGGCTCCGGCCGATCCTGCCCCGGCTACGACAACTGCGCCCGCAGTATTGCCACCGGCAACCCCGATCGAGATGGACAAGGGCCAGCTTGCCTCGAACATCATCGGCGAGGCGATCTATGATGGGCCGGCCTCGGATGCCCAGCACATCGGTACAGTCGACGATTTCGTGCTTGATGGCCAGGGCAACATCAAATCACTCGTGGTTGGCGTCGGCGGCTTCCTCGGTATGGGCAAGAAGTCCGTCGAGCTGGACTACAAGACCGCGCAGTGGGTCGAGAAGGACGGCGACCGCTGGATGGTCGTTCCCATGACCAAGGACCAGTTGCTTGCGGCTGCCGATTTCGACCGCGCTCCGTTTGACCCGGTAGCACCGATGCCAACGGCTGCGGTTCCGGAGCAGCCGGCAACGACAGAACAGCCGGCACCGCCTCCGGCAGCAACCGATGTCCCGCGGACGGATACGACAACGCCGACCGAGCCACGTCCGTAACGTAATCGCTTGAAAATGACGCCGTCGCAGACACCTGCGGCGGCGTTTCTACATCGACTCTTGCGCTGGCACCTTTGTGCGAGCGTCGATTGCATCCAGTTCGTCGGCGAAGGCGTCGATCCACGGGTCAGGCCCGAGTCGACGCAGGATGCCGGCCCATTGCGCGAGCCTGCCCCGGCCGACACTGGAGCGGCCGACATTGCTGATACTGCTAACAACCATATGCGCCGTTGCGATGGGGTCGCGCGCCTGTACTGCCGCCTTGAGACCCCAGTCATTCCACACCGTCTCATCTGAAACGGTGTTGTAGAAGCTGAAGTCCATCGCAGCGAAAATGAGCGCAACGACCTGGTCCGTCCATCCATGAGCCTCGATGATTGCAGGCAAGGTCTCGCCCGCAAATGTATATTCATGTTCGCCATCAACCTGCGCGCCATAGGCGCAGATCGCCGCCATTGCGCCATGGTCGTGGACACCAAGCGTCTTCACGGCGGTCGCGAGCAGCCCGATGCCTTCCTCGCCGACAGCAAAGTCGAACTGGCCGGTTTTATCGGCAAGCGCAGCATAATGGGCGACCAACCGGTGCAAGGCCGAGAGCACCGCTGGCGAAGGGTTCTTCAACCGCTCGAAAAACTCAAGTTCGGGGACCATCTCGCCGTTCAGCCTGAAGCGGATAAGGAGTTCACCATCCCGCTCGAGCTTCTGGCGCTCCGGCGTAAGCTTGCGGGTCAGCTTCTCGATAGCCGTAACGATCTCGGCATCCGCCATGCTTCCCATCGCAACCGATATGCGATTTTCGTGGCGCACGAACCTGGCGGCATCTTCTCTTTGAACCTGATGCCAGGAACGTGGAAAAGCCACCCAGTGGTCGGCATCGATGCCGATCATCCGCTCTCCATAGACCTTCTGTGCAGATGCTGTGCCATCAAGGATCATCCGGCCGGTCTCGTGTTCGGCGAGCAGGCGCCGCCCCGGCAGAGCGAGCTTTTGCCAGACAGACGGCGAACACTGGTTGCGTCGGACACGCTCCGAGTTGATCCTGGGTGAAACGCTGCCGTCAACGCCTACACAGATGTAGTCTCCGCCGTGATAGGTCCAGAACGCTGTGGAATCTGCTTGCCAGTAAAACCCCTGGAAAAGGTCGCTGTACAGTTTGTACAAGAGGTCCTTCATCTGCTTGCGGCTGTCGGGGCTGGCGAACGCCTCTTCGGGCAGTTCTGCGCCTGGCTGCAGATTGTAGTGCGCTTGAAGTCGTATCAACTGTTGTAGCAGAGCTTTGCCTGCCGGCTGATCCTCCTCTTTGTAAAAAAGCCGCTTGATCATGACTGACTCACGCAACTGCAGAACAGGCAGCCGGCGGACAAAGCGCAGCGGAAAGCCTTCCCACAACTCCATACCCAGGCCGTAGAGCGGCTCTGCAGCAGAGGAGAACCCCGACCCTGCGGTTTCCAGCACTTCGATCTGCCTGCGGTCAGGTCGCACCCAGTAGCGTCCATCGGGGCTGATCGAGAGGAAGCGATAATTTGCTACATCGTGTTCGCGCGTGGTCGCCACAACCGCAACATCCTGATGGCCACTCATAGGATCCACCAGCGTCTGCACCAGCCGGTTAGTCTCGTACCACTGCCAGACCAGTTTGCCGTCGTGCCTCGCTGCCAGATTGGCCGGTGACAACTCGCTCCTGATGATGTGCTCGGCAATGATACGGCAATCGTAGAGGTCGATCACACGCAGACGCACCGGCTGGGCTGTACCGGTATGCCACTTCTCGCCAATGCGCTCGACCAGATTGACACAGCGCCCGTCATGGCTGGCGACGGACCAGCCAAATGGCGTCGGATAGTCAAACGGCTTGAAGTTGAAGCGGTCGACTTCCCGGCGATTGACCGCATCATAGATCGAGAGGCGCCCTGACATGCCATAGGCCCAGATGCGTTGACCGCTTACACCCAGCCCGAATTCGCAGCCGGGTGACCTGAACGTCCAGTGGCTGCCATCAGCATAGCCCCGGACAAACAGGCACCTGTCGCTTTCTTCAACCGTAAACATCGCTAGCCTGCCTGACTGGAGAATCGCGCAATCTAACGATGTGTAGTCTTCAATTCCCTGGAATTGCCAGCGGGTTATGCTGGAGCGCAGCGCGATCCGGCTGGTCGATTGCCGGCTGATCGGTGACAGCGGCAAACAGCCTGCGCACATGATCCTCGGCAAGGTCAAACCCGATCAGCACCAGGCGCACCCCGCGTTGGTCGTCCGGCCAGGAGGGCAGGCGGGCCGGCGGGTGGAACACCTTCTGCACAGCATGGATGACCAGCGGCCGTTCCGGCTGCTCGGCCAGTTCGACAATACCTTTGAGACGCAGCAGCCGGTCGCCATGAACCGAGCGCAGCAGGTCAACGAATGTTTCCAGCGCAGCGTAGGGCAGCGCCTTCGGTGAGGTCATCGCGATGGATGAAACGCGGCTGTCGTGACGATGATCATGGTGGCTGTGGTCATGGTGATGGTGTGCATGATCGTGATCGTGATGATCGTGCTGCGCTTCGCCAAGCCAGCGGCGGACATCGGCGGTTTTTGTTTCGGGATCATAAACACCGCAGGACGTTATCAACTGCGCGATATCCGGATCGCCGACCGGGATGATCTGCGCGCGAGGGTTCAAGCGGTGCAGGCGCGCCATCAGCGCCTCGCGCTCGCCATCGCTGGCGAGATCGGTCTTGCTGACCACGAGCCGGTCCGCGACGGCGACCTGACGCACGGCTTCGGAATGTTCGTCGAGGCTGGAGGCACCGTTGACCGCATCGACCAGCGTGACAACGCCGTCGAGCCGGTAGGCCTGCAGCAGCACCGGATGCGCCATGATCGATTGCAGCACCGGCACAGGGTCGGCCAGCCCCGTCGTCTCGACAATGACACGCTTCAGCGCGCCGATTTTGCCTGTCTGCATGCGGTCGATCAGGTCAGCCAGTGTGTCGACCAGCTCGCCGCGAACGGTGCAGCACAGGCAACCGTCGGACAGCTGGATCACGCCATCGGACGCCTGCTCGACCAGCAGATGATCAATCGCCACCTCGCCAAACTCGTTGATGATGACGGCAGTGTCGGAAAGCGCGGGATGTTTCAGCAGCCGGTTGAGCAGCGTGGTCTTGCCCGCGCCGAGAAAGCCGGTGAGCACGGTGACGGGGATGGGATCGAGGGTCATGACAGTGCCTTGCACCGGATCGGGCCGGACGTCCAGCAGATCAGGCTATTTGCGCAACTCGCCGGCGACGCCATCGCCCTGTGGCGGGTTGTCGAAGCTGGGTGGCGGGATGTCCGGGCGCCAGCGGGGGATCGGCACGTCGGCCATTTCTGCACCGCCTTCGCCACGTCGCGCCAGTGGCACCGGACCGGTCGCGCCGCCCAGCCCGACCGTTACCAGTTTCGGCGGCGGGGAGAATGGCAGTTCGTATTTCGACCGGGCCGTTGTGACGGATGTTTCGCCAACTTCCTCTGCAGTTTGCCCGGGAGCGGGCTTGGGGCAGATCGCCGCGCGCAGGTTGCCGGGCTGGTCAAGCGCCTCGCCATAAGGGGCGAGCGTCGAGATTGTATCCGTGCCGGGACCCGCGCTGGCGAACCCGCCGTCAAGCAGCGCAGCCATGGCGTCTGCCCTCGCGCCCACGGACGGCTCGCCGAAATTGATGGCCACCACAGTGCGGCCATTGCGTGTGGCGGAACCCACCATGTTGTAACCGGACTCGCAGACGAAGCCGGTCTTCATCCCGTTGTTGCCTTCGTAGCGGCCGGCCAGCAGGTTGAAATTGTCCATGCGGGTCTTGCCGAGTTGCAGCGCCTCGATGGTGAAGTACCCGTCATACTGCGGGAACTCCTTGCGCAGCGCCGACGCAAGAATCGCGAGGTCGCGCGCCGTCGTATATTGCTGCGGCGAGAACAATCCGTGCGGGTTGGCGAAATGCGTGCCGGTCATGCCGAGACGCGCGGCCTCGGCATTCATACGCTCGACGAACTTCGTTTCAGAGCCGCCGACATTTTCGGCCACCGCCATCGCCATGTCGTTGCCGGACTTCACCAGCATCATCTTCAGAACATTGTCGAGCGACGCGACCGAGCCCGCCTTGAAGCCAATCTTCGACGGTGGCTGGCCAGTCGCCTTCTTAGAAATACGGATCGGCGATTCCAGCGTGAGCTCGCCATTGGCGATGGCGCGATAGGTCACATAGGCAGTCATCAACTTGGTGACCGAAGCAGGGTACCAGCGCTTGAAGGCGTTCTGATGCGAATAGATCCGACCTGAGTCCAGATCGAACACCAGCGTTGGATTGGCGAATGCCTGCGTTGCCGCGGCGATCACGGCGCCGGCCAGCAATAGTTTCAGCATCGGGGCAATCCGCATGTCGATATCCGGTTGTTCCTGTTCACGGCAGGCACAGAAAATGCGGACGAGCACTTCCGGCCAGATCATCCTGAGTGTTAACTAGCCTATACGACGTCAAAATGGCAGACCAGCCCGAACAGTTTCCGAACAGAAGAGTGTGAACATGCCTGTGTTGAACCGCGCCGCCGAACTTCAAGCCGAGGTCACCGGCTGGCGTCGCCATCTGCACCAGCACCCGGAACTGCTCTATGACGTCTTCGAGACTGCCGGGTTCGTTGCCGCGAAGCTGGCGGAGTTCGGCTGCGACGAGAGCGTGACAGGCATCGGCCGCACCGGTGTCGTCGGGCTGATCAGGGGCACCAAGGGCGATGGCCCGACGGTTGGCCTGCGCGCCGACATGGATGCACTGCCTGGCAATGAAACTTCCGGCAAGCCACACGCCTCGCAGGTGCCCGGCAAGATGCATGCCTGC
>CAYZQP010000027.1:0-21770 GCA_964480545.1 uncultured Mesorhizobium sp. | reverse complement strand
TTCGGCATCTGCCTCGGCCACCAGATGCTGGCGTTGGCCGTTGGTGCAAAGACCTCCAAGATGCATCAGGGCCATCATGGCGCAAACCACCCGGTCAAGGATCACACCACCGGCAAGGTCGAGATCGTTTCGATGAACCACGGCTTCGCAGTCGACTCGAACTCGCTGCCCAATGGTGTTGAAGAGACTCACGTTTCGCTGTTCGACGGCTCAAACTGCGGCATCGAACTCACCGGCAAGCCGGTCTTCTCCGTCCAGCATCACCCGGAAGCCTCGCCAGGCCCGCAGGACTCGCATTACCTGTTCAAGCGCTTCGTCAACCTGATCCGCGAGAAGCAGGGCGAACCGGCTCTGGCGGAGCGCTAAAACTCTGGCGACCGGTCTGAAACCGGCGCTCGCCGTCGACACGACGCAAACGCGCACTTTCCTGATGGCACCGCTGAAACCGGCGCTGATCGGCCTGACGACGATCCTGCTGGCCCTCATCAGCCTCGGCTTTGCGCTATCAGTGTTCCCGGATCTGCCGCCAGATGGCCGCCACAGGCTTTGGGGCTGGTTCGGCGTCGCCTTCTTCAGCATCGGTGCCTACGCCACCTTCTCGCACGCCTTCGGCAAGAACCGCCCGCGTCTCATCCTCTCGCCAGACGGCTTCCACTTCAACACCGTGTCCGAGCGCGTCATCCCCTGGCCGGCCGTCTCCGGCATTCACACCTGGCGGCAGCGCAAGGGTGTGTTGATCATTGTGCGAGTCACCGAAGACGTCTGGGAGACCGCCGGCATGAGCCAGGATACGCTCGGTGCACGTGTCGCCAACAAGATGCAGGGCGTTGACGGCGTCGCGATCTCGCCGGCCGGCATGAAAGCCGGATATCAGGAACTGATGCGCGCGTTTCAGGCCTACACGCAGGCGCATGGAGGGAGCATCGGCTAACCAATGAGTGCCACCACTATCGACACCTCGCAAACACACACATTCGTGCCCTCCCCGGCGCGGCCTGCACTGACTGGTTTGTCCTTTCTTGCGTCCGCCCTGATCAGCCTCGCCATCGCCTGGCCTCTGATTGACGGTGTGGCCCCGGGCAGCATCGCGCAGATGATCGGCTGGCTCGGCTTTGTCATCTTCGGCATCGGCACCGGCATTATGCTCAACAAGGCCTTCGGCACCGCAAAGCCTGTGCTTACGCTCTCGCCGCTGGGGTTTCACTACCCGCCGGTCTCGAGCGACAGGGTCCCCTGGAAGGCGGTCACGGGCCTGCGGCTGTGGCAGTACCGCTCAACCTACAACATCATCGTCGAGGTAACCGAGGACACCTGGAGCACTCCGGGCATTACCCGCTTTGCGCGCTGGATGCGGCCAAGTTACGCCACTGCCAACGTCAAGGGATTCGTCATTCTGGCAAACGGAATGCCGATCCCCTTTTCTGCACTTGCCCAGGTCTTCCGCGCCTACACCGTGGCGCATGGCGGCAAGGTCGGAGACGAACCTGCGTGACTTCAGCGCTTTCGTGCGCGTCAGCGGTCCGGACTATCGCCGGAAACGAAAATCGGCGGCACGAAGCCGCCGATTTCGTGATCGATGTAATCCGGATCAGTACGCCAGGCGAACTGTCGTCACAGTATCCCGGATAGCCTTGAACGCGTCATCGAGCTGGCTGCGATTGGGGATGTCGAAATACTTGTCCGGGTTGGACGCGCATTCTTTCAACATTGTCCCTGTCGCCACATCCGGTTCTTCCAGGCGGATCGTGTAAACATCAATGCCTGCCTTCTTGGCAACCTCGCAGGCCGCGAGCGACCGCTCGTTCATAGCTGCCGAAATGGCTGGTCGCGTCGATGCAGCGTCGATCCGCTCGTCATTCAGGAACCCGTAGGCCGAATAATGCGAACCGTACGGCCCGCTGCGTGGCCCAAGCGTGTTGGCACCATCCGTCAGCACAATCAGCACCTTGCGCACACCGGGGGTTGTGTATGGAGCACCCTCGGTAAAAGGCTCGCCTGGCGAAAGCGCACGCACGCCCCAGGTAACACCCTCGGTGATGTTGGTGTTGCCGTCGGCCTGCAGCGAATTCACCATCGTCTTGATCTGCTGGTAGTTGGACGTCAGCGGCAGGATTGGCTGAGTGGAGCAGCCGATATTCGGCCCCTTCGGTGCACCCCAGTAGGATGACGTGGCGTCATTGATCTGGATCGGCTGTGGCGTTGAGCCCTTTCCGCCTGCGCTTCCGCCGGGACCGCCCGGGCCGCCTGGCGCCAGAAAGCCCAGATCAAGCCCACCAAGACCTGCATCCTTGAGCAGCTTGTTCAACTCATCAATCAGTTCCTGAAGCCACTGCAACTGACCATTATAGAGCGGGTAGCCCTGGCTGTCCGCCTTGACGCCATACTTGGCCCAGCGCTCCTTGCGCGCCAGCGGGGAGTTGTCATAGGGAACAGCGTCGGAATTCAGGTAATCGTTCGCAGACCCCTTCGGCTCGTCCGGAGCCAGTGACGGGATGAACAATGTCGACGGATCGGCAGGGTTCGGCGGCGTGTCATCGATGTCGTAGTCCTTGCCGTCTGCATAACGGGCCTCAACGCAGCCTGCCCATTTCTGGTCCATGTTGCGGAAAATCTGGAACCGGCTGGCCCCCGGCGTCATCTCTGACTGCGGGACTTCCGACTCACCTCGCAAATCCAGCCATTGAGCACCGGTGCCATTGATCTGATGCATTTGCTGATCGAATGAAGGACCATGTTGCGGACCGACATTGACCAGTGTCGAGAACGGAATCACTGTGAATTTCAGCTTGCCGTCTTCCTCCACCTGAGCCGACATCGACTCGACCATGCCATTGACAGCATCCTTCATCGCCTGAAGCTTGCCACCACGCATGGAGCCCGTCGTATCCAGAACGAAGCCGATTTCGAAGGACAACACGTGAGTTTCGGAGATGGATTGCGCAGCAACCGTCCAGTCCTTGCCGCCGAGCAGACGATCAAAATTGGTTCCGGCGTCCATCTCTGTGTCGAGAACGATCTTGACCCCTTCCCGCCTCAGCGTGAAGGTTGCCGGCTTGCCGCCGAGATTGACCGCCAGTGATTTTCTGACGATGTCCTCCATCAGCATCTGATCGTTGAGCTTGCTGCCCTCGCGGGCAACCGCAAGAACGGCAGCATCTGTTGCGTTCTGAAGCTTCGAGCGCGTTGTCGATGCTGTCGAGTAGTCAAGCGCTACGCCGACGGTCACGGCAAGTGGCAGCACCAGGATGCTCATCATCAGCGCGAAATTGCCGTCTTCAGCCGCAGCGAAACGTTTGAGTGTTTGAATCTGCATTTCCATTTCCCAAGTCTAATTTAGGGAAATGCTAGCAGGAGAGTGTTTCGAAATTCACAACCCTGGCGCTCAAATGCCGGATAGGTTGTTTCCCTTTCGCAACCACAAATCACAGATTCAGGCGCCGGGAGCGACAGACAGAATCCAGCCAAGTGCCCGAAGGCACATGGTCAGAAAACTGGCGGATCGTCAGTGAGTCAGCCTGACCGTCAGGAGTGTGTCCCTGATGCTCTCGAACGCCTTGTCCAGTTGTGCACTATCAGGCACGTCGAAATAGTTCTGCGGGCTTGAGGCACAGGCCGACAGAAGATCTCCCGTACTGGCATCCGGCTCCTCGAGGCGGATTGTGTAGATCTCGAAGCCTGCGTTCTTTGCCACATCACAGGCAGCCTGGGTGCGCAGGTTCATGGCGGCGCCCATAGCCGCCTTGCTGTTGCCGGTCGAAGAGATACGGCCGTCGGCGAGATAGCCGTAGGCAGAGTAGTGAGAATTGTAGGGCGCCGCGTTGACGCCCAGCGTGTTCGCTCCATCTGTCAAGACAATCAGCACCTTGCGCACGCTCGCATTGTAAGGAAGACCTTCGGCAAAAGGCTCGCCCGGCGACAGCACACGCATACCCCAGGCCACGCCCTCGGTAATGTTGGTATTTCCAGCCGCCTGAAGCGAGTTGATACTGTTCAGCACCGTCTTTGTGTTTGACGTCAGTGGCTGGATCGGTTGCGTTGTGCAAGGCGCTCCGGGTCCTTTGGGTGTGTCCCAATAGGTTGAGATGCTGTCATCTATCTCGATTGCCTTTGGCGCTGGCTGCTCACCCCCGAGCAGTCCTGAGAGCAGACCGCCAACAAGGTTCAGCAATCCTCCAAGCAGTGGCTGTCCGCTTGCACTGGTCGCGACGCCGTATTTGGCCCAGCGTTCTCTCCTGGCTGCTGTAGAATTGTCGTATGGCTGGATCGACGATGTAAGATAGCTGTTGGCACGGCCATCGGGCTCGTCTGGCGCCAGAGATGGAATGTAAAGTGTGTTGGGACGCCCCGGGTTTGGCGGCGTGTCGTCCACATCCACATTGGTTCCGGACAGGAAGCGTGCTTCGACACATCCATTCCATGTCCTGCCAAGGTTCTTGAAGACCTGAAACCGGCTGGCGCCTGATGAGAGCTCTGACTGCGGGAAGACTGCCGCGCCCGCCAGATCGAGCCACCGGGCACCGGTGTCTTCCACCTGCTTCATCCTTGCATCGAAACTCGGGCCTTGATCCTCACCAACATTGACCATTGTCGAGAAGGGAACCACTGCGAACTTGAGCTTGTCCGCTTCCTTCACCTGAGCGGACATGGTCGTGATCATCTTGCTCACGGCCTCCTTCATCGCCTCGAGCTTGGTGCCTTCCATCGATCCGGTCGTATCAAGCACAAAGCCAATCTCGAAATTCAGCGACGGCGCGTAGGCAACCGAGCGGGTCGAAACGGTCCATGACTTGCCCATGAACCTGTCGAAATAGGTTCCGGCGGGCGTTGTGCCATTCACGATCACCTTTGCGCCCTCGCGCTTGAAGTCAAAGGTCGTGCTGGTGCCCGGCATGTTCGCCGCCAGTGACCGCCGCACAATGGCGTCGGCGTCTTTCACCCAAGGCCCTTCCCGCGCTACCGCGAGCGATGCGGCATCGGTTGCACTCTGCAGTTTTGTGCGCGTGCTCGACATTGTGGCGTAGTCGATGGACATGCCCACAACTGCCACCAACGGCAGGCTCATGACCCCGAGGATCATGCCAAAATTGCCGCTACGATCAGCAAGAAACCGCGAATATGAGAAATTCATGTATTAGTATCCGATGATGATAGGCCAGACCTATCACCTCGGAACTTTCGCGATTATCAACGCGGGATATAAATTTTAAACATCTGTCCAGTTTTCGGGGCGAGTGCTCCGCCCCGACGGGAATTTACACCGGGTTGTTGAGTGTATCGCACTCGGTCAGTTTCCCGGAGTTGAAACCCTTGGCGAACCAGGTCGCACGCTGACGCGAGGTGCCGTGGTTGAAGCTCTCCGGCACCACATAGCCCTGCATGCGTTTCTGGATGACATCATCGCCGATCCGCGATGCCGCATTCAATGCCTCTTCCGGGTCGCCCTTCTCGAGAAGGCCCTTCTGCGCGGTGTGGTGGCCCCAGACGCCGGCAAAGCAGTCAGCCTGCAACTCGATACGGATTGAGAGCTGATTGGCTTCCTGCTCGCTCATGCGCTGTCTGGCGCGATTGAACTCGGGCAGCACCCCGATCAGGTTCTGCACATGGTGGCCGACCTCATGGGCCAGCACATAGGCCTGTGCGAAATCGCCAGAGGCACCGAACTGCTGGTCGAGTTGCCGGAAGAAGCTGGTGTCGAGATAAATCTTCTGGTCGTTCGGGCAATAGAAAGGACCCGACGCTGCTGACGCAAAGCCGCAGGCGGAGCGCACCTGGTTGGCGAACAGCACCAGCTTTGGCTCCCTGTAAACCTGGCCCTCTGCCTTGAAGATGCCATTCCAGGTATCTTCGGTTTCGGCCAGAACCGTCGCCATGAACTGGCCCATTTCGTCGGTCGCGCCGCTCTGGCCGGGTTCAGCCTCGCTCATCTGGGTATTGGGCGCAAACGCGCCGCCGCCGCCATTCAGCATCTGCAGCGGGTCGATGCCGCAGGCGCGCAGCGCAAAGAACAGAACCACCAGAACGATGATGCCGGTCAGGCCGCCACCACCCGAGCGCCCGCCGACCGGCAGCCTGATCCGGCCGCCTCCACCTGGCATTCCACCGCCGGCGCCACCGCGTCCGCGCTGGTCCTCGACATTGTCACTCTGCCGACGGCCTCTCCACTCCATGGTCTATTCCTTCCCGAACCCCAGGGCGCATGCGCCGGAAACGCGCTGCATATGTGCGCATAGAACTAGCCGAACAAGTGGCGTGAGTCACAAATTTTATTGACCTTTCAAACAGCTGATCGACGCAGTGCCTGTCTGCGCCGATCAATGCTTCCAACACGAAACGCAGCCGCGCCCCGGATGTTCCTCAGTCGTCGCGCTCCCGCTTGAGGATCTCGCCCGATGTACGATCAACCTTGAGCTCGTACCTGACGCCGCCACTGTCGGTCACATCAACCTCGTAGCGGCCATCGTCGCGCTCGACCTCGCGCACCGTATACCCCTGCGCCTCAAGCTTCGACGTCAGCGATCCGACGCTCATCCAGTCGTTCGCCTGTGCAAACGCTACGCCGCTGCCGATAACCATCGAGGCCATTCCTGCGGCCAGCACCAGAGCTTTCATGAGTTTCTCCTTTTCCCATCCGGCTTCCGGACTATCCGGTGCCTTGATGCAGAGAATGCACAGGCAAGCTGACACTGATCTGATGGTGTCTGTCAGCTTGTTGTCAGGTCGGTTCAGGTAACCCTGCTCGATGCTCAGATGGTTGACGATCCTGTGTGTGTCGCTGGTTGCCTTCTCCGCCCATGCGGACGATGGAGACCACGAGAGCGCGCGCGCAGCGCTCCAGCGCGGCGAGATTCTTCCGCTCAGCCGCATTCTTGGCATCGCCAAGGGCGATACCGGCGGTGGCCGGGTCATCGAGGTCGAGCTTGACCGTGATGACGGCCGCTATGTTTACGAGATAGAGATCATCGACAACCGCGGCCGCATGGTGGAGATGAAGATCGACGCGGCATCCGGCCGTATCCTGGAACGCGAGTTCGACGACTGATGCGCATTCTTGCGGTTGAGGACGACCCCCGCATCCTGTCCGACCTTGATGCTGCCCTCACCGGCGCCGGCTTCAGGGTCGAACAGGCAAGCAGCGGCGAGAAGGCGTGGTTTCTCGGCGATACCGAAGACTACGCGCTGGTGCTGCTCGATCTTGGCCTGCCGGGCATGGATGGCCTGTCGGTTCTGAAAAAGTGGCGCGCCGCCGGTCGTGAAATGCCGGTCCTGATCCTTTCTGCCCGAGGCACCTGGCAGGAGCGGGTCGAAGGCATCGAGGCGGGTGCAGATGATTATCTGCCAAAGCCCTATCGTATGGAGGAAGTCGTCGCCCGCGTCCGCGCCCTGGTGCGCCGCGCCGCAGGCCGCAGCGCATCAATCCAGGAAGTCGGCCCGCTGAGCCTCGACCTGAACCGCATGAGTGTCGCGCTCAACGGTGTACCGGTCAGTCTCACCGGTCTCGAGTACCGCGCCCTCGCCTATCTCTGCCTGCATCAGGACCGCGCTGTTCCGCCTACCGAGTTGCTGGAGCACCTCTATGGCGACGGCGACGCACGCGACGCCAACGCCCTGGAGGCAGTGATTGCCCGCCTGCGCCGGAAACTTGGAGCCGGCCTCATCGTAACCCGTCGCGGCTTCGGCTACGCCATCGATGGCGGCGCGCTGTGAAAAGCCTGTCGCTGCGGCTGCGACTGGCGTTGTTCGGGGCCGCAGCCATCCTGCTGGCGCTGGCACTCGCCTCCTGGGGCCTGACGGCGCTGTTCTCGGCCCATGTCGAACGCCGTGCGGTCGCTGAAATGGAGATCGAGCTCGAACAGGTTCTGGCGGGCCTCGTCACCGCCCCCACTGGCCTCAATGTCGCGACGCCGCCCACTGACCCGCGCTTTGCCCGGCCATATGGCGGTCTCTACTGGCAGGTCCAGTCGGGTACGCAGACGCTGCGCTCGCGCTCGCTTTGGGATGCCGCGCTGACAATCCCGGATCAGGACGTTCCTGCAGGCCAGGCGCATGTCTATCGCGATACGGGCCCGGGCGGCGAGCCGCTTCTCGGCGTCGAGCGCATTGTGACATTGGCAAATGGCACCGTGGTGAAAGCGGCAGTTGCCATGGAGGCCACCGAACTGCGCGAGGCGCGTCGCGCATTCGCCGTAGCGCTCGCCCCCTACCTGATGCTGCTTGGAGCAGTCCTGATCGCCGCCCAGATCGCCCAACTCACCCTGGGGCTTCGCCCGCTGCGCGCCATTGGCGCGAGAATAGCCGCACTGCGCGCCGGCACTGAACGCCGCATGGGAGACAGCTGGCCCGCCGAGATGCAGCCGCTTGCCAGCGAGATCGACGCCTTGCTTGAAGCGCGCGAGGCAGACATCGAACGCGCGCGCCACCGCGCTGCCGACCTCGCCCATGGCCTCAAGACGCCCTTGCAGGCGCTAATGGGCGAAGTGGCGCGCACACGTGACCGGGGCGACAAGACCACCGCAGCCTCCATCGAGCAGATCGCGTCCTCCATGCGCGATCATGTTGATCGTGAACTGGCGCGAACGCGCGTCTCCGGACAGGGCAGCGCCAACCTCGCCGAACTCTCCGCACGCATTATCTCGGTGCTTCAACGCACCCCGCAGGGAAGCAGCGTCACCTGGAGCAACGACGTCTCCCCTGCCCTTGATGCACGCGTCGATCCATCCGATCTCGCCGAGGCGCTCGGTGCGCTCGCCGAAAATGCCTTGCGCCACGCCCGGTCACGGGTCGTCATCTCGGCCTCATCGGCTCAGGGAATGGTCGCTCTGGCAGTGCAGGATGACGGGCCAGGCATCCCGCCACACGAACTTGAAGCCGTCAGGCATCGCGGCAAGCGCCTCGACGAGACCGTCGCCGGTTCAGGCCTCGGCCTGTCCATCGCCTCCGACATTGCGCTGTCCGTGGGCGGTCAGCTTTTGCTGGAAAACACCCCGACCGGCTTCAGGGCAACGCTCGAATTGCCCTCGGCCTGATCAGCAAGATCAACGGGTTGCGGGCGCTCCCGGAATCAATTTCTCAGCGCTGATGCCCTGGGTCTGTTAGCTGGAGGAGAACGAGACTCCGGCGCGATCGAAGCGTCGCGCCAGCAGGTCATCCGGCGTCAGCCAGAACTGCATGACGCCGCAATCGCCCCAGCACCAGTCCATGCCCCGGTCGACGTCAAACTGCATCAGCAGCACATGCGAATCGACGTACTCGCTGGTCGCATCCTGCGCGTCGCGGGGAATCCCGCCGATCTTGTGCGTATAGCGGTACCTGTGCATCACCGAATGCAGCGGCATCAACGCCTCGACCTGGTCAGCAAACTGCGCCGCCGTCTCCGCCGAGTGCTTCAGGGCAGCATCCGCGCTATGGATTGCTGCAGCCCGAATACAGTCTTCGATCCGCCCGCTCGTCAGCTCGTCCTTGCGATAGGTCTTGACTCGCCCTGCGGCCCTCGGGATGACATCGCCAAGCCAGCGCCAGTAAACCGCCTTGTCTTCATCTGACACCGCGTTCATACGCCCCATTTGCCTGGCGTGCTCCATGAGTTCATCGCATTCGCCAATAATCCCGTGAGAGGCCTTCAGAACCGTTTCGGCCACTACCTCGTGCCTCTGCTGAAACGTATTGGCATCCGGCTGCCTCAGACAATATTCGACTGTCTCGATTGCGCCCCTGCATTTGTTCGCCAGCAGCCCCGCCGTCATTTCAACAGCGAGCCAGTTGCGCGGGAAACCGGGATATGGCGGGCCAATCTCCCTGGACTTCGCCCAGCCAGCGCCAACAACATCCTTGTCGCCGAGCGCTGGTCCGTGGAACGGTGTCAGCGAATCAAGTGCCGCCGCCTCGGCCAGCTTCCTCTGGCGCGGCGTGCTGACCTCCCTGTCGATCACCTCGCGCACCCTGCCGAGTTCGATCTCGACCTTCGGATAGACGCTCCAGTAGGTCATATCGTCCACGCCGGACGGCCTTGCATATAGATGACTTTTGTATGTTCGGCCGTCGACATTGATACAGGGCAGGTCTGCCGGCGCCTGCGCCTCGCTCCACACCTCATCAGAGGCAGGAATATACAGCACCGGGTCTCCGTCGAATTCGCCAACGCCGCCGGATGTCCAGTCTATGAAGAAGTAGATCACGCCATCAGCAGGAAACAGCGAGCGATGCTCGAACTCGGGCATGTCGGCGCAATTGATCTGGCCGAGGAAAGTGAGCGCTTTGCCCTGATCACGCGTGCGCGGCCACACAAAGCCCGGCGGGACGATTGGCAGCCCACCAAGAAAACTCTTCGAGCGCATCGGCAGAACCGGCGGATACACATGCTTCAGATGCAGGCCGTCATCACGCTCGATCCGGCCCGCCTGTTCCATCCGCTCCAACAGATCGGCGTCAGACAACAGTTCATCTTCGTTGCGCTCATCGAGTTCCGCTGCGCTTTGCATCGGCTTCGGTGCTGAAGCTGAGGCTGCCGCAGCCATGGGCTGGGGCCGGGACTCGGGCTCGGGCTCCGACTGGGGATGTGGCGTTGTCGTCGGCCGGGATGCCGGTTGCCAGATGATGGGCGTTGGCTGCGGCTGCGTCTGTGCTGCCGGGATGTTCTGTTCCTCAATCTGCGCGGCCGGCGGCGACGCCCAGGGTGAATCGGGTCGCGGCGTGCCGGAGCCGGTCAGGACATTCGGGATGGATGGAAATGCCTTTGGCAATTCTGGCTTGGGTGACTCGTCTGGCCGACCTGGCCGCGACATGTCCCGCTGCGCCTGCCTGCGCTGCTCCGCCTGCCGTGCGGCATTGCGCACGACTTCTTTTGCAAGTTCGCCAAGAATTATTCGAAACAGGCTCATGCCTGATGCCCCCACATCCGGGACGTCATCCCTGACGCCCCAACTCCAGGGCATCATGCCAGCATGGCGTTAAGGCCGCGTGTGAGCGATTGGTAAAGCCCGAGTGAAAATCTCAGTCCTGCAGCGATTTCAACTGGACCCGGTCGAACCGGCGCGCCGCAAGATCTTCCGGCGCAATCCAGAATTGCACTGTGCCGGACGACCAGCCAAGCCCCTCGTCCGGAGCAAACTGCGCGAGCAGAATATGGTCGTCACCTGATGCCGTGGACGGTGCGCCACCAATCACATGCTTGCGGTCGCCGCCCATCCAGTGGCGCGCGGCAAGATCACCGGCAACGTCGGCAAAAAGCGCCGCACTATCGGCTGTGTGCGAGAACGCAGCTTCGGCGCTGTGAATAGCCGCATAGGTGATGGCCTGAGCCTGAATATCGGCGGCAGACAGCAGTTGCTCGCCATCCCACGACAACACCGCCGCACGTTTGACGACATCCCGCATACCCGCCCAGAATTCAGCCCGATCCTCGTCACTCACAGGCGCCATCAGACCCATCTGGCGCGCCTGCGCCATCGCGGCCTCACAGTCATCAACGATGCCCTGCGCAACGTTGGACGTCGTGAAGCGCTTGATGATCTTGCGGCAGGCAATGGCAATTCGTCCCGCAACCATCTCGACGCCGAGCCAGTTGCGCGGAAAGTCCGCGTAAGGTGCGTCGACATCGTCCGCAGCCGGAGCCGGCCAGGATGCGCCGGCTGAAGTCGCCGGGGCGGTCCCGTGCAGAAGATCGGCTTTGATTTCAAGCCGTTGCGCCAGTTTTTGCCGGCGGACCGTTGAATGTTCGACACCCGGCAGGATTTCGCGCACATGGCCGAGCTCAACCTCGACGCGCGGATAGAGGCTCCACAGGGTCAGATCGACTGCGCCTTCAGGCCCCGACAGATACTGCTCGACATCGCCGATCGCCGGCAAATCTGCTGGCGGTGCCATTTCCAGCCATTCGGCAGCGCCTTCGGGCTGGTACATCACCTTGTGCCCGGTACCGTCCGCGTCTCTGAAGAAATAGATTGCGCCATCGGCAGGAAACACCGCGCGATCCGCGAACTTCGGCAGGCTTGTGCAATCAAACTGACCGAGGAAATGCAGCGCACCGTTCTCGCCGCGTGGCCACTCAAATCCAGGCTGTGCAACCGGCACACCGCCAAGGAAGCTCAGTGAGCCCTGCGGCAGCACCGGCGGGAAAATGTGCTTCAACTGGACGCAATCGTTCCAGAGAAATTCGCCATCCTCCTCCATGCGGCGCAGCACCTCGTCATCGAGCAGCACCGCATCTTCGGCCGTTATGCGGATCTTGCGCTCGAGATCGATCTCCCGTCCGGCAACCGCAGGCTGGACCGCATCTTCGACCTCGACCGTTTCCTGCAAATAGTCAGCTTCCTGCGCATAGTCGGCCTCCTGCGCATAGTCGGCATCCTGCGCATGCACAGTGTCGTCTGCCTCGGCAGCCTCGTTGACGTCTTCCAGAACGATCGCAGCGTCGGAGATGGGCTCCTCGGTCTCCGCAATCACAGTATCGGCGTCCCGGCTACGGAAAAAGCCACGGGAGGTCGCTGTCATAGGCATCGCTTGTTCTTCTTCTGCTTCTGCTGTCACGGGTTCGGGCGCGGCGTCGTCATCGCGAGTCGATACATCTTCATACGCCTCATTCTCCGCGAACTCTGCGTGCGTCTCGCCAGCCTGTGCATCTGTCTCGCTGTCAGACACGTCCGCCCCGGTCTCCAGGCGTCCACCGGTTTCCCGCTCGACGCGGGCGAGCAGCTCCATCGCTGCCTGTTCCAGCACCGGATCCATGTCCGGCTCGACGTCATCCTGAACATCGGACAGGGCCGATTTCATCTCGCTTCCCTGATCCTGATCATCTCCCGTCTCCCCGGACGTTCCGCCCAGTTCCTCGCCCCAGGCCCGGACATCATCTTCCGATGCGACCGAAGCCTGATCCCATTCGACGTCCTGAACACTGCGCGCCGGCTCAGGAGCTGTGGTCTGTTCGGGCTCTTTCTGGCGGGATTTTCCGATGGATCCAAAGACACTGTTCAGTCGCTCGAACAGCTTGGCCGGAGCCTTGCCTGGGTCAGTCTGTGCATTCCCGAGCGGCTTTTCAGGCTCCGGAACCGGCAGGATGTCACCATCCTGGTGCAGGCTTCTGAGAATCTCCTCATCCAGCGCCGACCGATTGCCCTCGTCATACGCCGAAGATTCCTGCTCGACCACGCCACCCTGGACGATCTCAGCCTCCTCGAACGACTCCTGCGCGCCCTCGCGCATGTCCGCCCCGGATTGAACTGTCTGGTCAACCTCGTCCCGAATCTCGGGCATCGACTCCGTTTTAGCCGGCTTTGGTGGGGCAATGCCGCCAGGCACATCATGGATAGGCCGGAAAACCGGTCCTGCCGGAGCAGAACTCTTCGCCGTGGCTGTCACATTCTCAACATCGTCTTCCTGCTCAACCATGCGGGTTGGCGAGGCGAATTCATCAATCTCAAGCAGGGAATGCCCGGTTTCCACTGACGATATGGCTTGATCATGCTGCGCTGAATCGCGCGCACGCTCGGGCGGAGCCTCTTCCGAAGGCCCTCGCTTTCCAAAACCCAGGTTGCGCGCAACGCCCATTGCTGCAGTCTCCAAGATGCAGCGCAAACTCGCATGAGGCCGGTTAAAGCAGTGTAACCGAAGCAGGTAATACAGTCACAAATTGTTCTGAAGACTGCCCGTCACAACATTTACTGCCCGGCGAGGCTGAACTCTACGCGCCGTTGTTGCGGATCCGCAGCCTCAACCAGAACGGTGATTGCGTCGCCGGGTGCCAGCCCGTTCTCCTCGATCACGCCGACCACCGGAACGTCCGCGAGTTGTATCCGTACGCCACGCGACGCCATATCTGTCACGACCGCCGAAAATCTTTCGCCGACACGGCCCGACAACAGTACCGCCTCTGCAAGATCAATAACCGCACTGTTGAGCTGTGCCGAGCGGCTGCCGGCGCGGCCCATCACCTTCGGCAGTCGCTGGAACACCTCGCCCAGTGCGGGTGGCACAGCCTGCCCGTTGGCGATCGCCAGCGTCGCCATCACCACATAGCGGTCAGCCAGCCGGCGCAGCGGCGCGGTCGCATGTGCATATGTTGCAGCCATCGCCGAATGCCAGGGCGTTTCACCATCCTCATAGGGCGAGTAGCTGGCTCCCCTGCCCGCCCGGCGGATTTCCAGCATAAGTGCTGCCTGCTTCGGATCGCGCGGGTCGAGACCAGTCTGAAATGACTTGAGGTCGACATCGACCGGCCAGGCAATCCCGAAAGCCTTCGCAGAATTGCGCAACCGCACCACCGCCACGTCATCCGCATCGGCCATAATGCGAAACAACCCGGTCTTGTGCGCATAAAGCGTATCGGCAATCGCCATGTTGGCGGCCAGCGACAGCATCGCGTTCTGCTCTTCCGCAAGAACATATGGCCGATAGCGCAGCGCATATCGTCCGGGCCCGGTCTTCTCCACCTCCTGCTCGGGCGGATCGACGCGCGAAGCCCCGCGCCGCTTTTCGTTCTCCGCCATTCGTCGCGCGAACTCTGCAAACCCTGGCGGCAGATCGTGCGGCGTCACGCTGTCATAGGCTAGCTTGGCGCGGCTCTGGATCACCGCCCGTTCTGCTCCATCGAGCTTCAACGCACCGTCGCCATTCACGCGCGCAGTAAAGATGACTGCAGGCCTTGGCCCGTCCGGCAACAGACTGGCAATACCCTGACTGAGCACTTTGGGATAGAGGCTCGCCTTGCCGTCCGGCAGGTAGAGCGTTTCGCCCCGCTCCCACGCTTCCTCATCCAGCGCATCACCATCGCTGACGAACCAGGCGACATCGGCGATCGCATAATGCAGCAGCAGATCGTTACCACAGGCCTCGATCGAAAACGCCTGGTCGAGATCGGTCGAACTCGCGGGGTCGAGCGTCACAAACGGAACGCCGGTGCGATCCACATGCGCGGTCGGCTTACGCCTTGCCGCCTTCTCCGCAGCCTCCAGAACCCTGGGCTCAAAGCCCTCCGGAACCTTGAACTGTCCCCTGATGTCGGCAAGTCCGCGCTGGAGCGCGTGTGTCGGATCGGCAAGCGATTTCATGTGCGATTAGGTACAACGTGCGGCGGACTTCTGGAAGACAGTCACTTCACAACATGGCTGAAGGCAAATGCAGCGAGGGCATAGCCCACCAGCGCATAGGTCAGCGCGAACCAGGCAAGGAGACCCCCGGCCCAGCGGTTTGACCGGGAGAACCAGACCAGGCCAACCAGAATGATCAGCTGCAAAACGGCAAAACCGGACAGAACAATCCCTGGGCCAAGTTGGCGAACGCTCGTGTAGCCCGCAACCAGTCCATGGGTAAGCAACACGGAAAGCAAGGCTATCAAGAGGTTCGGCAAGCGCTTTGTGGCAGCCATCAAGTAGATTGCACTGCCAAGGGCGATCATCCCCGACAACGGTACCAGATAAAGCACGCCCATACCGGCGGGGTTAAATATCACCTCCAGATAGGTCGCAATCAGCACAGCAGCGTCGCCAGGTCCTACTGCCGGGCGGCAATCGCCGCAGCCGCCCCGAACAGAAACGCCGCAGCGCCCCGGCTGAGCAGTTTCAGCCCCTGCGGCGACTGCAGGAAGCCGCGCGCCTTGGCCGCCAAGGCCAGATAAGGCACCAGCACCACCAGCAACACCGCAACCGTTATCGCGGCCAGCACGCTGTAATCCGCCACGGTAAGCGTCTTGAGGTCAACAATCGTCGGCGTGATCGCCAGATAGAAGACCATCGTCTTCGGGTTGCCGAGTGTCAGTGCCAGCCCGGCAAGTGCGTTTGCCACAAAGCCTCCGGCACCCCTGCGCGCCTCGACCTTCTCCACCCCGACACCTTCGGTCCAGAACTTCCATGCGAGATAGGTCAGCCAGATCACGCCAACCCACTTGATCACCAGAAACGCGGTGCCAAACGTCTGCGCCAGCACCGCGAGCCCCAGTACGACGGCTGTCAGCCAAACCAGATCGCCGAGGATCAACCCCAGCGACATCGCAAACGCCGCACCGAAGCCGGAGCCCAGCGCCCGCGCCACAACAGCAGTTACACCCGGCCCGGGAATGGCCGCCGCCACCGCCAGCGCGCCCGCGTAAGTGATAAAGCCTGCCAATGTCATGAGATCGCCCGCCGAAGATGTTGTGCTGCACTAGCACAGCTCGCGTCCAGTGACGCGCGAGTTCTTCTGATAGATCAATGAATGCGGCTGATGGATGGAGCTATCGGGACGCTGCGGCAGGCTTGTTGCGCTTCCAGTCAGAAACAGCCTTCTCTGCCAGTGCGTCCACTGCCTTGTTTCTGGCAGTATCCGGCAGTTCAGGACCGGCCACCCTGTCCAGAATAAGCCAGCCAGCAATGCTGACGACAATGATGCCCAGCAGCACATTTGCGACCGTGGGGTAGCCCCCGAAATACGCAATGAGAAAGGGTGCAACGAGTGCAAATGCGACAAAGAAAAAACAGTAACCTGCCATTTTGATGAGAGACGGGAGCCAGCCCATTGGCAGCGAACTGGAATGCGCGAGCTTCGCACCGGTATCGAGGTTGACGACGGTCACGATCTGATCGTCATCGTCGAGAACGAAGCCGATGCCCTGCCCGTGTGTAATCCTGGGGGCATCGTGGATGCTGCGTTTCAAAACCAGACCGTCGGCTGTCTGGAACTCGACATCGTACCAGATGCTGGTGTTGCTATGCACCGTCGTCTGCAAACGATCTCTATGATCGACACGGCTGGTCGCCCCTGTCACATGTTCGGCAACCCGTTTTTCTTTTGAGACAAGCGTGCCCACCTGCAACGTCAGACTGGACATAGTTCCCCCATCTGTCCTGATCACCCGGGAATCGAGTGAAGCACAACTGCGACATTTGTTGGAGCCCTATGCCGCCCGCAATTCCGCCCAACAGACGTTGCGGCCACAGCCATCCGCGTGCGCAAGTGATGAAGCCTGCTAATGTTGATGAAGCCTGCTAATGTAATGAGATGCTACTCGTTGTCAGGCAGGCAATCTATCACATCTTCCCAGCCACGTCCCGTAAGTTATTTTCATGCAACGATAAAATCCATCGATCTATTGGGCTGCCGTCGCGCCAAAAGCCTTGCGCATGCCCGAAACTCATCAGCTTGTGGACCGGCGAAAAATGCCGCTCACCTCAATTGACTATGTAACAGTATAACATTACTCAAGTCGCGTGTTTGATCTAGAGGGGCGTTATGCAGGTTTCAAAGTCTCGTTTTCGGTCGCGCTTTCGGGCGGCTTTGCTGGCGAGCGCCGTGCTCCCCGGCACAGCGTTGGCCCAAGGCGGTGCCCCGGTCGATCTCGGGGAAGTAGTTGTCACCAGTCCGGCGGGACGCGGCTACGCACCAAAGCAGGCCAGCGTCGGCAGCAAGGAAGCCGTGCCGCTGCTCGAAGTTCCCAATTCTGTGTCGGTCATCACCCGTCAGCGTATGAACGACCAGAACCTGCGCAGCGTTGACGAGGCTCTGAAGCAGGTGCCCGGCGTCTCCGTCATCCCGTGGAACGGCTCGACGTCACAGATATGGTCGCGCGGTTACTTGGCCGATGTGATGTATGATGGTGTGCCGTCCTACAATGGCTCCCCTGCCGAGAACATGCAGTTTGACCTGTCGATCTATGAGCAGGTGGAAATGCTGAAGGGACCTGCTGGGCTGATCAAAGGTGTCAGCAATCCCGGCTCCACGGTCAATCTGGTGCGCAAGCGTGGCCTCACGACCCCAACGCTGGAGGTTACCGGCTCGCTTGGCTCGTGGGAGAACTACAACGGCTCGATTGACGCCGGCGGCGCATTGAATGCCGATGGCTCCGTCCGATCCCGGTTGGTTCTGTCGCGCAACGACCGTGGCTTCTGGTATCGTCCAACGCAGATTGAACGCAATCTCGCCTATGGCGCACTCGACATCGACGTAACCGACCGCACGACACTCTCACTGTCGGCAACTTGGCAGGAGAGTGACGCTTCGTCGCCAAGCATGGGCCTCCCCGCCTATACAGATGGCCGGTTTCTGGATGTTCCTCGTTCAACACACGTCTACCCGGCGTGGAACCGAATGACGTTCGACAACCTCGGCCTGTCCGCAGAATTGCGGCACGAGTTTGAAAACCGCTGGGTGGCCAGCGCGAAAGTGAATTACCGCGAGCAGGCCCAATTCTGGAAAGACAGCTTCCCGGCCCCCAATATCGGCGTCGACCCCGCAACCATGACCACAGCCTACCTCAGGCGTAGCGCGGACTGGGACAGCACCTTTGCGGGCATCGATGCTTATGTTTCCGGCCCTGTCGAAGCCTGGGGCAAGGAACACATACTCACGCTCGGCTACAACCACGAGATCAACGGCTCGAAAGGCAAAACCGTCAGCCTGCCGCAGGTTCCCGGCGTATCCATCTTCAATCCCGATATCCCCGAACCTGACATCGTCTATACAAACGGTCCCATAAGCCGGACCACCCAGGGCGGCCTTTATGGCCAGGCGCGCATTCGCGTCACCGACCCGCTGCTGTTTGTGGTTGGTGGCCGCCTCAGCCATTTCGATGCCGACTCGCGCACCGGTGCGCCCGCCGCCGAGACTGAGTGGAAGCAAGGCGCAAAGGCAAATGGCGAGTTCACGCCCTATGCCGGGCTGATCTATTATCTCACGCCCAACGTCACCGCCTATGCCAGCTACAGCGACATCTTCATCCCGCAGAACGCCCGCACGTTTAGCGGCGCACTGCTCGACCCGCGCATTGGCTCCCAGATCGAAGCCGGCCTCAAGGCGTCTCTGCTCGACGGCAATCTGAACGCCTCGCTGGCGGCCTTCCGCACCCATGACGTCAACCGCTCAATGCCGGACCCAGACAACCCCGGTTTCAGCATTCAGGCCGGCAAGGTCGAGGTTCGGGGTATCGAGGCAGAGCTTTCGGGCAACCCACTGCCAAATCTGATCGTTTCGGCTGGTTACACCTGGCAGGACACGACCCATATCCGCCACCAAACCATGGCCGGACAAACGGCCTCCCTGTTCGAACCTGAACACTCGATCAAAGCCTATGCACGCTACAGTTTTGGCGATCCGGAAACCGCAAAATGGACGGTCGGCGGCGGTGTGACCTACAGCAGCGGTATGAAGGGCGAAGGCGGAAAACTTCGCCGTCAGGACGGTTATGCCGTTCTCGACGCTCAGGTAGATTACCGCTTCAACGCCAATGTCACCGCCAGCCTGCAGGTCACCAACATCTTCGACGAGAAATACTATGCCCGTGTCGGCACGCTGGCGGCTTACAACGTCTATGGCGAACCTCGCGCCGCCACATTCACCCTGCGCTCAAAGTTCTAGGCCGCCCGCATTCCAGGCCCCTGGAAGCCTCCGTGGCATTCAGGGGTTGACCCTGCTGTCTATATCCCCATGCTGTTCGCATATTCGAACGGCTTAAGACGGCACGATGGCTCGCATATTTCTGGCAATTTTCTTCGCTTTTGCACTGCTGGCACCCGCTCACGCCGCAAACAAGCTGGCTCTGGTCATCGGCAATGACGCCTATCAGGAACTGCCGGTGCTGCAGAAGGCGGTGAACGACGCCCGCGCCGTTGCTGTTGCGATGAGAGGCAATGGCTTCGACGTCGACATTGGCGAAAACCTCACGCGCCGCCAGTTCAACTCGAAATTCGCGACCCTGCTGGACAGGCTGAAGCCGGGCGACACCGCTTTCTTCTTCTTCGCCGGCCATGGCGTCGCGCTGAACGGCCAGAACCTGCTCCTGGCAACCGATGTTCCCGGTGCCGAAAGTGCAGAACTGGTGCGCGGAGAGGCCTTTGTCGTCGACGACCTGCTGGAAGCCGTGAAGAGCAAGGGCGCACTGGTCTCCTTCTTCGTGCTGGATGCCTGCCGCAACAACCCCTTCGCCATCAAGACCGGCCGCAACATAGGCACCTCGCGCGGCCTGAACAGCATATCGCCCCCCGCAGGCTCCTTTGTCCTGATGTCCGCAGGTGCCGGGCAGGAGGCGCTCGACCGCCTCTCCAACACCGATCCCGACCCCAATTCGGTGTTCACGCGCAATCTGCTGCCACTGCTGTCAAAGCCCGGCCTGTCGCATGTCGCCATCGCCAAGGAATTGCAGACCTCCGTCGAGGCCTCCGCAAAGACCGTCGGCCACAGCCAGCGCCCGTCCTATTATGACGAGATCAGCGGCATGTTTGTGCTCCAGCCGGCCGAACTCGCCATGGCCCCGACACCGGTCCAGCCTGCCCTGCCCGCACCAGCGCCCGTCCAACCCGCAGCCCCTGCCCGGCCTGCGCCTGTCCAGCCAGTGCAGCCCGCGCCGGCGCAACCGGCGCTCGCGCCTGCAGGCTCCTGCCAAGACGCGTCAGCGCACTGGGCTGCGATTGGCACAGACCCCGAGCGTTCCCTGCTGGAAGAGCACGTGGAGCGCTTCCCCACCTGCACCTTTGCCAATCTGGCAAGACGCGAACTGGACAAGCTGCAGGTCGCAGACAAATGCAGCGCTGACGCCGGCAGGCTCTGGCAGATCGACGGCGCGAAGAAGGCGATCGAGACCTGCAAGCGCGCGGTCGATTTCTACCCGAATTCGGCGAAATTGCTGAACAGCCTGGGCAGCGCCTACAACAGCTCGCGGCAGTATGAGTCAGCCGCGCCCGTTTTCCAGCGCGCCGTCGACGCAGGCAGCACCGACGCCGCTGCCGCCCTGGGCTTCATGTATCACAATAGCCGCGGCGTAAAACATGACGTCACCAAGGCCCGCGAGCTCTACGAGATCGGCGCATCAGGCGGCAACGTCAACGCGCTGAACAATCTGGGCTGGATTTACCAGCGCGGCCAGAACGTGACGAAAGACCTGCCCAGGGCGGTCCAGTACTACGAGCGCGCCGCCGCCCTCGGCAGCGCCAGCGCACAGATCAATCTCGGCATCATGTACCGCGAGGGTCAGGGCGTGGCAAAGGACCCGAAGAAAGGGCTCGAATATCTAAAGCAGGCCGAGGCGCGCGGCAGCCAGGACGTCGCGATCGAAATCGGCAAACACTACGAAGCCGGTCTTGGCGTTCCGAAAAATCAGGCGCAGGCCGACGTCTATTTCGACAAGGCAGCCAAAAACATCGTGACCCGCCTGCGCAGCGGCGACCTCCAGAACGACAGGCTGAAAACTGCCAGGGACTTCTGGACCCCCGGCGCACTGCGTGCGCTGCAGCGGCGCCTGAAGGAAGAAGGCTTCTACAGCGGCACCATCGATGGCCGCATGGGCGCCGGAACCCGCGCCGCCATCGACCGCGCCTACAAGAGCAAACCTGGGCGGTAGATGCGGCCTTTGTGCAAAGCCGCAAATCCGGGGTTCCATCCCCGGCCCTTGTCCCCTATAGAGCCCACTTAGCCTGACAGTTTGAACTCTAGCGCCCCTTCCTTCGCCCCCATTTGATCAAACAAATCGGGAGAAGGTGGATCGCCGCGCAGCGGCGAGACGGATGAGGGGTTCTTGTTACAGTAACGGAAGCCTTATGCCAAAACGCACAGACCTGAAGTCGATCCTGATCATCGGGGCCGGCCCCATCGTCATCGGACAGGCCTGCGAGTTCGACTATTCCGGCACCCAGGCCTGCAAGGCGCTGAAGGAAGAGGGTTTTCGCGTCATTCTGGTCAATTCCAATCCGGCCACCATCATGACCGACCCGGAGCTGGCCGACGCCACTTATATCGAGCCGATTACCCCGGAAGTCGTGGCGAAAATCATCGCGAAAGAGCGCCCCGATGTCATCCTGCCCACCATGGGCGGCCAGACG
>CAYZQP010000026.1:20482-22059 GCA_964480545.1 uncultured Mesorhizobium sp. | reverse complement strand
CATGCCGTCGCGGATCACCTTGCCGCCGCCGAACTTCACCTCCTCGCCATAGATGGTGAAGTCCTTCTCCACCTCGATGAACAGCCCGGTGTCGGCCAGCCGCACCTTGTCGCCGGTGGTCGGGCCGAACATTTGTGCATAGGCGGCGCGGGAGATTTTGGCGGGCATCGGGTTCCTCTAACGGTCAGGCGTTCATGGCATCACGACTTGATATCCGACAATCCAAGCAAGCCCATGAACTGTCTGACCGACATGCCGTCAGGCGTTGCAGGGACCGGATCATGAGAGCTGACCTCGACTCGATCAATCAAGACGACCGCCGAACATGTTTGCCAAAGCCAGATAATGAGCTCATCGCTGTCGATCGAACTCTCAATGTTTCCCGGCTGATCGAAAGAATACACGATTTCGATCGTCGACTTGCCGGGAACCTCATGCCTCATCCCCCACGGCTCCAACGCAACCGTAATCGGCGTGTCGAGACCGTTCTCAAGAGCAAACTTCTGGCTCGTTTTCGGCATTGTTACTCCTCAACGTTGAACCGCATCCAGCAGTCGAGCGGCCCACATTGCTGCCGCTCAATGGTCATGGAATGACCCGCTCGGGGCCAGTTTGTCGGCCCATTTGGAAGGTGAGGTCGAAGGGTCACCCCAAGTTGACCATCGTCAACACAAGGAAAGGACCACTTCCCATGAAAAAGATCTTTGCCCTCGGCGCAGCTGCTGCGCTGGCGTTCACGCCTGTCGCCTTTGCCCAGCAGGCCCCCACGCAGCCGCCTGCTGCTGCGCCCGCTCCTCAGGCCAATCCCGCGACACCGGACATTCAGAGCGTCAGCATCGTGGACATTACCGAGTTGCCCGCCCCGACCCAGGCCGAGGTCAACGAGCAGGTGTCGAAATCGAGCCAGGCGGAGCTGAAACAACTCAGGGACAATATCGATGCGAACCCCGACATCAAGGCGGCGCTCACTGCCAACGGCGTGACCTCCGAACAGGTGGTCGCGGTGTCTATGGCGCAAAATGGCACGCTGACGCTGATCACCAAAAAGTCTGGCTGACGCTACATTCCTGCAGGGTCGGGTTTGCCCCGGCCCTGCGCTTCTGGTGAGCTGCGCCAATGCCTCAGGCATGCAAACCGTCATAGGGCGCCGGTTTCAACGTATTGGCGTCGATGCCGTCCAGCGTGCGGATGTTGACCGCCACCATATCGTTGCCATCCGGCCCCTTGCCGCGCCCGAAGGACTGCACACCGCAAGTATTGCAGAACAGGTGCTGGATGACATGCTTGTTAAAGCGGAACTCGGTCAGCGCCTCTGCGCCGACCTTCAGATCAAAGCTGCCCGCAGGCACGAAGCAGAGCATGAAGCCCATCCTGCCACAGCGCGAACAATTGCAGGCAATCGCCTTGTCAGTGTCGATACCGGTCGCCTCGTAACGCACCGCGCCACACTGGCATCCGCCCGAATATGTTTGTGCGCTCATGTGATCCTCCCTGATCCTAAAGCTTGCCCATGATTTTTTGCTGGAACCCATAAACCTCGCGTCTGCCGCCAAGCGGCACCAGCTTCACCTCGCGCT
>CAYZQP010000026.1:19598-20443 GCA_964480545.1 uncultured Mesorhizobium sp. | reverse complement strand
AGAAGTGGTAGTGCGAGCCGACCTGGATCGGCCTGTCGCCGGTGTTGGCGACCAGCAGCGTGATTTGCTCACTGCCCTCATTCAGCGTGATCTCGCCAGTGGCGGGAATGACTTCACCGGGGATCATGGGCGCTCCTGTTGAGAGAGAGCTAGTTCGACGTTGGAATCACCCCCCTCTGTCCTGCCGGACATCTCCCCCTCCCGGGGGGAGATGTCCGGCAGGACAGAGGGGGGTCATGTAATGAACCACCTCACCCTCCCGCCACGATCCACAAGCCGCCGAGCGCGGTCAGGCCGCCGGCGGCGCGGAGCGCGGTGCGGCCCCATCCCGATCCGGCAAACCGTGTGATAGCGAGGCCGAAGCTCACGCCAACCGCGTGCAGCAGTGCGGTGGCTATGGCAAAGCCAACCATGAACGGCAGCGCGCCGGCCTCACCCAGTTCGCCGCCATGCGCATAACCATGGAACAGCGCGAAGAAGCCGACCAGCGCCATCGCGACGGAGGTTGGCGCCTGCAGCGCGACCAGCGCCAGCAGACCCAGCACCACCACCGAGGCGGCAACGACCGGCTCAACAAATGGCAGGCCGGTATTGGCCATTGCCAGCCCGAAGCCGAACATCATGGTGAGCACGAACGCGACCGGCACGCGCCAGACAGCGCTGCTGCCCAGCAGTGCTGCCCACAGACCAACGCCCACCATCGCCAGGATATGGTCCGTACCAAACAGCGGGTGCGAGAAGCCGGCCGCGAACGAGCCATGTTCGGCGGGGTCAAGATGCGCGAGGGCCGGGGTGGAGAGGAGCGTAAGGGCGAGCGTGGCGGGAGCCAAGTGCCAGCGTTTGCG
>CAYZQP010000026.1:0-19588 GCA_964480545.1 uncultured Mesorhizobium sp. | reverse complement strand
CCTCACCCTTACCCTCTCCCCGTGAAATACGGGGAGAGGGAGGCATCGACCTATGTGCCTGGCTCACGATTGGAGCGTCTGGCACGAATGCTGGCGTCCCCCTCTCCCCGTATTTCACGGGGAGAGGGTAAGGGTGAGGGGCAGTCTCACGGGCACATGTCGTCATAGCTCTCTCCGGTCTCACCGTATCGGTTCATGCACAGTGACCAGCTTCGTCCCGTCCGGGAACGTTGCCTCGACCTGCACATCGTGGATCATTTCGGCGATGCCCTCCATCACCTGATCGCGGGTGATGACATGGGCGCCGGCTTCCATCAGCTCGGCGACCGAGCGGCCATCGCGCGCGCCCTCAACAACGAAATCGGTGATCAGCGCAATCGCCTCGGGATGGTTCAGCTTGACGCCGCGCTCCAGCCGCTTGCGCGCGACGATGGCCGCCATGGCGATCAGCAGCTTGTCCTTTTCGCGCGGGGTCAGGTTCATGCGATATCCTAGAGATGCCAAACTTTGGGAAGGGGCACGTCTTGCGCCAGCAGGGTGAGAACGGGCTCCAGCCGGCGGCGCAGCGCCAGCCCGTTTTCCTCAACGATGCGCACCAGCAGCTTGCCGCCCCAGGCGCTCGCACCAGAAGCACGGGCACCCCCTGCCCCGCCAAGCAGTTCACGCACCGGTTCCAACAGGCGCTCGGGTTCGTGGGCGGCGAACAGTACTGTCGCCAGCGCACTGCCGCCGTTCAGCCCGGCCGGCGAGGCAAGGCGCTGCATGATCGGGCCATCGAAGCGAAGGTCGTCAGCGAAGAGTAGTTGACCATCGCGGCGCACCCGCCAGCGATCGTGCAGCAGACCGACCTCGACCTGCTCGCCCATCGCCACGCGGCCAAACAGGATGACTTCCACAGCCAGCAGTTCGGCATCGCCCTCGAGGTCGACCTCGAGGCTGCGGGCCAACTGGCCGCCATTGTAGAGGATCGTTTCCTGCGGCAGCCAGTTGAGCCGCGCACCAGAAGCCACACTCAGCCGGTTGCTCACGATGGCCGGACCACCGCTGGAGCGATAGATCCGCTCACAGGCCTGCGTGGTCATTGTCAGTTGAGCACCCTGCTCCAGCGCGACCTCGCCAGTCAGGCGGTCACCGCCGGTCAGGCCGCCGGACGTGTTGATGAAGATTGCCTCGGGTGAACAGCCGGGAAGCGGCTTCGGCAGCCGCAGCTTTGCGCAGCCTTCCTGATAGAGGTTCTTCAGCCGCGTTGCGCCTAAGTGGTGGCGCATAGTGATGCTGCTGTGCCCTTCCGCGCGCTGCAGGCGCACGGGTTCGAGTTGTTCAGCAATGGCGCTGGCTGCGGGCATGAAATCAGTCAGGTTGCGGCGATGCCCGCAGTCTTGATTCAATCCGTCCGCATTGCAATGCACAAAAATTCATCTGCGCTGAAATTTTCAACAATCAGATTGATGCAGGATCAAAGCTGGCAGGCTAGAGCCACACGCCGCAGTTGCAATCGCGAGGCAAATCACCGTAGCTGAACCAGGGCATTGAGGGGCGAACACCTGTGAATCGCAACGTCGCACTGGGCGTATTCACTGCAGGGGCAGCGCTGTTCGCGGCTCAGGCGTGGGGCCAGTCGTCTGGATGCGAAATGTTCAGGACGACAGCCCGCGTGTGACGGTCCGGCTGGAAAGCGATTACATCACAGGCGCAGAGCTCTCCATTCCGAGCGCCTATGTGGCCTCGCCAGGCTTTTCCAACGGTGGCACGCGGGGAGCGCTCACGCTGACGGTGTGGCGGGAGACCTTCCGGCCATACACACGCGCTGACGAAAAGTCGCCCGGGCACCGCGAGCGCTTCCGGCAAGGTCACAGGGAGCAGATGCGCATTCTGGTCGAGAATGGGCGCAATCCACGAGTTGGCGCGGTTTTTTGTGACCGCGCCGAATTACGACATCCCGTTCAACAGCCCGGATGGGGATGTTGAGGGCGTGCTGCTGCCGAATGGCCTCTACGGCCAGCGCATGCGGGCCCTCCGGGCCTTCCCGGACATCTATATCGGCCAGACCGACGGCAAGATTACAGACTTGATCCGCTGCAGCCAGAAGGGCGACGTGCCGTGGCCGAGCTGCGGCCACATCCTCACTGCCGGCGATTATGATATGAAAATAACCTACCCACTTGGCGCTCTGGACCAGTGGCGTGAATACCGGACGAGAGCTGCCGACCTCGTCTGGTGCTTCACCACCAAAAACCCGACCCGCAAGGGCGGATAGTGGTTATCAGTTGCTGGCGGCCGTGTAGGTGCCCAGGTTGATCACCTCGACGCGCCTGTTGACCGCGCCCTCGGGGTCATGCGCGTCTTTCAGGCGCGACTCGCCAAACCCGGCAACAACCATGTTGTCAGCCTTCGCTCCAAACGTGTTGGTCAGATAGTCCCGGACCGCAAAGGCGCGCGCCTCGGAGAGTGTCTGGTTGTGCGCGTCGGTTCCGGTCGCGTCGGTATGGCCGTTCAGCGCAATTTTCGAGCCAGCCAGCGCCGGGCTCAGCAGCGCCTGCCCCAACTGGTTCAGCGCCTGCGTCGCCTGTGGCGTGAGCGTCGCGGAGTTGAGCTCGAAATTGATCTGGATGTCGATGGCCGGCAGCTTCTGGCGTTCAACAACCTTCACCAGTTCCTCGCGCTGCTGGATCTCCAGGCCGCGCGTGCCAAGGCTGCGGGTCGGCAGGTTGCGAAGAAACTCGGTGTCCTGGTTGTTGCCTGCACCGGCTGCGCCCAGCGAGCGGGTGGCAGGCTTCTTTGCGCCCAGTGTCTCGATGATCTTTTGCGTGTCAGGGTTGGCGTCCTGTGCCCAGGCTGCGCTTGCAATCAATAATGAGCACAGTCCAGAAATAACGAGCTTGAACATTCAGCACTCCTCGATGCCGGAAAATCAAAAAACTATTGTTGAGCGTGCAATATGTCGGGCAAATGACCGAGTTTCAAGCGCTTATAGCCTATGGTCAGGGATTGACGGTATTCAGGGCCTCGCCGATGATACGCTTTTGGTTATTCCCGTTTCGAATCATCGGACCCTGGCGTGGCGTTTCTTCGCACCCTTTTGATACTGGCGGTCACGCTCGTTTGTTCGGCCCAGATTGCGTCGGCCCAGATTGCGTCGGGGCGCAAGCTCGCGCTTCTGGTCGGGAACAGCGACTACTCGAACCTCGCCGCAGATTTCCAGCTGGTAACGCCCGGCAATGACGTGCGCGCCATCGGCCAGAAGTTCACGGAACTCGGGTTCGAGGTTGTTGTCCGGGAGAATCTCGGCCGCCAGGAATTCCTCGATACGGTTCTCGATTTTGCCAACAAGCTGACACGCGGCGACATCGCCGTGTTCTACTATGCCGGACACGGCGTGAATTTCGGATCGGGCAACCTGTTTCTGCCGTCGGATATCCCCGCGCCGCGCGCCATCGGCAAGGGCGAGGAGGCGCGGATCGCTGCCAACACGATCAGCGAGTCGCAGATCAAGGAAGTCCTGGGCGATGTCCGGCCCCGCGTCTTCTTCGCGATATTTGACGCCTGCCGCAACAATCCGCTGAAGGTCGCCGGCAACACACGCTCGCTCGGCAACCAGAACGGCATGGTAATCACCCAGCCCGAGGAAGGCGTTGCGGTGCTCTACTCCGCCGGCGAACGGCAGGAAGCCCTTGACCGTCTGCGTGAGGAAACCCCCTCCCCTACACTCAACTCGGTGTTTGCACGGGTGTTTCTGGAGCAGATGTCGACGCCTGGTCAGAGCCTGACGCAGCTTGGGCGCAACATCCAGCGCGAGGTGCGCCAGATGGCGCGCGGCGAGGGTCATGACCAGCGCCCTGCCTTCTATGACGAACTCGGCGAAGATTTTTATCTCGTGCCAGGTGCCGCCGCGCTGCCCTCCGCAGCGGGCAGTTCGGCTGCGGCGGACGATTGGGAACTGGCGCGCGCGTCCGGCGACGTCGGTGTGATCGAGGCATTCCTGCTGAAGCATGGAACCGATCCGCTCTACCGCTCGCTGGCGGAGCGCGAATTGCAGAAGCTGAGGAACCCGATCCTTGAATCGCTCAAGCTGCCGGAGACGCCTGCGACCGTTGCACCGGCCCCTGCCGCACCCGCACCCGCCGCGCCCGCGCCAAAAGTTGCGGTGCTGAAACCGCTCGCGGACCTGCTGCCTGCCGACCCCAAAGAGAAGGGCTGGCATGCGGTCGTGGGATCGGCAGCGTCGCGGCAGGAGGCGCTGGAGTTGATCCGGCGCATGCAGCAGCCAGATCAGACGGGCGCTGCCTTCGCGCTCTATCTCGCGCCCTCCCCCGTCCATGCCGGGCAGTTCGACGTGCGCTTCGGCAGCGGCGACCGTGGCGTCCTGAGCATTTCCTGCCTGCGGTTCGCGCGCGACAGGCAGCGCTGCGAGCTTGGCTTCGACAAGGCCCTGATGGACGCCGAGGCGCTCTGTATGGACAATGGCGTCAGTGTCCAGAACGCCACGGTCGAGAACCAGGCCGCTGCCGGTCTGGTCACGGCGACCATACCGTCGTCCACGATCGCGGACGGTGCCAAATCCGAATTCATGATCAACGAACTCGCGCGCAAAAACCCCGCGATGCTCCAGGCGGTGTGCCGCAGCGAAATCACGCGCGCGACTGTCAGCGGCTTCCAGCAATCGCTGCGCGCTGCCGGCTACCTCAACTGGCCGGTCGAGGACGGGGTTGTTGACGATCAGACGCGCCGCGCAGCAGCGCGTCTCTACACATTCGGTCTTTAGGACCCGAACGCGGCCAGCGAGAGGAGGAACCCATCGCTTACCTGTTTGTCATACTGCCGATTGTGGTTGCGCTCGTCCTGTCGGTGCCCGCAGTCAGCCATCTCAGCGTGCCCACCTGGCTTTCGCTCGCCTGCGCTGCAGCAGCGTTTGTCGCGATGTCGCTGAACCTCTTTCTGGCAACGCGGCCGAAATTTATCGAGCCAATCTTCGGCGGTCTTGACCGCATCTACCGCTTTCATCGGGGTGTCGGCATTGCAGCGCTCGCACTGATGCTGGTCCACTACTTCCTGACCCCGAGCTTTCAGGGACAGGGCATCGACAATGCGTTTGGCGCGACGCTCGGCAAGATCGGCTTTTACGGGCTGGTGGCCTTCATCCTGTTCAGCCTGATCAAGCGCATCCCCGGAACCAAATTCGAGATCCCCTATCACCTCTGGCAGCCGACGCACCGCATCATGGGCGTGCTGTTCATTTTCATCGTCGGCCATCAGTTCCTGATCAAGAAGCCGGCGGGCTACAACATCTCGATGCTGTCCAACTATCTCGACGTCTTCGCCATAATCGGCGTTGTCAGTTTCCTGTGGACGCAGCTCTCGCCGTTTCTGCGACGCCACGCCTATGATGTGGCGGATGTTGCCGCGGTCGGTCCAGGCACGCAGGTGACGCTCAAGCCAAAAGGGCGCGGCATCAAGGCTCATCCGGGGCAGTTCGGCTTCATCAAGGTTGCGCGTGCAGGCCTTCGCGAGCCACACCCCTTCACCATTGCCGGCAAGGACGATGACGGCACGCTGCGCTTTGTCATCAAACCGCTGGGTGACTACACGAAGCGCCTCGCCGAAACGCTCAAGGCAGGCGACAAGGTGAAGGTGGAGGGCGGATATGGCCGGTTTGGCCATCGCAAGGGGCCGTCGCCCCAGCTCTGGGTCGCAGGCGGCATCGGCATCACGCCGTTTCTGGCTATGGCGGAGAAGCTCCAGCCGCAGCCCGAGCGGCAGATCCACCTGATCCATGTGGTCGGCGACGAGAGCGAGGCGATTGCCCAGGAGTTGTTTGCTGCCCGCGCTGCCGCTATTCCGAACTTCCGGTACACACTGTACGAATCAAAGAAACAGGGCCGCATCGACGCTGACAAGCTGATCGGGCTTGCAGGATTCGAGCTTGATCGTGCAGACTTCTGGTTCTGTGGGCCATATCCTTTGCGTGCCGCCCTGGTTGACGGGCTGCGCGCAAAAGGCAAAAAACCAAAACTGCATTTTGAGCGTTTCGAGTTTCGATAAATTGATCTTGCGCAGGCGTGCTTGATAGACACGTCGCAAACATGAATTATGTTCGCAGCCACCGGTATGGGAGCCAGTAGATGAGTGTGACAAGACCGTTCGCCACATTTTGGGGCAAAGTTGTCTTCATCCTGTTTGCCGCCGTGCTGGTGCCGTCGGTGGCCTCGGCCAAGGAGCCATTCCAGGACAACGCCTTTGCCGAGTACCAGGGCAATGTGGAAAACGGCAAATATCTGACTGCTGCGGCCGGATGTGCTGCCTGCCACGCCTCGGGCAATGATCCGCTCCTGCTGGGCGGCGGCATGAAGATCGAGAACACGATGGGCAATTTCTTTGCCCCGAACATCACCAAGACCAAAATCGGCTCGTGGACCAACGCGCAGTTTCTCAACGCGGTTATGCGCGGCGTCTCGCCCGATGGCAGCAACTACTACCCGGTGTTCCCCTATCTCGAATATGCCGGCATGAAGCCGGAGGACGTGCTCGACATCAAGGCGTATATCAACAGCCTTGAAGGCTCCGACAACGTGCCTGAGCCGCATGCTGTCTCTGCGCAATACCGGTTGAGATTGTATATGGCGCGCTGGAAAGGTGCCTATTTCACCACGCCGGACTACCAGAACGCAGCCGCTTCGCCACAGGAGCGTGGCCGCTATCTGGTCGAGAATGTCGCTGCCTGCGGCCATTGCCACACCGCCAACGACCCGATCACCTGGGCTCCCGATACAGCCAACCCGCTGGGTGGCGCGCGGGCAGTCAATGGCGCCATAACGCCCGACATTTCTGCTGCGCGCATGGCAAGCGTCGATGAGAAGGCCTTTACCCAGGCATTCTTCGAGCAGGGTCACAAGCTGTCGGGCAGTGCCATCGCCGACCCGCTGAAGCAGCGCTATGTCGCCGGCTGGAAAGCACTGAACGAGGATGACCGCATCGCGATCCTCTCCTACCTGTCCAACAAGGAAATCAAGAAGGGCCCGCCGCCCGGCACGACGAAAACCGCAAGCTGCGAGGCGGTGGTGGCTGCCGCAGATGCGCCCCAGGATGCTTCTGCACTCGGCGTGAACGCTGGCGCGGTCGACAGTTTTATGCGCCAGTATTGCACCAGCTGCCATGGCGCCGGCGAGCGCTACCAGGGCGCATTCCCGGCTCTTGACCTGGCGTCCATTGCGTCAAACAAGGCATTTGTGACGCCCGGCAACCGCAACGCCTCGGGCCTATATCTCTCGGTCTCGACGCGCCGCATGCCGACCGCCAGCCCGCGTCCCTCCGACGCGGAAATCGAGGCGCTTGGCCAGTGGATCGATTCTCTTGCAGCCAGCGCGCAACCGGAAACGGTTGGCACGGTTGCGCCGACGCCGCGCGGGCGCGACATCCTCGCCTATCGCGACTACCTCTCCGCGATCAACCTGGACATCTCCGCGATGCAGCCGGCCGACCGGCCATATGCGCGCTACTTCTCTTATCGCGAGCTTCAGAATTCGATGTTCGCCTGCGAGAACATGGACGCCTTTATGGGCCGCCTGAACTTCTACAAGGCGGGATTCAACAAGATGCTGAACTCGGTGTCCAACGGCCGGCGTCTGATCGTGCCGACGCCGGTTGCCGACACGCGTGACATGATCGTGCGTGTGGATCTTCGCGACCTCAACTGGACACCGGAGCTCTGGGAGCGCCTTGTCAGTGAATATCAGTACGGGGTCGACCCGGCATCCGAGCCGCTGCTGCAGCCAATCGCACTTCAGACCCACACCAAGATCCCGCTTGTGCGCACCGACTGGCTGATTGCCTATGCGGGCAAGCCGGCCATCTATTACGACCTGCTGCAATTGCCGAAGACCATCGGCGAGTACGAGCGTAGCATCGGTATCGACGTGAACCGCGACATTATCGAGGGCCGGGTTCTGCGGGCCGCCTTCAGGGAGGGCAATTCGGGTGTGTCCGAGCATAACCGGATGGTCGAGCGTCATGACATGCCGCATGGTGGCTATTACTGGAAATCCTACGACATGGCCGGCAGCCAGGGCCTGCAGGACCTGTTCAAGCTGCCGCACGGGCCGCTGGAGATCGAGGCTCAACTGCCCGAGCACCTGAAGGCGTTCCACCATGACGGCGGCGAGATGGTCTTCTCGCTCCCGAACGGCATGCAGGGCTACTATCTGTCCGAGGCGAATGGCCAGCGTCTGGATATCGGTCCGACATCGATTGTCTCGAACCGCAACCGTCCGCGCAGCAAGGGCATCGAGATCGTCAACGCCCGATCCTGCTTTGACTGCCACGCCGACGGAATCCTGCGCAAGGCCGACGATATGCGCACGCATATCGAGCGCTCGCCGAACTTCACGTCAAAACAGCAGGAACTGCTGCTGAAAATGTATGTGACGCAGCCGGAAATGGACCGCTACTACAATGCCGATCGCGAGAAATTCGTGAACGCACTGGCGCAGATCGGGGCTGCCGAGCAACTGGCGACCGGCGGCTATCGCAGTCTGCCTGGTCCTGGCGATGCGGAGATCATCACGTGGAATGCCGATATGTACGAGGACAAGCTCGACATGTCGCGGCTGGCGGGCGAGTTCGACCTCACACCGGAGGAATTCGAACGCCGCATCATACGGACGCAGGAGCCGGTCGCACGCAGTCTCGCCATCGACTGGATCACCCAGCTGAAATCGGGTGAGCCGATTGCGCGCAAGGAGGTTGAGGAAAACTACGCAGCCTTCCTCTACGCACTCACCGATCTGCAGCCCTACCGCGTGGTCGCACCGCACCAGCAGGCGGGCCAGGCAGGCGCGCAGCATGTGTCTGCCGCCACGCCGCCAAAGGCCGTGATCCCTGACTACAAGCTGGCACCGGAGGATCAGGCCAAGGTTATCCGGCTCGCCGTCAAGGTGGGCGAGCAGAACGTGAAGGTTGGCGACAGGCTCAACTTCTCCGTATCGACCGAGCAGACATGCGAGCTCCAGGTCTTCTATATCGAGAGCGACAAGACAGTGGAGGTCATCCCGCAGGTGATGCTCGGCGCAGAGACCCTGCATCCGGGTGAGCAACGGCAGATCCCGCAGCCGAACACCGGCAACCTGGTCTTCAACGAGCCCGGTTACAACGAGACGCTGCTGACCCACTGCGTGGCACCTGGCGGGGCAAGGCTCAGCAAGGAGAAGGCACAGGAACTGGCGTTGAAGCACCGCTCGGACTTCTCGCGTGGCATCATTGCAGAACTTGCCGAACCGGCACCTGCCCACGCGCAGCAGCCGGCAGCGGCTCCGGTTATCCAGCCGGGGGTCCACACGATCACCTTCAACGTCCAGTAGGACGTTGACCTGACGATCTGCCTGCATGGCGCGTCTACGTCCAGCAGGACGCCAGACCGGAGACAGCCTGCATGCGCGCCGCGAAAGCGCTCATGCAGGCAGACCGATTTCACCGTTGTTATTCCGCGCCTCGCTGCTATAAGGCGCGCGCTGACGGTGATTTAAATCAGGATTGAGTCACTGCCTGCTGGGGCGTCGCCAAGCGGTAAGGCACCGGTTTTTGGTACCGGCATTCCCAGGTTCGAATCCTGGCGCCCCAGCCAGTCATATGTATGTAAGCACCACAACGAACTGCGCTGCTATCCAACGGCGACATTCCTGTCGGTTGGTTCATCCGCACAGCCTCTCCGCTCCTCTGCCGAACGCGGTCGCGTCATCGCCGGGCTGCCCCTCACCGGCTTGCTGTCATCAGTCTCCCCGCTCTCAGCCGCTGTCTTGGCTGCCAGCTCCGTTGTCACCAGCCATGGACTTCGCCACCTCCTCGTTCTTCGGCGAGAACAGCCAGAGCGTTGCAAAGGTGAAGATCGAGATCATCAGCGCGACGTCGAAAGCGCCCAGACCAACGGCGATGCCGATGGCCCCGGTTGCCCACAGACTGGCAGCAGTCGCGGTGCCGCGCACGGAATCCTTGATCTTGAGGATCGCCCCGCCGCCGATGAAGCCCATGCCGGTGATGACGCCCTCGACGATGCGCGCCAGCGCCTCAGGGTTGCCGCGGGTGATGCCTTCGGACGCCTGAATGAAGGCGCAACTGGCAATGGCCACCAGCGGAAATGTCCGCAGGCCGGCACTGCGCTCCGAGTGCTCGCGGTGCCAGCCGATGGGAAAGGCCAGCGCATAGGCGATGATCAGCGCGATCAGATGCGGCCAGACGTTGAAATTGTCGGCCTGGAATGCCGCTGCAAGACTATCGAATGCGCTCACAGTTGTCCCTCAATGTACCGGTGGTTGCTGTGCGGATCTCGAATTCAGCTACAGTTCTGATGGCGTTGCTGGCGGCAGTTCCGTCGGCTCCTGCGGCGGGATTTCCACCGGCTCCTGTGGCGGCACCTCGTTCGGCTCCGGAATGGGCGAAGGCTCCGGCTCGCGCACCGGGATCACATCCGGCTCGGGCGGTGGGATATTTGGCTTGTCGGGCGGGTTTTCCGGCGGCGAGGATGGGTCCGGCCGGTCGGGTTCGCCGGCAAAGTTCCTTGCGATTGTCATGAGGCTTCAATGCATCAGACGCGCGTCGGTTCCGTACGGCTGAGGGGAAGTTGCTCAGGCCAGCCGCTTAACCCTCGCCCGCGACAGGGCGAGCAGCAAAGCTATCGCGATTGTCCCGACGATGAACACAAGTGCAGCTGCCGCAATGGCCGGGCTGATGTTTTCGCGGATCGACGAGAACATCTGACGCGCCAGCGTGCGCTGGTTGGGTCCGGCGACGAAGAGCGTCAGCACGACCTCATCCAGCGATGTGGCGAAGGCAAAGACCGCGCCCGAGATGATGCCCGGCGCTGACAGCGGCAGGGTTACGCGGGCGAGGATCGTCGGTGCCGATGCGCCGAGACTGGCGGCAGCCTGTTCGAGGCGCGGGTCAATGGCCTGCATGACCGCCAGCACGTTGATGACCACGAAAGGCACGGCGATGACCGTGTGCGCGATGATCACGCCGAGATATGAGTTGGTCAGGTTGTAGCGCGCGAACATCAGCTGCATGCCGACGCCCAGCACCACGGCCGGCACCACCATCGGCAGCAGGAATGCTGTGCGCGCAAAGGCAAAGCTCCAGGATGCCGTCTGCCGCCTGAGCCCGAGTGCGGCCAGCGTGCCAAGCACAGTTGCCAGCACCGTTGTGCCGGTGCCGACGATGAGGCTGTTGATGATGGCGCGCCGCCAGACCTCGGCGGTGGTCAGTTCGGTCATCCAGCGCATCGAGTAGTCGCGGATCGGGTAAGCCAGGATGACGCTGTCGGTGAAGGCCAGCGGCAGGATCGCGACCAGCGGTGCCAGCAGGAAGAACACTGCGGCGATGGCGAATACGAGTTTGGCGATGCCGAGCGCGCTCATGTGCGCACCTGCTGGTCAGACGAGAGGCGCAGATAGACCGCATAAAGGATCAGTGTTGCGACCAGCAGCACGATGCCGAGCGCACCGGCCATGCCCCAGTTGGCCGCGCCAGTGGCGTAATAGGCGATGACCGAGGAGATCATCTGGTCCTGCGCCCCGCCGATCAGCGCGGGAGTGATGTAATAGCCCAGAGCGCTCATGAAGACGAGCAATGAGCCGGACACCACGCCGCGCATCGACAGCGGCAACAGCACCTTCCAGAAGGCACGAAGCGGCGGGGCGCCGAGCGAAGCGGCGGCGGGCATCAGGTTCTTCGGAATGCCGATCAGCACGCTGAAAATCGGCAGCAGCACATGGGTCATGGCGATGATGACGCCGGCGCGGTTGAAGATCAGCGGGATCGGGCCGGAGGTGATGCCGAGCGCCATCAGCGTCGAGTTGATCAGGCCATTGTCCTGCAGCAGGATGAACCAGGCGGCGGTGCGTACCAGCAGCGAGGTCCAGAGCGGCAGCAGCACGGCGGCCAGGAGTAGCTGACGCCGCCAGCCATCCACCGAGGCCGCCACCATCGCATAGGGCAGACCGATCAGCAGGCAGGCGACGGTGACCGAGAGCGACACGATGAAGGTGCGCGTCATCACCGTGCGGTTGGCCGAGCTGCCTTCCGGCATGGCCTGGACGTCGCCCGCCGTCGAGCGCTCCATGTCGACCGCCGCCAGCAGGTTGCGGTCGGTGAATGTCGAGGCGGTTGCGGTCTTCAGCTCCTGCCAGAATGCGGGGTCGCTCCAGCGCTGGTCGATGGCGACAAGGTCGGTCGTCGCGGGGTCGTCACGCAGTGCGTTGCGCGTCTTCGACATCAGCGTGCGATAACCGGACTTGGCGCTGTTCAGCCGCCGCACCAGATCACCGAACAGCTGATCGTCATCGACGGCGCGGATGTCCTGCGCGAAGGCTGCCTGCACCTGCGCGTCCGGCACGCTGGTGCCGTCCCAGTCGCCGATGACGGAGGCAGTGTTGGGCAGGACGCGCGAGGCAATCGGGTCCGACACCGCAGCCGACATCATGGTGTAGAGCGGTGCGGCAAAGAAGACGAGCAGGAAGAGCGCCAGCGGCGCAATCAGCGCCAGAGAGGTCAGGGAGCGCCGCGCCGGCTCGCTCATCGCGCGACAACCCAGCAGTCGGCAGGGGCGAAGCTGATCTCCACCGTCGAGCCGATGGCGGGCGCCGCTGCCGTGCGGTCCGCCTTCACCACGAGCGGCTGCCCTTCGGCATCGAGCATCAGGCGCAGGTGATCGCCGTGATAGACGACGTCGCGCAGGACGCCGCTAACGGCATTGCCGAGGCCCCTGCCCTGCCGGATGCGCTCCGGGCGGATCGAGAGGCTGACCTCCGCGCCCTTGGTCAGCGACGGATTGCCAACGGTGACCGGCTGGCCGCCCTGCAGCGTGACGATTGCTGAGTCGGCCCGCACATCGGACACCGTGCCGGTGACGAAATTCGTCTCGCCGATAAACTCGGCCACGAAGCGCGTTGCCGGATGATCGTAAATCTCGCCTGGCGGACCGATCTGCTCGATCTTGCCGTGGTTGAACACGGCAATGCGGTCCGACATGGTCAGCGCCTCGCCCTGATCATGCGTGACGAAGATAATTGTCAGGCCGAGACGCCGGTGCAGGTCGCGGATGTCGAGCTGCATCTGCTCGCGGAGCTTCTTGTCGAGCGCGCCGAGCGGCTCGTCCATCAACACGACCTCGGGCTCGAACACCAGCGCGCGGGCGAGCGCGACGCGCTGCTGCTGCCCGCCCGACAGCTGCGAGGGGCGCCGCGCACTCATCGCGCCAAGCTGCACCATGTCGAGCGCCTGCTTGACGCGCTGATCCTGGTCAGCGCGCGAGACACCGCGCATCTTCAGCGGAAAGGCGACGTTGTCTGCGACGCTCATATGCGGAAACAGCGCGTAGTTCTGGAACACCACGCCGATGTTGCGCTTGTGCGGCGGCAAACGATCCACCTGCCGTCCGCCGACGCGGATCGCGCCCGCTGTCGGCGTCTCAAAGCCGGCCAGCATCATCAGGATGGTTGTCTTGCCCGAGCCGGAGGGCCCGAGCATGCTGACGAACTCGCCCTTGTCGATGGCGAGATCAAGTTCGTTGACCACGGTCAGCGCGCCAAACGACTTGCTGACCTTGTCAAAGCTGATGAAAGGCTGCGTCATCCCCATCTCCGGCTGGCGGCAGGGCGCAAGACAGCGCCCCGACCGAACCCGGTTTTTTACTGCGCGAGCCAGGCGTTGAAGCGCTGCGTCAACTCCTCGGAATTGTCGGTCCAGAAAGCAGCATCCAGCGGGATGGCGCTTTCCAGATTTGCCGGCGTGGTCGGCAATTCCGCCTGGAACTGCTCGGGCACCTGGGCCGCAGCCGCGACGTTGGTCAGGCCGTAGGCGATGTGTTCAGGAAGCTTGGCCTGGTTCTCCGGCTTGCTGGCAAACGCAATGAAGTCAAACGCCGCGTCCTTGTTCGGGCTGTCTTTCAGCACCACCCAGCTGTCGATGGCGTAGATGCTGCCGGGGAAGTAGAACACGAACTTCTTGCCTTCCGAGCGATTAATGCCGCTGATGCGGCCATTATAGACCGTTGTCATCGTCACCTCGCCGGAGGACAGGATCTGCAGCGGCTGGGCGCCAGCCTCCCACCACACGACATGCGGCTTGATCTCGTCGAGCTTCTTGAAGGCGCGTTCGACACCTTCCGGGGTACCCAGCGTCTTGTAGACGTCTGCGGGTGCTACGCCATCGGCCATCAGCGCAAACTCGAGCGAGTATTTTGCGCCCTTGCGCAGGCCGCGCTTGCCCGGAAATTTCTGCACATCCCAGTAGTCTGGCCAGCTCTTCGGGCCTAAGGCCAGCTTCTCGCTGTCCCAAGCGATGCCGGTGGACCAGACGATGGCGCCGACGCCGCAATCATGCACGGCCGCCGGCAGGAATGCCTCCTTGCCGCCCATTTTGGCCCAGTCGATTTTCTCGTAGATGCCATCGGCGCAGCCGAGTTCAAGCTCCTCGGACTCGACCTGTACCGCATCCCAGTTTGGCGTACCGGCCTTCACCTTGGCCTGCAAAACGCCGTAGCCGCCGTCCCAGCTTTCATCAAGCAGCGGCTTGCCGGACAGCGCCTTGAACGGCTCGAAGAATATCTTCTTCTGCGCTTCCTGGTAGCTCCCGCCCCAGGACACGACAGTCAGATCACGGGCACTGGCGGCGGTTGCGCCGGCCAGCACAAAACAGGCTACTGCGGAAGCCAAAATCGTCTTCATGGATTTTTCCCCTTATCGTTGTGCCGACAGCAAATCACAGGAAGGGCGTGTGGGGCAAGACGTGTGCAATCACTGTTCAGAAACAGGTGCAGAGACTAGCGCCCCTGACGGAAACGCATTGTAAAGTCACGGTTCCGCAGTTCGGTCGAGGTCAACTCGGAGCCCGAAAACAGTGTGGCCTGATTTCGCAGAAAGTGCCGGCCAGGATCTGGCTTGACCCAACAGAATGGTTGATAGGCCTCCGTGAACTTGCTGCCCACACCAAAATCGACCCGATCCTTGGCGAAAAAGTACTGATCGAGCAGCTCTGGCCGGGCCAGGCCTGGATAGTCGCTCTCTTTGAGGCAGCCAATCATGCGCTGTAGCGTCGCCTGATAGTCGGCTTCGGTCAGACGGCTTTGGCTCAAATGAATAAAGGGATTGTTGGCATCGCAGCCATCAACCATCCGCGGTCTGCCTATCCTGAACCGGGAACATCCCTCAATCCGTTTCGGTGCAGCCGTTGCCTGTGGTGGATCAGCCTTCAAGGCCGCAAGTTTGCTCAAATGCTCGCGAGCAAGGGCCGCAAAGATGGGGTCGGACCCAAACTTCTCAAGGTAAGCCTCAACGACAGCTGTGCTGCTGGATTTTTCGACGAGGCGCCACTGGATAACAGCTTCACTCTCTGTTTGCGGCTTCGGGGTCTCGTCGACCGTTGCAACTTCTGCCGCTACGGGCGGCAGAAAGTAGAAATCTCCGTTGAGTTGATCCTGCACCGTAGGCCGTTGCCGACGCGGGGCCTTGGTTCTGGAATCAAATTGCGTAAGTGCCAGTTCTTCGACGCCCTTGCGCGTCTTCGACGCAATCTCCTTGAAGCTCAGTCCAGGCACTCTCAACTCCTTGAGGAACACCCGTGCAAACACCGATGTGAGGTCCGGCGTAACCACATCATTCTCGAGCCTATCAAGGGCTTCCTGGTTGCGGCCTGCGGAATAGAGCACGGCCAGGCCGTCAACATCATCGCGGGCCGGTATGATGGCCAGGCCCCTGCCAGATCCGAAACTGCGCGTTGTGGACCCTGGAACAACAAGTGGATTGTTTCGACAGCTGTCGAACACTGCGATAGCCACTTTCGCACCCGATGCCATGATCGAATCAAGCACGCTGCTTTCACGGACCGCATGTTCGGCGAGCCGCCGCTCTTCCCGCTCGTCATCAGCAGCTGGTGCGGGAACGTCAGAAGGCAGCAGTATAATACCGGTGGACGGAAACGCCGCTCCGTGGCCGGCATAATAAAAAAGTGCGGTGTCGTCCTTGGTGAGCTTCCGCGAAAACCGGTCAACGGCCGCAAGAAACTCGCGCTGGCCAGGATCCTCCTCAATCTCGACCTCAAATCCGAGATCCTCGAACACGCGGGCGGCTGCCCTGACATCGTTGATAGGTGTGATCAGTTGAGCGCTGCCCGGCAGATTCTCGTATTTGTTGATACCGATCAACAATGCCAGCTTGCGCCCTTCGGCAAGCGCGCCTGTTGCTGGAAGGCACAATGCCAGCACCGTCAAGACGAGAAAAATGAGGCGGCGTGAAATCTGCATATCAACGAACAGGAGAAACAACCTCTTCACGATACTGCAAAAGCTGGAGACTTCAAATCAATACAAACCGAGACCGCGAATAGCTCAGCTCGCCTCGGCAAGCCGCTCGGCGGTTTCGAGATTGACCGAGACCAGCTGGCTGACGCCCTGCTCTGCCATGGTGACGCCGAACAGGCGGTTCATGCGGGCCATGGTGATCGGGTTGTGGGTGATGACGACGAACTTGGTGTCCGTCTCCTTGGTCATCTCGTCCAGCAGATTGCAGAAGCGCTCGACATTGTGGTCGTCGAGCGGGGCGTCGACTTCGTCCAGAACGCAAATCGGTGCAGGGTTGGTCAGGAACACCGCGAAGATCAGTGCCATCGCGGTCAGCGCCTGCTCGCCGCCGGAGAGCAGCGTCATGGTCTGCGGCTTCTTGCCGGGCGGGCGGGCGAGGATTTCGAGGCCGGCCTCCAGCGGGTCTTCCGACTCGATAAGCTGCAGCTCGGCGGTGCCGCCACCAAACAGGTGGGTGAACAGGCGCTGGAAGTGCGCGTTGACGACGTCGAAGGCAGCCAGAAGGCGCTCGCGGCCTTCCTTGTTGAGGCTCTGGATCGCCTGGCGCAGCTTGCGGATCGCCTCGACCACGTCCTCGCGCTCCGAGACGATCGTGTCGAGCCGCTCGGACAATTCGCCCTGCTCCTCCTCAGCGCGCAGGTTCACCGCGCCGAGCCGCTCGCGCTCGATCTTCAGGCGCTCCAGCGCGCCCTCGATCTGGCCGATGTCCGGCATCTGCGCGTCGGGTTCCAGGCCGGTGTGCTGGATGACCAGATGCGGCGGTGCGCCGATGGCCTCCTGGATACGCGCCTCGATCTCGATGCGGCGCTCGTCGGCGGCGGTGAGGCGTTCTTCCGCACGGCCGCGCGCCTCGCGGGACTCAGACAAAGCGGTGATGGCGTCGGTCGCGCCCTTGTCCAGCGTGCGCTGCGCGTTCTCCGTCTCCTGCAGGCGGTCGGCGGCCTGCTTCGACAGGGTCTCGGCCTGCGACAGCTGGTTCATCAGCGCGCGGCGGCGCTCGAACAGATCGCCCGGCGCATCGGCCAGCCGCATGCGCTCATTGTCGGCCTCAGTGCGGCGCTCGGTGAGCGAGGCGATCTGCTTGTCCGCATTCTCGGCGCGCTGGATCCAGCCGGCGCGCTCGGTGGCGATACCGGCGATGCGGCGGGCGCGGGCTTCGGCCTCGCGGCGAAGACCCTCGTGCACGGCGCGGGCATCGGCAAGCGCTGCGCGGTCACGTCCGACATCGGCGGAAAGCCGGTCGAAGCGCGCCTGCATTTCGGCGAGGTCAGCGGCAGCGGCAAGTTGCTGTTCGGCGGTGGCGAGGGCTGCCTGCGCCTCGGTGACCTGCTCGGCGAACCGAGCTCGGCCTTCTTCAAGTGCGGCGCGGCGCTGAACGAGTTCGCCCGACGCACGCTCGGCGCGCTCCAGCGCGTCGCGGGCCTGACCGACAGCGGTACCGGCATCGCGCCAGGCCTGCCGCGCGACCTGCTCGGCCTGTTGGGCGGCACGGACGCCGGCCTCGGCCTCGCGCACACCGGCCTGCGCCTTCTGCACGCCGGCCTCGGCCTCCGTCATTTTTTCTTCGGCGGCGCGGACGGCCCTGGCTGCCTCAAGCGCCTCACCTTCCAGCTCACGCAGACGGTTCTTCTGCGCCAGACGCAGGGCGGCCGGGGTCGGCGCTTCAGCACTTGCCGTCACGCCATCCCAACGCCACAGCGCGCCGGACTTCGAGACAAGACGCTGGCCGGGCGCAAGCTGCTTTTGCAGGCGGGCACCGTCAACTTCTTCGACCAGACCGATCTGCGCCAGACGCCGCGCCAGCTGGCCGGGGGCACGTACGACTTCGCCCAACGAGCGCACACCGGCGGGCAGCGTGGCATCGCCGGGTTGCGGCTGCATGTCGCCCCAGTGCGCGGGAGCGGCGCGGTCGAGCGGCAGGTCGAGGTCTTCGCCAAGGGCTGCACCCAGAGCGGTCTCGAACCCCTTGTCGACGCTGACCTGCTCCAGCACCGCAGGGAAGAGATCGCCGCCGCCGGCATTCAGCATTTTCGCCAGCGTGCGTGCCTCGGTATCGACGCGGGCAAGCTCGGCCTTCGCCTCCTGCACGGGGATGCGCGCTGCGGCTTCGCCCTGCCGCGCGGTGGCCTCGGCCTGGCGGGCATTGGTTTCGCCCTGACGCGCAGTGAAGACGGCCTTTTCGGCCTCGACGGCGTGGGCCTCGGCCTCGGACTGCCTGGTTTGCGCGGCCTCGACCAGCACGCGCTTTTCGGCTGGATCGGCCAGCGCTGAAATCTGCGCAACGATGGCGGCGAGGTCGCGGTCGACGGCGGCCAGCTGGCTCTCGACGCGGGCCTTGCGCTCGCCGGCCTCGCGCAGGGCGCGCTCGCTGGCGGCGCGCTGCGCCACCGCATCGGCGCGCTCGGCGGTGAGCGTTGCCAGTGCGCCTTCGGACAGGGTCAGCGTCGCCGTCGCGGCCTCGAAGGCGGCGCGGGTGGAAATCTCGCGCTCGGCGGAGCCGCCCTCCTCCGCCTTCAGTGTCGCCTCTTCCTCAACCAGCCGCTTCAGGATCTCGGCGTTTTCCGAGACCATGCGGTTTTCGCGCTCAATGTCGGCGGCGAGCTGCTCGACGCGACGATCCAGCTCGACCTGACGGCCCTTGAGGCGCTGCTCCTCGTCATCGATCTGGGTGCGGGCAATGGTGAGGCGCTGCAGGGCGGCGGCAGCGGCGGCGGCGGTGTCGCGCAGCTCGGGCAGCTTGTGTGCGCCGATGGCCTGTTGTTTTGCGGCTTCCATCTGCTGGGCGGCGCGATCGCCGACCAACGTGGTGGCCTGCGCCAGCGCCGAGCGGGCTTCGCCCTCGGCACTCTTGGCGGCGGTCCAGCGCAGATGCAGCAGGATCGCCTCGGACTTGCGGATATCAGCCGAGAGGTTCTTGAAGCGCACCGCCTGACGCGCCTGGCGCTTCAGGTTCTCGATCTGGCCGGACAGTTCGCCGGTTACGTCATCAAGGCGTTCGAGATTCTGCTCGGCGGCGCGCAGGCGCAGTTCCGCCTCGTGGCGGCGGGTGTGCAGGCCGGAAACGCCTGCGGCCTCTTCCAGCAATTGCCGGCGCGCCTGGGGTTTTGCCTGGATCAGCTCGCCGATGCGGCCCTGCCCCACCATCGAGGGCGAGCGCGCGCCGGTGGACTGATCAGCAAACAGCAGTTGCACATCCTTGGCGCGGGCTTCCTTGCCGTTGATGCGATAGACCGATCCCGCCTCGCGCTC
>CAYZQP010000025.1:11550-22700 GCA_964480545.1 uncultured Mesorhizobium sp. | reverse complement strand
GTTCACGCTGGCGTCGGATTGCGGGAGGTAGCGGCCATTGACATAGGCGATGCGAGGCATGGGCGGGCTCTCCGGATGGTAAGGCGTGTAGGCGATTCTGCGGCGGAAAGATCAGAAAAACTCGAGGCTGACGCGGAAGAGTTGTTCGACCTCCTTCACCGCGTTGGCCAGGCTGAAGATGACAACCCGATCCTTCGGCTGGATGCGCAGATCGCCACCGGGCTTGAGCACGTTGCCGCCACGATAGACTGCGCCGATGCGCATGCCCTCCGGCAGATCCAGCGCCGAAAGTGGTGAACCAACCAGAGGCGACGTCTCCAGCGCCTCGGCCTCGATGATCTCCCCTGCCCCTTTGTCAACGCTGTAGACCGCGCGGATACGGCCGCGACGGACATGCTGCAGGACGCGCGAGATGGTGACAGAACCGGGGTTCACATGCGCGTCTATGCCGACGGGTTTTGTCAGATCGATGTAGGAGGGATTGTTGATCAGGGCGAGATTGGTCTTGCAGCCCAGTTGCTTGGCCAGCACGCAGGACAGCAGATTGACCTGATCACTGTTGGTCAGGGAAACCATGAGGTCCGCGTCCTGCACATCTGCCTCCAGCAGGATGCGCTGATCGAGCGCGCTGCCGGCAAGCACGACCGTGCCGCGCAACTTGTCCGCAACATGCGTGGCGCGCTGCTCGTCGCTCTCGATAATCTTGACCTTGACCCTGCTGCGTCGCTGTTCAATCGCCTGGGCCACGTAGAGCCCGATATTGCCGCCGCCTGCCATGATGATGCGGGTGGCCTCGCGCTCCTCGTGGCCGAACAGGCCGAGCGTGCGATGAACCTGGTCCTTTGTCGTCACCACGTAGGCCCGGTCGCCGGCATAGAGCTGGTCAGCCGAGCGGGGTATGAACAGCGAGCCACCGCGATTGACGCCAACGACGGTCGACGGAAGATCGGGGAAAAGTTGAGACAGCTGCGAGAGCGGCGTGTTGATGACCGGGCAATCTTCCTGGCAGACAATCGCAACCATGTAGATCTTGCCTTCGGCAAAGCGCACGACATCGTCTGCGCCGGGAAGCGCGATACGGCGCAGGACCATTTCACCTGCCTCGATCTCGGGGGAGATGATGACGTCAATCGGTACGTGATCGCGTGAGAACAGATCCTGATTGTGGGAATGCAAATAGGCCTGCGAGCGGATACGGGCAATCTTGGTCGGCACCTCGAAGAGCGCGTGAGCCACCTCGCAGGCGACGATGTTTACCTCATCGAACAGCGTGACGGCGATAATCATGTCTGCTTCGCGGGCACCTGCAGACTCCAGTACATCGGGATGCGAGCCGTGTCCGACAAAGCCCCTGACATCAAGGGTGTCGCGTACACGGTGGATCAGATCAGGCCTGGTGTCGATGATCGATACGTCGTTCTTCTCGGCCGCCAGTCGTTCGGCGATGCCATACCCCACCTGCCCGGCGCCGCAGATAATGATCCGCATGATGCGACTGTGTCCCTATGCGCCCTGCCTCAGACGCCGAGTGATTTCAGCTTCCGGTGCAACGCCGAGCGCTCCATACCAATGAACTCTGCCGTGCGCGAGATGTTGCCGCCAAACCGGTTAATCTGGGCGACAAGATATTCCTTCTCGAACATTTCGCGCGCCTCGCGCAGCGGCAACGCCATGATGTGCTGGTCGGACTGGGTTGGCGCGCGCGGCATGACATCCCCGATTTCGGATGGCAGAAGGTCGGAGGTGATCGGAGCGGATGCCTCGTCGCCATGGATGAGAATCATCAGGCGCTCGATGTTGTTGCGCAACTGGCGGACATTGCCTGGCCAGTTATGTGCCTGCAGGACAGCCATCGCATCATCGGCAACCCGGCGCGGCTTGATGCCTGACTGGCGCGCAATCTGGCTCATGAAATGATCTACGAGGTAAGGAATGTCTTCGCGCCGCTCGGCAAGCGGCGGCACATAGACAGGCACCACTGCCAGACGATGATAGAGGTCCTCACGGAAGCGGCCCTCGGCGATCATTGCCTCCAGGTTTTGCGCAGTCGATGAAATGATGCGCACATCGACCTTGACGCGTTTGGTGCCGCCGACGCGTTCGAACTGCTGTTCGTCGAGGTAGAGGATGCCGCGATGGGCTTCCTCCAGGGCGCCGACCTTGCGCTCTCCGCCATTGGATTCGGTGCCGAAAAGCTCGATCTCCATGCGCTCCGGAGTGATTGTAGCGGCGTTCAGGGTGACAAATGGGCCAGTCTTGCGGGCCGAGTGTGCATGGATCGAACGTGCGACCATTTCCTTGCCCGAACCGGATGGGCCAATGATCATGATCCGGCTGTTTGTCGGGGCAACGCGTTCGATGTTCTGACGTAGCTGCATCATTCCGGTCGACATGCCGATGATGTCGGCGGTCTCGCCGCTGCGCAGCTTGAGCTCGGAGACTTCACGCTTGAGTTTCGATGTCTCGAGCGCGCGCTCGGCGACCAGAATCAGGCGATCGGCCTTGAATGGCTTCTCGATAAAATCATAGGCACCACGGCGGATGGCCGACACGGCCGTTTCGATATTGCCATGGCCCGAAATCATCACCACCGGCAATCCGGGATGCATGGTTTTTATCTGGTCCAGCAGCGCCAGCCCGTCGAGGCGCGACCCGGTCATCCAGATATCAAGAAAAATCAGCCGCGGCACACGATCCGCAATCGACGCCAGGGCGCTGTCAGCATCGTGCGCGGTGCGGGTTTCGTGGCCCTCGTCGCTCAGGATGCCGGCAACGAGTTCGCGGATATCGGTTTCATCGTCGATGATGAGAATATCAGACGCCATGTTCAACCTGTGTTTGGTTCGAGACTTTTGTCGTGGGCAGAAGTGCAGCGGCAGCAGCGGAGCCTGCAGCTGGAAGAATGATCGACACGACAGCACCCCTGCCCTCGTGGAAATCTGAAGGGGCGTCGTTCAGCTCAAGGTGACCGCCATGGTCCTCGACGATCTTCTTGACGATGGCGAGACCCAGACCGGTGCCTTTTTCGCGCGTCGTCATGTAGGGCTCGAGAAGCCGCTGGCGGTTCTCTCGTGGCAGCCCCTTGCCGTTGTCGATGACATCGATGCGGATATTGTCGCCGGCGCTCTGCGCCTGGACGCGAATGGCGCCGGGGTCATTGTCAGTCTCGCGACCGTCGATAGCCTCGGCTGCGTTCTTGATAATGTTGCCAAAGGCCTGCGCCAGCAGTCTGGGGTCTATGATGCCCATCAATGGCTGATCGCCGAGATCCCGCTCAAAGGTAATGTCAGCGCGGCTGACCTCAACCAGGAACGAGGCCTCACGCAGCGGTTCGCGAATGTCGAGGACTTTCATGTCCGGTTTGGGCATGCGCGCAAAGGCCGAGAACTCGTCGACCATGCGACCGATATCGCCAACCTGGCGAATGATCGTGTCGGTGCACTGGTCGAAGACCTCACGATCTTCCGTGATGACCTTTCCGTAGCGGCGCTTGATGCGTTCCGCAGAGAGCTGGATCGGGGTCAGCGGGTTCTTGATTTCGTGTGCGATGCGCCGCGCAACGTCAGCCCAGGCCGTCGACCGTTGTGCCTGGACGAGATCCGTAATGTCGTCGACCGTGACAATGTAGGAACGCTCGAGATCGTTCGGGTCATCATCCTCGGTGGTGATCTGTACGTTGTACGTGCGCTCGACGCCGCGGCGTGGGAATGTCACCTGGTCGCGGTGCCTGCCCGAACTTTTTCCGATTTCGAAAACCTGGCCAATCTGGGGCACAAGATCGGAGAGATTGACGCCGACCGCGCTCTGGCCGGAAAGGCCGAACATCGCCTCGGCAGAAGGATTGACGATGGTTACAACGCCATCTGCATCGACGCCAATGACGCCGGCGGTAACGCCGGAGAGTACCGCCTCGGTAAATCGCCTGCGGTCATCGATCACGTCCTTGGCGGTGATCAACTCGGTTCGCTGCGATTTCAACTGAAGGATCATCTTGTTGAATGTATCGGCAAGAGAGCCGACATCGCCGTCCGAACTGCGAACCGGGACGGAGACATCAAGGTTTCCACTCGCGACGTCATCGGCGGCACCAATCAATTGCCGGACAGGGCGAACAAGCCGATCCGCAACCGCTATGCCGGTCCAGACGGCCGAGAGCACGACGATCAGTGTCAGGGTGAGATATGGCAGCGCGAAAGCCGCCTGGAAGCGCACGCGATTGTCTTCCAGCCCACGATACTCGTCGGTGTTCTCGCGCACGATCTCGCGTGCCCGGATGACCTGCGGGTCAACCAGACGGCTTGTGTAGAGGTACAGCCCGTCCAGTTCCTTCAGCTTGATCAGCGCATTGACGATGTTGCCGGTCTTGGGTTCGATGAATACCGGACGCCCCTCGTCTGCGGCGGCAAAAACGCCCGCTGGTGCGGGCGGTGTCTCGAATGTCGCGTTGGTCCTGGCAGACATGAAGACTGTGCCATCGCTGCGCAGCAGTTGCGCATGGGACAGAGCGCGACCATTGGCCTGCACGGTCATGAACTCGTTGAAACCGGTCCGGTCGAGACCGAATAGCTGCCGCTGGTTGTCCAGCTCGAACGCCATCGACACCGTCGTGCCGGTCAGGTTTCGGCCATTCTCGGTCACATAGGCCTCGGCAATCGACAGCGACGACCCGATAATCGCCTTGGTGCGCATCTCGAACCAGCGGTCCAGACCGATGCTGAGCGTAAGCGCTGCGACAAGCGCAACCATGATGGCGGGTATTGCAGCCACGAGTGCGAACATCGCCACGATGCGAACATGCAGACGCGAGGCTGCGCGCGCCTCTTTCCGGGCAACGGCAATGCGCTGCGCCTCGCGTGCAATGAGCAGCATCAGCACGAGGATGAAGACGACGTTGATGACGGTCACCACCCCGATGGTGGTTGCGTCAGGCTGGATGGGCAATGCGCCTACCAGCAATGCAAAGGAAACGCCGGCCGTGACCAGCGCGCCGATGATCGCTATGACGCCAGGGAGCGCCAGCAGCCGCCGGGCCTGTCCCCTCCCGGCGGGGGCAAGTGCTTGAGTGGCATTGGTTACGGTGTTCAGGGTCATTCCGCACGAAGAGAATCGAGGGCCATGGGCCGGCTATATGTGTCTAATGTGCAACAAAGTGGTGCATTGCGGCAACAGTTGGGTCAATGAGGAGGAAAACTGTGGCTTTTGAAGAAGTCGCTCACTGCCGAATGTGGCATCGGGTTGCCAGTGTTTTGATCAAAACTCGATGAGCAACGAGATAGCAGGCTGGACCGGGGTGGAATCCTTCACCAATTGACATCAAATGGAACGGATGGGTTTTCGATCAAACTGCCTGATTCAAGTGAGCTTGCTTTTGCTGCTGGCGTTCTATGCCGACAGTGCGTCGGCCGAGCGCACCTCGCGCACCGTCACCTATTTTACCGTGGGCGGGGCGACAGCGCTGGAGGTCGAGGAAGAACTGGTGCGCAATGGACCGCACCTCAACAGGTCTGGCAGACGTCATCCGGGCGCAACTCAACTGGAATTCTCGAACCGTATCACATACGCCCGCTCCGATACGGAATGCCGGGTCATGACTGCCGTTGTTACAGTAAAGGCGGAGGTGATCCTGCCGCGCTGGCGACGGCCGTCAGGTGCAGACGCCGGGGCAAGGCTTTACTGGGACGAGGTCTCGGCCGAGATTGTGCGACATGAGGAGGGACATCTGGTCATCGCACGCAACCACGCGCGTGAGATCGAACGCCGGTTGAAGGCCCTGCGCCCGGGGAAGACCTGCGACGAGGTCGCCGAGAGAGCCAAAGCCGCCCAGCAGGCCGTCATGGCGAAGCACGACGCCGAGCAGTTGCGGTTTGATCGCGTTGAGGGTCGAGCTCTGGACCGTCGGCTCATTGCGAGGTTCAAAAGGCGCCTGGACGCCAGGGGCGGTGCTAGCCCTGCCGTTCCGGCACCCGTACCACCAGCCCGTCCAGTTCAGCCCGCACCCTGATCTGGCACGACAGGCGTGAGTTGGGCTGGACCTCCCAGGCAAAGTCCAGCATGTCCTCTTCCATGGACTCGGGCTCGCCCACGATCGCAGTCCAGGCATCGTCAACATAGACATGACAGGTTGCGCAGGCGCAGGCGCCGCCGCATTCGGCCTCAATCCCTGGAACTGCATTGCGCACGGCAGTTTCCATCACCGTCGAGCCATTGTCTGCCTCAACGTCGAAGACGGTTCCATCATGCGTAATGTAAGAGAGTTTCGTCATGCTCGGGCCCGGGTAGAAGTCACACTGGCGGAGATAGTGGCTTGCGCCGCCGAGTCAACCTGTTCAGGCCTTACCGCGTGAAGCGGGCAATGAAAGCCAGCACATCATCCGTGAGTTGCGACAACTGCCGCAGGGGCTGGCTGTCCGTCGGTTGATCCATGATGGATGAGGCGCATTCTGCCAGGGGGAAAGCTCCAATGGCCATTGCGGCACCCTTGAAGCCGTGTGCCAGCCTCGCCCGATCCTGAGGGGCGGCACTTGCGATCTGGGATCGCAATGCGCAGGCCTGCTGTGCAAACAGACCGAGTATCTCCTGCTCCAGCGCACGGTCGCCCATGGTCTGCCGGTCCAGATGTGCGAGGTTGATCGGGATAGATTTGCGGGCCGGGGCAAGGGCCTCACCGCCTGGGCGGTCGAACGCGATTACGCTGGACATGGAACTCGACACTGTTGAAACTCGGACTGAACTCGACGCTGATTGGGGTAGAACTTAGGCGACGCGGATGGAAAAGCGGTTAATCATGGAATTTGCGCCCGCTCACGATTGAGAACGCAGTTAACCAATTCTTTAAACTTTTACCTATCGCCGCGTTTCGCAGTTCACTTTGGCCCCCGCAGGAACTACGATGGGGTAACGTGCACAAAATGCGCGTGAGTTTGCTTGCGTCGTGTTTTGGCGAGCGTACCACAGGAAGTGCGAGATGGCGAAGAAGACCAGCCCCGGCAAAGCTATTGATCGCGACGTCGCAAAGGAACTCGAGCAGGCCCTCGACATCGACCTTGGCAAGAGCGAACTGGGCCCGGATGCCAACTCCACCAAGGCAATGCGCGATCTGGAAGACCAGATCTCTCATGCTACCGAAGAGTTGGCGAAGGCAGGCAGGCCCACTGCCCCAGGTCCTGTGAGCGAAGCTGAGAGCGTCATCGCGCCCGTGCCGCTCGATGCAGCGAATGACGATACTACCCAGCGCAATTACTCTGCCTTCTCGCGTGAGGTGTATCGCAGCAGTTCGACTGCGCCATACTGGTTTGCGGCGATTGCGAGTTTCCTCTGGCTTGCGCTTTGCTACTTCGCAGCCGAGCGGACACTCTCGCCTGAATCCTGGTCTGTCCCCACCGCTGAAGCATGGCTTCAGGACAGGGCACGGCTTGTCATGCTGGCGCTGGCATTTGTTCCGGTCATCGTGTTCTGGGGAATTGCCGTGCTTGCCAAGCGCGCTCAGGACATGCGGGCAGCTGCGCAGTCGATGACCGCGCTGGCGTTCCGTCTGGTGGAGCCGGAGACCACGTCGCAGAACAAGGTGGAGATGATTGGACGCGCCGTGCGCCGCGAGGTTGGCGCAATGAACGAGGGCATCGAGCGGACGTTCAAGCGCGCCGAGGAACTGGAAGGCCTGATCGTCTCCGAGGTGAGCCAGCTTGAGAGAGCCTACGCGGATAACGAGGTCCGTATTCGCAAGCTTGTGGAGGGATTGACGCGTGAACGCGAGGCTGTGATCGGCCAGGCGGAGCGCGTGCGTGCATCGATTGCCGGCGCACACGAGAGCCTGCGCGAGGAGCTTGGCTCTGCGAGCGACCAGATCCGCAATGAAATCCTGCTGGCCGGCAACAATCTCTCGACCACGATCCAGGATTCAGGTGCCGGTCTCATTGACCGCTTCAACGCCAACGGTGAAACGCTCTTCAACAATTTCGACCGTCGACTGCTGGAAATCGGAGATCACATCAACGAATCCGGTCAACAGCTTGAATCAATGCTTGATTCCCGGATTTCATCGCTGACCCAGGGAACCGTGGATGCGTCGAAGTCGCTTGCCTCGCTGCTTGATGAGCGCGCCACAACAATGGTGTCCCTGCTTGGTCAGGCCACGGAGTCGCTGACGGACGAATTCAACAAGCGCATCGAAGCAATCGAAACAACCATCGTAGATCGCGGGCAAGGACTGCTGGGGGAACTCCAGTCCAAGACTGACGCGATTGAACTCGGCACAGATCGTCTGAACCAGGCACTCGAGACGCGTGCCCGTCAGATCAACGAGGCGCTCGCCGAACGCGCCCGCGAGATCGCCGACACGTTTGCTGACGGCAAGGTTGAGGTCGCCCGCCTCATTGATGACAACCAGAAGCGGATCGATGCCGAGATGGCGCGCCTGGTCAAGGCCGCAGCCGCCAATCTCGACAGTCAGGCAGATACGTTCATCGAGCGCCTGGAGGCAGGCAGGGCCACGCTGGCCGACGCACTGAACCGGGACCTTGAGGAACTGGCACAGGCACGCGCCGAGGTCGATGCGGCTGCAGATGACGAGATGCGCCGCTTGTCTGACAGCCGCCAGCGGATCATCGAGGACCTGCATGGAGAGATTGTCAATTTCGGTGAGGCGCGTGAGGCGTTCTCGGCCGATGTGTCAAACGAGATCGCCCGACTGGGGGAAAGCCGCGCTGCAACCAGCGCTGCCCTGTCCCAGGATTTGCGCGAGATCGAGGAATCGCGCCGCCTGATCGACCTGTCGCTGACAACGCACGGCGTTGCGCTGAGCGAGGGCCGGCAGGCGCTTGCAGCGTCGCTGACCGAGGATCTTGACCGCCTGACGGATGCACGCTCGCAAATCGACGCGAGCGTCACGTCCCATGCCGCAAAGCTGGCCGAGGGCCGTGAGTTGCTGCGCCGGGCGCTTGAAGCCGACCTGGCGGCGGTAGCGCATAGCCGAGCCGAGTTTGACCAGCAGATGCTTCGTATGACGAGCGAGCAGGCAAGCAGTTTCGATGACAGCCAACGTGCGATGACCGTGGCGCTTCAGGCAAATCTCGACCTGCTCGCAGAGCGGCGCAGTGAACTGGACGCAATGCTCACAAGGCTGGTCGACGATCAGACAAACAGGCTTGAGGAAGGTCGCCTTGCGCTGTCCGAGGCCCTGCAGGACGATCTGGACAAGCTGGCCGTCAGCCGCTCAAGCATTGACGGACTGGTTGCGGGTCAGGTCGAGAAGCTGGCAGAGGGCCGTGATATCCTGCGTCGTGCACTCGATTCCGATCTGGGCAAGGTTGCCGAGAGCCGGGCCGAACTGGACGCGCGTTTCGACGATTTGGTCAGGACACAGGCTGAACGACTGGAGCAGGATCGCCGCGCGCTTGCCGACGCACTCCAGGACGATCTGGAGAAACTGGCGCAGAGCCGCGCCAGTATCGACGGGCTTGTTGCCTCGCAGGTGGAACGTCTGGCATCGGGTCGCGACGCCCTCAAGAGCGCGCTTGAGGCCGATCTGGAGAAACTCAACGATGTCCGCGCAGACATCGACGAGATGGTGAACGTCCAGGTTGCCAACCTGACTGAAGGGCGGGCCCTTCTGGCGCGTGCGATGCGCGATGATCTTGAGGCGATCCGGGCCAACCGTGATGAACTGGAATCTGTGCTGCGTGACGCGGCAGCGGATCAGGCAGAGAGCCTGACGAATGGCCGTGAATCCCTGCGGGCCATGCTGGCCGACGAGCTTGCGGCCCTTGGTAGCGATCGCCAGGCGTTCGAGACTACATTTGCGGGGCTGCTGCGCAATCTGAGTGCAAATTTCGAGGATGGCAGACTGTCGCTCGCAGCGACTGTGCAGGAAGATCTCGAATTGCTCGCCCGAAACCGGGCCGATGTGGACAAGCTCATTACCAGCCATGTGGCCAAGCTGACTGAAGGCCGCGCTGTGCTTACGCGGGCGCTTGAGGCCGATCTTGCGCAACTTGATGAGGACCGCAGCGGTCTCGACGCCCTGTTCCGCAACGTGATTGCCGGCCAGCAGAAGAGCTTCGAGGATGGGCAGGCAGCGCTGAGCCAATTGCTCAGTGCTGATCTCGACAAACTCGGCGACGAGCGTGCCGGGGTTGAGCAGATGTTGCGCGATGCAATCAGTGCCAATGCAGAAAGCCTGCGTGAGGGTCGTGAATCCCTGGCCGCAGCGCTCGATGCAGATCTCGCCAGGCTCGCTGAAAGCCGCAGCGTCCTCGACGAAATGTTCCGTCAGGTCGCTGCCAGCCAGCAGGAAGGCCTTGCCGAAGGGCGCACGTTGCTCGCCAATGCCCTTGAAGATGATCTCGCCAAGCTCGGCGAGAGTCGCGCAAGCATCGACAATCTCGTCGCCAACCAGGTCGAGAAGCTGTCCGAGGGGCGCAACATTCTCGTGCGGGCGCTTGAAGCGGACCTCGCCAAGCTCAGCCGTGGGCGCGCCGATCTGGACAGTGCATTGCGCGATACGCTCGACACGCTGTCGGAGAATTTCGACACCAACCGGGCCTCGTTGGCGCAACAGTTCCAGACAGATATCGACAAGCTGACGGCAGCCCGCGAGGAAGTCGACGCAGCGATGCGCTCGACACTCGCAACGCTCACCGAAAACATCGACACGAACCGTGCAGCGCTGACCCGCCAGTTTGATGCAGACACGGAGCGACTGGTTGCGGCGCGCACCGACATGGAGACCGAACTGCGGGCCTCTCTCGGCCGGCTGGGCGACACCTTTGTGGAAGGTCAGACAATTCTCAAAGCACGGGTCGACGAGGATCTGCAGCGTATCGCGGATGCACGCAATGACATCGAGCAAGGTCTGAATGTTGCACTTGCCGGCGTCCAGGACGGACTGGAGCGGGGGCGCGTTGCACTCTCGGCAGCTGTCGAGGACGATCTTGCCAAGCTGGCAGATACCCGCGCCAGCATCGACAGCCTGGTCTCCGGCCAGGTGGAACGGCTGGCGGAAGGTCGCAACATCCTTGTGCGCGCACTTGAGGCAGACCTGGCCAAGGTCGCGGCAGCAAGGGCCGAGGTCGATGCAACCCTGCAGGCCTCGATTGCCAGCCTTACGGATTCCTTCAATGATGGGCGGGCCGATATACGCCAGTCTGTCGAAG
>CAYZQP010000025.1:4280-11540 GCA_964480545.1 uncultured Mesorhizobium sp. | reverse complement strand
ACCTGGCAAAGCTCGCTGATGCGCGCGTCAGTGTGAGTGCTCTGGTGTCGGATCAGGTCGACCGACTGTCTGACGCACGCGAAATGCTGGTTCAGGCACTGGAGAGCGACCTGGAGAAGATCGCCGGCAGCCGCGCCGAGGTGGATGCGGCAGTCACGGACGCTCTCGCCCGCATCAACGAAAGGCTGAGCGAAGGCAGCATTACGTTGTCTGCGTCTATCGATGACGATCTGAACAAGATTTCGGAGATTCGCGCCGGTATTGATACGCTGGTCACAGACCAGGTGCGCAAGCTCGCAGACGGTCGCAACGTACTGATCAATGCATTGCAAGGCGATTTGCGCCGTATTGAAGAAGGCAAGAACGAACTGGACGAGACACTCGCCCGCATCACCGAGGCGCAACGTGCGGCACTGGCGGATGGCCGTCTCGCCCTTACGCAGGCGCTGGAAGACGATCTTGAGAAGCTCGCGCAGAGTCGCGCAGGTATTGACGGGCTTGTCGCCGCACAGGTCGAAAAGCTGTCCGAAGGCCGGAATATCCTTGTCCGCGCGCTTGACGCCGATCTGGCGAAGCTCGGCGAGAAGCGGATCGAACTTGACGCCGCGATGATGCGCGCACTGGCCACGCAGGGCGAAGGTCTGGAGGCCGGCCGGGCTGCACTCACCAGAGCGCTCGAGTCAGATATGGAAAAGCTCGCCGAAAATCGCGCCAGCATCGATGGCATGGTTCACGAGCAGGTTGAGAAACTCGCGGCAGGGCGCACAATTCTCCGGCGCGCGCTGCAGGCAGATCTGGACGCCGTGAACGCGGCACGTGGCACGCTGCAGGAAGCAATGAACACCCATGTCGCCGACCTGGGTAAAGGCCGCGAGGCGCTGGCTGCGCATCTGCAGGCTGACCTGCGCAGGATGGATGATGCGCGCAAGATTCTTGATGCGCAGGTAGTGGAGCATGCACAATTGTTTGCGGATCGGCGCGAGCAGGTGTCGGGAGCACTGGAAGCCGACGTAGCGCGTATCGACGAGGCGTTTGAGCGGCACCTCGGCTCGATCGAGACAAGATCGAGCGCTGTTGAACGCGCACTGGCCAAGGGTGCGGAAAACCTGGGCGCCGTGCTTGAACGCAGCGCGTTCCAGGCGGCGACCGAGCTTCGCGACCGCGTTGTCGAGCTTTCTGCCGCACTGACGGAAGAAGCCGGCAAGGCATTCACCGATGCAGACCGCTCGGTTGCCGAACGCGCAGAGCAGATGGCCGCCCAGCTGGCAGCCCGCAGCAACGAAATGCGTGAGGTGTTCGAGGCAGCCGACCAGAGGATTGCCGAACGCGCCGAGGCAACGGGGCGCTCGGCAGAAGCGCGGGCAACCGAAATCGAGCGCCTGTTCGATGAGAGTGACCGCAAACTTGCAGCCCGTGCCATCGAGAATGCAGGGGCGCTTGCCCGCCGCGCAACTGAAATTGTCCAGCTCTTTGAGGATGCTGACGAGACAATGTCTGGTCGGGTCAGCGAATCCGCCACCGCACTTTCGGCCCGCGCGGCAGAATTGCGTGACGTCTTTGCCGAGGCGGACCGTGTCCTGGCGGCCAGCATCGTTGAAGGTGCGGGACGCCTGACGACCCGCGCTGCCGAGGTCGCTGCGGTCTTTGACGAGACCGAACAGCGGATCATCGCACGTACCCACCAGACCGCAGCCGAGTTGACCCACAAATCGGATGATATTGCCAATATTCTGGAGCAGGCGGAAAACCGCATCGTCTCGCGCGGCAGCAAGGCTGCAGCAGACCTCGGCGCACGCGCGGGCGAGGTTGCGAAGCTGCTGCAGGATACCGAGCAGCGCATCGGTGACCGCACCGCCCTGCTCTCCGATCTGTTTGATCGCACAGATGAGCGCCTGTTGCGCCGCGCCGATGAGACCGCCGAACAGTTTGAACAGCGGATCAACACGCTCGCTGCTGCGTTGTCGGTTGCCGAAAGCCGCCTGTCGCAGACGTCCGAGAAGGTGGTGGTTCGTATTGCCGAAGATGTCGCGCAGGCAGAGGACCGTCTTGGTGCTGCCGCAGAGGATGTTGCAGAACGGATCAGGCGTGACTTCGAGGAAAGCGAGGCGCAGCTGGCGTCCCGTTCAAACACCATTGCCGAAACCTTTGCCAATGTGGGCCGTCACATCAGCGATCGAACCAATGAGGCCGCCAGATCGCTTGGCGACAACACCCGCGCCCTGAACGAGATGCTGGCTTCCCGTTCGGAAGACATGATCCGTATCCTGGACGAGAAGGCCCGCCCGCTGGTTGACCGGTTCAGTGCCGGCGGAAACGAGCTTGAGCGCTCTATAGAACAGGCAACAGACCGCGCAACGGAGCGGCTGCGGCAGGAGAATGCCAGCTTCATCGAAACCCTTGAGGGGCAGACCAGCATGGCTGTCGCGGCTGCGGCAGGCAGCCGTCAGACGATCGGTCGCTCGGTTGATGAACTGGTCGAAAGGCTTGCAGAATCCAATCGACGTCTGGGCGAACTCGTGGAACTGGCGAGCGAAAGTCTCGAGACTGTTGACACAAAGCTCAGCAACTCGACGCTCAACTTCGCATCCACAACCGAACGCGCTGCACAGACGTTTGCCAGCTCGGCGCGACTGCTTGACAACAACACCACACGCCTTGGCGACATGACGTCCGAGACGCTCAAGGCGGTGGCCGGTATTGCCAGCCGCTTCGACGAACACAGCAAGCTGTTGTCTTCGGCCAGCGACCTGCTGGGCTCGGCGCAGACCAACCTGATGAATACGCTCGATGACCGTCAGGGTGCACTGGAAGATCTGACCGTCGCACTGGTCACCCGTTCGGAAGAGATCGAGCGGATCATGCGGTCCTTCGAGAGCCTCGTGAACACCTCGTTCGAACGCGCAGAAGGAAGCGCACGTCAGTCGAGTGCGGAGGTGCAGTCGGTGATGACGAGCGCCATTGATGCAGCGACGCGCAAGTTCTCCGATGCGACAGTCGAAATGCGGCGAACCGCTGAAACGATCCGCAGTGAACTCGAACTGACACGCTCCGAGTTGCAGCGGGGTGTGATTGATATGCCCGTTGAAGCGAGAGAATCGACGACAGCCATTCGCCGTGCAGTTACCGAGCAGATCAATGCACTGAAGGAATTGTCGGCGATTGTCGCACAGTCCGGACGTGTGGCGGATGTCTCCGTTAGCGAGCCCAGGGCATTTGCCAGCGAGACGGTCAGGCCAGCCCGTTATGAGGTCAACGCACCACGGACTGCGCCTGTGGAGGCGGATCTGCCGTTGCGCGCCAGCAGACCGGACGTTGAACTGCCGCCAAGACCAGTGCCGGAATCGCGCTTTGAGATCCCGCAGGCTCCACCACGCCCTGCCCGCCCCGAGCCACGGCTGGGGGCATCGCTCGGGCCAATGGCACGGGATATCGGCCGTGCGGTCACCGCCGAAACGCTCGGTGAATTCTGGGATGGCCGTGACCGTGGCGAGAAAGTGCGGGCAGCGCGCTGGCTCTACACACCGCGCGGGATGGAGATCTACCAGGAGATCCAGGAGAAATATGATCGCGACCAGGATTTCCGGGATGCTGCCGACCGCTATTGCATGGATTTCGAGCGACTGCTCGGGCGCATGAACGACAGTGTTTCAGGTCGTCAGCAGGCGCGGACGTATCAGATGTCAGATACCGGCAAGGCTTACATGCTGCTGGCCCATGCATCGGGGCGTCTTGATTGACGCTCCCGCACGCTGTCTGATGATCAGCCTTCGAGGAGGCGGGCGATCTCTGCAAAGCCCCTGTCGCGGGCATGTTGTAGCGGCGTGACGCCATTGCGATCAGCAATGTCACGGCGCGCGCCTGCATCAACCAGCAACTTGACGATCTGCTGATAGGTCGGACCGCCATCGCCCAGGATCACAGCCTCCAGTAGTGCAGTCCAGCCCAGATTGTTGACGTGGTCCTTGTCGATATCCGTGGCGAGCAGCATGCGCACCACCTCCGGGTACCCATGATGGGCCGCCGGGATCAGCCCGGTGCCGCCATAGCGGTTGGTGTCTTTCAGATTGGCTTTGCCGGTATCGAGGATCAGCTTCAAAATATCCGTCCGTCCCTCGGCAGCGGCATAGAGCCAGGGCGTGTCCTGAATGGCGTCCTTTGCGTTGACGTCGGCGCCAGCCGCGATCAGCATACGGGCGATATCAACATTGTTGGCGCGGACCGCCAGCAGAAGCGGCGTTCGCTGCTCGGCGTCGCGTTGTTCAATGTCAGCCTTGGCCGTGATTTGGGCCTGTACGGTTTGAGCGTTTCCACTGCGCACCGCATCAAGCACGGAGGCATGGACCGGCAGGCTCAACAGGCAGGCTGCCAGTACGCCGGAAAGCAGCCGCCAGTGGCCGCCTCCAATACGCGACTGGCCAGTCGCTGGCTGCTCAGTCGTCGCGATAGACCTTCTCGCGCTTCTCATGACGCTCCTGCGCTTCAATCGACAGCGTTGCGATCGGACGGGCATCCAGCCGCTTCAACGAGATCGGCTCGCCGGTCTCCTCGCAATAGCCATAGGTGCCATCGTCCAGCCGTTGCAACGCAGAGTCGATCTTGGAGATCAGCTTGCGCTGCCTGTCACGCGCCCGCAGCTCGATTGCGCGGTCGGTTTCGGAAGACGCGCGGTCTGCCAGATCCGGCAGATTGGCGTTTTCCTGCTGCAGGATTTCCAGGGTTTCCCTGGCTTCACGCAGAATGTCGCTCTTCCAGTTGATCAGTTTGGCCCGAAAGTACGATTTCTGCCGTTCATTCATGAACGGCTCGTCTTCGGACGGTACGTATTCAGGTTTTACGAGTTCGCCCAATCGACTCATCCCACTACACCCCGTCTATTTTTGCGGCCTATATATTCGCCGTCCCATACCTGCACAAGTACAAAGGAGGGTTGCAGGGCAAGCACAAGCGCGTGATGCGTCCTGCAAGATTCGGGCCGGTTGCGCGGCGCGAATTCCGCCGCTACATCGGACGGGTTCAAAACGACAGAGCGGGGCAAAGTGGCAACCCTATTTCTTCTTCGGCATGCAAAAGCTGGCTGGGCGCTTCCTGGAATGCGCGATTTTGATCGCCCGCTGGACGAAACTGGCGCAGCCGATGCCGAATCCATGGGCGAAGCCATGGCGAAGGCGGGATATGTGCCGGAATTGACGCTCTGTTCGGGTGCCCAGCGCTGCCGCCAGACACTGGCCGGCGTTGCCGCAAAAACCGATATCGGCAAGGTCACCTATTCCGACCAGCTCTACATCACCGATGCATCGGGCTATCTGGACATGATCCGGGAGCAAAGCAGCGTCGATACGCTTCTGGTCATTGGCCACAATCCGATGACAGAGGATCTTGCCATTGCACTCGCCGGCTCTGGCGACGAGAAAGCCCGCAATGAGCTCAATATGGGATTCCCGACCGCCGGCCTGGCGATCGTGCATTTCGAAGGCAGCCTGTCGCAGGCTGCCCCCGGAAAAGGCAGGCTGGATGTGTTCATCTCGCCGGGCGAGGTGTAGGGACTTCATTGCGGCTCAATCAATCCTATATGCTTCCGGCCGGACGCGAAGGATTCTAGCTTGGCCTCACTGACCAGCATTGGCGACGAAGCGCTGATTGCGCTCGATAATCTCACAGACCGCGCCAGCAATCTGTTTTCGCCATCGCTGCGGCTTGGCGTCACGGGCCTGTCGCGCGCCGGCAAGACCGTGTTCATCTCCTCGCTGGTCCACAACATCGTGCATGGCGGGCGTCTGCCATTGTTTGAAGCGCAGAAATCCGGGCGGATTTCGAGGGCGCGGCTGGAGGAGCAGCCGGACGATGCCGTGCCGCGCTTCCAGTATGAGGATCACATCGAGGCGCTGGTGAGGGAGCGCATCTGGCCCGATTCCACCCGCGCCATTTCAGAGATGCGCCTGACCATCGAATATGAGTCAGCGTCCGGCTGGGGCCGCATGTTTTCCGCCGGCAAGCTTTCGGTCGATATTATCGACTATCCCGGCGAGTGGCTGCTCGACCTGCCACTTCTCGCCAAGACCTACGAGGAATTCTCCGCCGAGGCTTTCGAGATGGCCGATCTGCCGGTGCGGGCCGACCTGTCGGAAGAATGGCGCGCGCTTGCAGCAGGCATTGACCCGAACGCCGGCGCTGACGAAATGACAGCGCGCAAACTGTTCGAGGGATTTTCAGCCTATCTGCGCGCCTGCAAGGCTGATGATCGCGCGCTCTCGACCCTGCCGCCGGGGCGTTTCCTGATGCCGGGTGACCTCGACGGTTCCCCTGCCCTGACCTTTGCGCCCCTGCCCATAGCGAAGGATGCGCGCGCCCGCGCAGGTTCGCTGCACGCCATGATGGAGCGCCGCTACGAGGCCTACAAAACCCATGTCGTAAAGCCGTTCTTCCGCCACCACATCGCGCGGCTCGACCGTCAGATCGTGTTGATCGACGCGTTGCAGGCGATGAATGCCGGCCATGGCGCGCTGCTCGACCTTGAGCGCGCAGTGGCCGAAATCCTCGCCTGTTTCCGGCCGGGCAGCGCCAATATCCTGACAGACCTGTTTACCAGGCGCATCGACCGCATCCTGATCGCGGCAACCAAAGCCGACCATCTGCACCACGAAAGCCATAATCGGCTGCAGGCAATTGTGCGCAGGCTGGCTGATCAGGCCATCAAGCGTGCTGACATTTCAGGAGCCTCAATCGAGGTGCTGGCGATGGCTGCCGTGCGCGCCACACGTGAGGGCACGGTCAAGCAGGGCAAGGAGACGCTCCCGGTCATCATCGGCACACCGATCAAGGGCGAAACCATCGGCAACGAGACCTTCGATGGCAAGACCGAGACAGCGGTGTTTCCAGGCGACCTGCCGGCCGATACGGCAAGCCTGTTCTCACCCGATGAGGACGGCGCGCATATCCGCTTCGTGCGCTTCCGGCCGCCAAAACTAGAGAAGAGCGAAGATGGCGCGACCCTGTCGCTGCCGCATATCCGCCTCGACCGGGCAATCCAGTTTCTGATCGGAGACCGGCTGGCATGACACAAAGACAGCCCCAGGCGTTCCGCATCGAGCCCGAACATGGGCAAGAGGAAACGTCGAGAAAGAAGCCGACTGCGGCCGCACCGCGTAAGCCGCAGGCGATTCGCACGACGGCCGTAGTAACGCCGGCGGAAGTAGATGTGTTCGACGAAAGCCAGCTTGCGACGATCGATCCACCTTTGCCGGTCGCACCGAAGCGCCGCTC
>CAYZQP010000025.1:0-4270 GCA_964480545.1 uncultured Mesorhizobium sp. | reverse complement strand
CTCGCGACTGGGGGCGATCTTCTTCTCGGCACTCGGTGTGCTGGTCAGCCTCGCCGTCGGGCTCTGGGCCGATCAACTGATCCGCGACCTGTTTACCCGCAACGAGTGGCTGGGCTGGCTGGCGGCACTGGCAGCGGCTATCGCCGTGATCGCGCTGGTGGTTCTTGTCGTGCGCGAACTCTCCGGCCTGATGCGGCTCGCCTCGGTCGAGCAGTTGCGCGAGGTTGCGACCGCCGCAATCGCCAGCGACGATGCCAAACAGGCGCGCGGTGTGGTCGACAGGCTGGTTGCGATCTTCTCCAGCCGGCCCGATACGGCGGCAGGGCGGCGCACGCTTGACGACCTGCGCGGCGACATCGTCGACGGTGCCAATCTGGTGAAGCTGGCAGAGACCGAACTATTGCGCGATCTCGATTCGCGCGCCACGACCATGATCATGGACGCTTCCAAGCGCGTCTCTGTGGTCACCGCCATCAGCCCGCGCGCGCTGGTCGACCTGATCTACGTCGTGTTCGAATCAACGCGTTTGATCCGCCGCCTGTCCGAGCTCTATGGCGGGCGGCCCGGCACGCTCGGCTTCTTCCGCCTGCTGCGCAATGTCATCGCTCACCTCGCCGTCACCGGTACGCTTGCCGCCGGCGACAGCTTCGTGCAGCAAATCCTCGGCCATGGCCTCGCCGCCCGGCTGTCTGCCAAGCTTGGCGAGGGCGTGGTGAATGGCATGATGACAGCGCGTATCGGCCTCGCCGCCATGGATACGGTGCGGCCCCTGCCCTTTGTCGCGGTGAAACGTCCGGGACTTGGCGATTTTCTGTCGGCGCTGACATCGTTCAGCAAGGCCAAGGGCATCGACCCCAAGGAATAACAGCCACAGCCAATACCGACCTGCCCACGTTTTTGTGAAACCGGCAGGCGATTGGCGACGTCAGCTAGACGGACCATTAACCATTATTGGCGATGGTGCAGACGAGTTGTTTCCGCCCAGTTTCGTTCCTGGTGTTCCCTATGAAGTCTGCATTCCGGTCCCTGTTTCTTGGTCTTGCCCTTTCGGGCCTGGCTGCCAGCGCCACGCAGGCTTCGCCTGCAAAGGACAGGCAGTTCTTCCAGAAGATCGAGGGTGCGTGGAGCGGACCCGGCGAGATCGTTGCCGGCAAGTACAAGGGCACCAAGTTCAACTGCAACCTGCAGGGAATGTCGGGACAGGCGCGATCAGGCATGACGCTTGACGGCGTGTGCCGGGTGGGTGTGTTCACCGAGAAGATCCGCGCCACTGTTGAGGCACGCGGCAATGCCTATGCCGGCACTTTCATGGACGGTGCCAAGGGCAACGGCCTGGACGTTGTCGGTGGCAATGTTGTTGGCGGCGAGCGCGTCGTACTCACTCTGGCACGCGCGCAACTGCGTGGCGCGATGATTGCGCGCGTCAAGGCCGATGATTCGATGGTCGTCACTGTGTCGGTGCGCGTCGACGGCAAGATGGTCCCGGTGATGGGCATGAACCTCAAGCGCGTTGACGGTCTCGCCGTCGGTTCGACAAAACCCTAAACCACAATCCACTTTCATATTCGCGTCGCCGAGGCTTGCGGCCCGGTTTGCGCGCGCTATAGCATGGTCCATTGCGCGCTGGCATTGCGCCGCGCCACGGGGGCTGCATGGCTGGCGAAGCATCTGGTGGAGTAGATCTGGTTCAAGTGGTCTCGCTGCTTGGGGCGGCGGTTATCGCAGTGCCATTGTTCAAGCGGGTCGGCCTTGGATCAATCCTTGGATATCTGGCGGCCGGTCTCGTCATCGGCCCGTTCGGCCTGAAGATCTTCAGTGAGCCGGAAGCCATTCTGCATGTCGCCGAACTCGGCGTTGTGATGTTTCTTTTCATCATCGGGCTCGAAATGCGGCCGACCCGGCTCTGGGGCCTGCGCAAGGAGATATTTGGCCTGGGTGTGCTGCAGGTCGGGTTGTGTTCTGCGCTGCTCACACTGGCCGGCGTGCTTGGCGGCTTCCCCTGGGCGGTGTCATTTGTTGCCGCTGCGGGCTTCGTTTTGACCTCGACGGCCATTGTCATGCAAATCCTCGAAGAGGGCGGCATGATGTCGGAGCAGCGCGGGCAGCGCATGGTCTCGATCCTGCTGCTGGAAGATTTGGCCATCGTGCCGCTGCTGGCGCTGGTTGCGTTCCTGGCACCTGCCGCACCGGGTGAGGCCGTTACGATCAGCGAGCGTCTGGTCGGGGTCGGCATTGGCGTTGCGGCGATTGTCGGCCTGATCCTCGCGGGCCGCTATCTGCTCAACCCGCTGTTCCGCGTACTTGCCGATGCGCATGCGCGCGAAGTGATGACTGCCGCCGCTTTGCTGGTCGTTCTTGGGGCCGCGCTGCTCATGCAGGTCAGTGGCCTGTCGATGGCGATGGGCGCATTCCTGGCTGGCGTGCTGCTGTCCGAATCGACCTTCCGCCACCAGCTCGAAGCCGATGTGGAACCGTTCCGCGGCATCCTGCTCGGCCTGTTTTTCATGGCCGTCGGCATGTCGTTGAACCTCACCGTTGTTGCGCAGAACTGGCAGCTCATCGCCGTCTATGTCGTGCTCTACATGGTGATGAAGGGCGTTGGCATTTACGCGATCGCGCGCTTCCTGAAGGCGAGCCACGCCGAATCACTTGAGCGCGCTGTGATCATGGCGCAGGGCGGCGAGTTTGCCTTCGTGCTCTACTCGGCCGCCACCGCTGTTGGCATCATCGACGGAAACGCCAACGCCACGCTCACCGCGATCATCATCATCTCGATGGTGCTGACGCCGTTGATGATGATCCTGCACAAGCGCTACGGGCCGAAGGCTGCAGGCGCCTCCATGGATGGCATCGACGTGGCCGACGAGCTGAACGCCAGCGTGCTGATCATCGGCTTTGGCCGCTTCGGCCAGATCGCGGCCCAGCCGCTGCTTTTGCGCGGTGTTGATGTCTCGATCATCGACAATGATGTCGAGATGATCCAGGCCGCCGGCAATTTCGGCTTCAAGGTCTATTATGGTGACGGTGCGCGGCTCGACATCCTGCATGCCGCCGGAGCCGGGCGGGCGCGCGCCGTGCTCATTTGCGTCGACAAGGGCGATGTCGCGGTGCAGATCGCCGAGCACATGAAATCCGAATATCCGCTGATCCCCGTCTTCGCGCGTTCATTCGACCGCGGCTCATCGCTGAAACTTGTGGAAATCGGCGTCGAATATCAGCTGCGCGAAACCTTCGAGTCAGCGCTCCTGTTCGGCAAGACGATGCTGGAGCATCTGGGCGTCGACCCGGAGGAAGCCGCAGAAACCATCCAGGATGTGCGTGAGCGTGACGAAGCCCGCTTCGAGGCGCAGCTTGCCGGCGGCATTCAGGCCGGGCGCGGCTTCATGAAGGGCAACATGCCGGCCCCGACCCCTGCCCCGCTGACCACGCCAAAGCGCGCCGGCCAGGCGCTCAACGACGAAGCCAAGGCTGCCCTGGACGAGCAGCCGGCGCGGTAGGTTACCGCTTCGCCTCGCGATAGTAATTCACGCCGAGCTCGCGGATCTTCTTGCGCAGCGTGTTGCGGTTCAGGCCAAGCAACTCGGCTGCCTTGATCTGGTTACCGCGGGTCGCAGCAAGAGAGGCCAGCACGAGCGGGTGCTCGACCTCCGCCAGGATGCGATCATAGAGTCCGACCGGCGGCAGGCTGTCGCCGAACGACTTGAAGTAGCGCTGCAGCCAGGCCTCGGTCGCCTGCCCGATGGTCAGTTCTTCGGCGATGCTGCCGGGCATGCTGACACTCGGTTCGATCCCGGCACTGAGTTCGAGCTCGATCGTCTCGCGCGAGATTTCTTCCTGCGGATAAAGGGCTGCCAGCCGGCGCACCAGATTTTCCAGCTCGCGCACATTGCCCGGCCAAGGGTAGCGTTTCAGCGCCTCCATTGCATCAGAGGAGATGCGCTTGGCAGCCAGCCCCTGCTTTTCGCCGAGCCCGAAGAAATGGCGGATCAGATCCGGCACATCTTCGGCCCGCTCGCGCAGTGGTGGCAGCCGCAGCGGCACGACGTTCAGCCGGTAGAACAGGTCTTCGCGGAACAGGCCCTGATTGATCAGAACGCGCAGATCCTTGTTGGTCGCAGCGACAATGCGCACGTCGGTCTTGATTGGCGTGCGCCCGCCAACCGTCGTGTATTCGCCCTGCTGCAAGACGCGCAGAAGCCGCGTCTGCGCCTCCATCGGCATGTCGCCGATCTCGTCCAGGAACAGCGTGCCGCCCTCGGCCTGCTCGAAG
>CAYZQP010000024.1:0-23018 GCA_964480545.1 uncultured Mesorhizobium sp. | reverse complement strand
CGACATTCGGGAAGACCCAGTACTTTGGCGCACCACTGGTCGATGCCGACACGGCAAGTGAGGTCATCGAAGCCTGGTTGGCCACCGTGCGCTCCAGCCGCGCGCCAAAGTACTGGGTCTTCCCGAATGTCGAGATAGACGGACCGTTTCACCGGCGGGCATCATTCGGCGCATCCCGGTCACGGATGGAGACGCGTGTTGTCGCGCCCTATAACCGTGCCCATCTGTCGCCCGGTCTCGCCGACATTCAGATTCATGCGGGGCAAGTCATCGGCAAAAGCCGGATGAAAGACATCCAGCGCAACCTGCGACGCCTCAAGGATGCTGGCGACGTCAGTTTCGAACGCGCCATAGCACCGGATCTGGTGCGCCAGCGGCTGGAACAGTTTCTGGCGATGGAGCAGGCCGGCTGGAAGGGCGCGGCGGGCACAGCCTTCCTGTCAAAGCCCGAGCATGCTGCATTCGCGCGGCAGGCCTATGGCGGGGAGCCCGGTTATGACGGCCTAGCCAGCATCGACAGCCTGATGGTGGACGGCCAGCCGGTCGCGATGAGCATCAATATTGCCAGCGGCAAAACCGGCTACACGCCGAAGGTCGCCTATGACGAGGCGTGGCGCAAGTTCAGTCCTGGGCTGGTGCTGGAGTATCTCGTCATTGAACGTTTCTACGCCAGCGATGATTTCGCCGACATGGATGCGTCAACGACGGTCGAGGACCACTTGCTCACCGGCCTGTGGAATGGGCGCCGAACCATCGGCACAATCGTTGTCGGCCCTGCGGGATGGCGCACCACAGTGCTCGCCCGTCAACTGCAGGCAATGCACGACGGCAAACAGCGCCTCAAGAAGCTGCTGCGACGCGGTCAGGGGTAGGCTCTCAAATCACATTCAATTCACGAAACGGCTGCCCGCTTGCGATGCGCTCGTAGCCAAAAGCCGAGCAGTCAATGCTGCGATATGCGCCATGCACGATCAGTTCAGCCAGAGCCTTGCCGACCGCCGGTGCCTGCTGCAGTCCGTGGCCTGAAAAGCCATTCGCGAAGATGAAATTGCTGACCTCGGGATGAGGCCCGACCACCGCGTTCTGGTCGAGCGTGTTGTAGTCATAGTGCCCGGCCCAGGCGCGTGTCATCTTGATCGCCTCGAACGCCGGAATACGGGTCGCCAGAACAGGCCAGATCACCTCCTCGAAAAGCTCCCACTTCGGCTCGAAATCGTCGGGATCAGCCGGTCCGTCACCCTCATCCGCTTCGGCTCCGCCTGTCAGATAGACCGAGCCCTCGGGACGGACATAGACGCCGGAGGGATCAACAAGCAGCGGCATATCCGGGTATTTCTCCCGCGCCTCGAACACGAACACTGTCCGCTTGCGCGGCTCGACCGGCAGCGCGAGATCAGCAAGCCCCGCGACCACGCCCGCATTCGGACCAGCGGCATTCACAATCATACCGGCATCGAAATGAGTCGAGTCTTTCAACGTCACCCCGGTGACACGATCACCATCGCGATGAATCTGCGCAACCTCCCCCGCGATCAGATCCACATTCTTCGATTTCAGCGCCTTGCGAAACAGACCGAGCAGCGCGTGAGCATCGAACCAGCCCTCACCGGACCGTCCGTAAGCGCCCCCGGCAAGCCCCTCGGTCGACAGCCAGGGGAAACGTCGCCCCAGGACCTCGGCGTCCTCCAGCAGAATATCGCCACCTTCGGCCAGTTGCGTGACGTGGTTGGATCGCAGCACCGGCAGACCGTCTTCCGTCGCCAGGATCAGATACCCGCCCTCACGAAAACCTATGTCAGCCTCTGCTCCGAACTCATCCCTCAATCTGCGAAACAGATCGAGCGTGAAGCGCGACAGCCTGATGTTTCCGGCAATCGAAAACTGCTGGCGGATCGAGGCCATCGAAAGCGTTGTCGCCGCCTGCGCAAACTGCGGGTCTCGCTCGATCACCGCGATAGAACCGGTAAAGCCCTCCTGACGCAGATAGTACGCAACAGAACTGCCGACGATGGCTCCGCCGATAATGACGATGTCGTAAGTCACCTGGCCTCCCCTGACCCGATATCTTCCGGCAAATAGCGTCTGGTCCTGGCCTTGCCAGCAATACGCAATGTGTAGAACGGCCGCGCTGTCTTGTGATGCCAGAATACGCCCCGAACTGTCGCAGGAGTCCCGTCTGCGACCATGACGTCATCCCCCACACTGTGGATCGGCCCGTAGTCGAGCTCTCTCACCAGGTCCGGGCGAACGCGATAGGTGACAGAGCCATACTCGAGCACGCAATAATCGGCCTGGCTTTCGACAAGTCTGAAGACCTTGCCCGAGGGTTTGAGCAGACGCAACGCGTCCAGGTCGTCGGGATGGATTGCCTCGACGCCGTGTTCTTCGAACCAGAGACATAACGCCCAGACCGCCATACGCACCCTCAGGCCGCCGGCAGATCGATTTCGAAGCGAGCGCCGCGCGGCGAGTCGGCCAGCTCGATAGAGCCATTATGGCTTTTGACCAGCGCCGTCACAATGCCAAGCCCGAGACCCGTGCCGCCAGACGTGCGGCGCGTCGTGAAGAACGGTTCGAAGATCTTCTCCCGGTCGTTTTCTGGTACCCCTTCGCCGTCATCCTGCGCAGCCAGCATGACCATACCATCCGAGCGGGTCGCTGAAAGGAGCAGCGTGGTTGCGCCATGACTGGCCGAGTTCTCCGCCAGGTTGGTCAGAATAATCGCCAGATTCTCGCTCGATATCTGGGTTGCGATATCGTCGCCGGCCACTGCTCTCACAGTTAGTTTCGATGACGGAACGACCTGCCGGATGGCTTCACCCAGCGTTGATGCCTCCTTGCCCGGCTCGGTATTCTCCGCGCGCGCCAGCTCGATTAGCCGGCGAACAAGTGCCTTCAACCGGTCAGAGTCCTCGGCAATGTTGCTGTGAAAGCGCTTACGCTCCTCGGGTGTCATATCCTCGCTGCCGTCGCGCAGAAGCTCGGCTGCACCCTGGATCGAGGTGAGAGGCGATTTCAGTTCGTGCGAGACGTGCGTCGCAAAGGTCTGCAGCGTGTCCGAGCGCGCACGTAGTTTCCGCGCCATATCCAGAAAGCCGGTCGCCAGCGAGTGCATTTCCTTGGTGCCGTGATGCGCCAGCGGCTTCAGCGCCTCGTCATCGCCATCGGCAATGCGCCGGGTGCGGTCAAGAAGCTCATTCATCGGACCGGAGATCAGGCGCACGAACACGTAACCGATCATCAGCGTCGCCGCGAGCATCGCGAGTGCCGCCAGCGCCACCTTGCCGCGTTCGCCATAGAGATGCTTGATGATGTTGCTGGGGGTGCGCGACATGTAAACAACACCCGCCACCCGGTCATTGATGACAACAGGCATCGCAACGAAAACCCGCACCTTGGCGCCACGGCTGAGCGAGTAAAGCGAGGGCGGCGGCTGGTCGGAAACACGCTGCCTGAGCACGCTGTCATATCGCCCGGCCAGCGCCATCGCCACTTCCGGCACATGTGCGAGCGACTGGCCGACTTCCTGGCTGCCAGCGACCGTGACACCCTGCGGATCGAGCAGCTTGAAGCCCGCCAGCGTTATCCGCTGGGTGTCGGCAAGCAATGGCGAGAGTTTCGCCCCGACAGCAGCATATTGCGGATCAACCGGCGCGGCGGGATGGGCTGGCGGGCGAGGCGGCAAGATCACATCCACAGCCAGGTCCAGCGTCGGCTCTATTGGCGTGAAGCGGCCATAGACAACGAACTGGCCCCGCGTTTCCACCGGCAGGATTTTCGTGCGCGGATCCTGATCCTCATAGCGCCGGAATTTGACCTCGGGGCCGAAACGATCCGGAGAAACATTGGCTTCCTTGATATCAGCGGCGTAGATTGCAGCCAGCGCAGCGCCCTGCGCGATCAGTTCCGCTTCGGTTTGTCTGATCAGCGTATTTTCATAGAGCCGGAAGAAAAACAGCCCGACCAGCGGCAGCGCCAGCACCGTCAGCAGAATGCCCAGAACGACGGTGACGAGACGGGGTCGCCAGTTGCCGGTCAGCCACCGCATCGGCCAATCCGGAATCCGACGCGATTGACCGTCTCGATCACATCCTCCGCCCCGAGCCTGGCGAACTTGGCGCGGATGTTGCGGATATGGCTGTCGACCGTGCGATCGGCGACATGGATGTTCTTCGCATAAGCCTCCGACATGATGCGCGCGCGGTCGAACACGTGGCCAGGCTTCTCCAGCAGCTTCGAGACGATGGCGAATTCCAGCGCTGTCAGATCGACGGTCTGGCCACCAAAGGTGGTGGTGCGGCGACCGGCGTCCATCTCGAGCAGCCCTTGCCTGAGCGCGATCTGCTCCGCTGCTTCATCCTGCTGCATCGCGCCCTGCGCGCGGCGGAGAATGACGTTGACGCGCGCCACCAGTTCGCGCGGGCTGAACGGCTTGGTGACATAGTCGTCGCCGCCCATCTCAAGCCCGAGGATGCGGTCGATCTCCTCATCGCGGGCCGACAGGAACAGGATCGGCGTTGACGAGGTCTTGCGCAGCTCACGGCAGACTTCCAGCCCGTCCATCTTCGGCATTCCGACGTCCAGCACGATCAGATCCGGCTTGATCTTTTGCGCGGCCTCAAGCGCCGCTTCGCCATCGCCGGCCACTGTGGTCTCCATGCCAGCCTTCTGCAGCGCGAAGCAGATAACGTCGCGGATATGCGCGTCGTCGTCGGCAACAAGGATCCGATGTGCTCTCACGGGCCAGTACTCTCTGGATTCGATGCGTTGATGTAGCATGATTGTCTTTCTCTCCGCTTACTTTTGCAGAATGGCGAGGCTGTGTTGCAGGCGCAGGTTTCGCAGGGTCCATGCGCGCCAGTTGGTCATGTCGTGCCGGAACGCACGGATGAGGGCGATCATCACATTCGGGTCGGCCTGGGAGTAGACGCTGCAGCTTTGATAGCTGCCACCGTCCGGTTGCATGGGAAGCCGGTAGCGGTTCACCAGCTGGCCGGAATGGTCGTAGCAGGGAGCCGCGTTTGCTTCCTCTATGCGGGCCAGAGCCGGTGCCGCCTGTGGGCCCAGGCGGTGAAGATAGGCCCTGTCGAGCGACATGCCGGTTCCCGTCATCTCCCGCGAATGGTCGACGTTCCAGTTGGCAATGATCGCGGCAAAGTTGATGAAGCACGACGCGTAGGCGAGCACCATCAGCGCCAGGAGATTGGCCGACGTCAGCCACTCAGCCGAACGGCGGGTCTTGATCCGTGCGATGATCAGCACGAGGCCAACCCCGACGAGAGCCATCCACAGGAAGGCGGCGATGCGCCAGTAGGTCAGCGAGTAGACGCTGACATAGAGGTCGAGCCGCAGCATCGACGAGATCACCAGAAGCACATTCTGCCCGATCCAGAGATAGACCAGCCAGCGTATGGTGCGGTCGGCCTCCGTATCGCTGCCCGGCTTCAGCGCCAGCAGCACGAAGCCGGCCGCAAGCAGTGCTGTAACGATCAGCGGATAGGCGCCACGATGCGCATATTCGGCATAGGTCAGATGATCCGGCAGCGCGACACCACCCCAGAGATAGGCGAGATCGAGCAGGCTCTGCAGCGCGAACATCGCGTTGAACAGGAGCAGCGCCCGCAGCAGTGCGGCACGACCGAACACAATGTCGGTCAGCGAGGCATTGGTCTGCAATCTCCCGGCAGGCACCTTTCCCGGGTCCGGCGCTGACGTCCTGGCAGTCGTTTCGGCAACAGCGGACTTGCGGGTTTTCTTGCGGGTTGGGCGAGAAAAGCGCGGCCGCAGAAAGGCCCATGCACCGGCTATCGCAATCAGCCAGAAGCAAATGCGGGCAAGCTCGATCCTGGGCAAAAAGAAAAACAGGTCGAGGCGCAGGAGCACGTCCTGGACAACCGGATTTGCCACTGCGAACAGCCACAGGAAAACCAGCCCCAGCGCGACAGGCATAACCCACACGAGCAGTTGCGCACCACGCACGCGTTGCGCCCTACGCTTCAACCGGCCTTTCAGCCGGCGGATTACCCTGAGGTCCCCTATCAGCCGAAACGGCGCCTGCAGACCAAAGGTGATGACCTGGAGAAACCGGCGTTCCAGCGATCCACTCAGGCGCTTTGAACAGGACAGCGCAATTGCCGCCAGACCAGCACCCGAGACCGCCAGCGACAGGCCGCTGACATTCTCCACCAGAGGCGCGATGGCCAGCAGTGCCGCAGCCGCGCGCCAGCCTGTAACACCACCCATCCGGTAGAAAATCGCGACGCAAACCGCGGCTGCGAGCAAGGCCCAGCCAATGCCGGTTGGCTGGCCGTAGAGAAGAAAATCGGCCAGTGCCGCGAGCGCAACTGCGAGGGCGATCAGCGGCAGCTGGCCAGGCCTGGCCGAGGCGACGGCCGGTTGCTGCAAGGCAAACGTATTCATGCGGATTTCCTGTTCGGCGTCAGGCGCAGCACCAGAACCGGCGGCTTCTGGTCGGGACGCGGCAGCAGCCACCAGCCCTCCTTGATGAGGATCGATGGAATGCGCGATGGCGGGCGGTGCGTGCTCATGGCGGCACAATCGCCCGGTCCTGCTCCATCACAAGGGCGTCGCGGTGCGGTTTTCAGGGAGATTTGTGCAGACGCTGTGCAGGCCAAACCGGGTTCGCCTGGCTGCTACAGGCTGTCAGGTGATCCCTGACCTCCCGGCTGCCTCGCCGAAGGCATTCAGCCTGTCGAGCCCCATGATCTCTCCATGTGCTGGACGATCATGCTGCAGAGCTCGCTCCTGCCATCGGCGAAGCCGCTGATGGCGGAGGAATGGTTACACCCGGGCTGCGGATGGAGGATCATATCGTTGCCCTTGTCTGCCCAGGCAGCGCCGAATTCCTGCGATTGCCGCCAGAACTCGTCGCTTTCGGTCGCACCCCAGCTGATCAGCAGCGGCGGCAGCTTCTCCCGCACCTGAAACATCGGGCTGTTGCGGCGAATCTCCTGGCCGGTGAACTGGATCTTCGGCTGTAACCAGGTCCACTGGAAGGGCTCCAGATCATAGAGGCCACTGATTGGATACCCGCTTCTGACAACGTTGTCGGGCAGTCCGTAGTCGCCGACCCAGTCGGTAACCGCCACCATTGCAGTCAGATGGCCGCCGGCAGAATTACCGGTGACGTGTATCCTCTCGCGATCAACATCGAAGCGCCCGGCGTTTCGATAGATATAGGCCACCGCCGCACGGCATTGACGGGTGATCTCGTCAATCGTCACCACCGGGCAGACCTGGTAGTCGATGATGAAAACGTTGATCCCGACCTGATTGAGACCTCTGGCGACCCAGATGTAATTCTCCTTTCGGAGCCGGGGATCGAACCAGTAGCCGCCATGGATGAACACCATGACAGGTCCGCCCGCGCTGGCTGGATAGAAATCCATCTTTTCGAGCAGGGTCGGGCCGTAATGTATATCCGCCTGGCGTCGCGTCAGCTCTTTCCTGGCCTCCTCTGACCAGACACTGCGCTGCTCGATAATCTTGTCGAAAGCCCTTGGGTCGGCGAGTCTGGCCTCCGGGCGGTACTCCAGATCCAGCTCTTCCTGGCTGTTGAAGTTGCGATAGAGGGGCATTCGAAAATCCATCGTAGCAGAGTGGCGGGTTCGCAAATTCGCCGGATGAGTCAGATCTCCCTGAGCGAGGCACCGTCGTAGAATTTGCCGGCCTTGTAGACCATCGGATCGACCCCGGTGATCTCCAGGTGACGAACCCGCGCGATGATCACCACGTGAGTCTTGGCCCGGAAGCGCTCCTTGATCTCTGCCTCGACGGACGCCGATGCGCCATGGATCAGCGGAGACCCCGCCGGTCCGGCGTGCCACTCGATGCCGGCGAACTTGTCATCCAGTTTGGATGCAAACCTGTCCACCACATCTCTCTGCGCGTGGGACAGAATGTTGATCCCGAGATGCCCGGACTCGAACAGCGCCGGATATGTCGAGGATGTATTCTGCACGCAGACAACCACGAGTGGCGGATCCAGCGACAGGGACATATAGGCGCTTACCGCCAGCCCACGGGGCCGGCCGGCTGTGTCCTGCACGGTCACCACGGTAACGCCCGACACGAACTTGCGGTTAAACTCCTTGAGTTCCTCGGCGCTCGGTCCCTCGTTGGCTTTCCTGAGCGCGGCACCGGCCTCGAATGCTGACCCGAGACCCGGCGCACCCAGGTCCGAGAGCATCTCCACGCTGGGGTCCCAGGACACTCGCTCACGAATGATCCGCCCGTCTTGCAGAGCTCCCTGAACCGCGCCTCGAGATTGAAGCGTACGTCCATTCGGCGGCACATCGCGGAATGCGTTGGCAAACCTTCCCGTCGCTGACCAGAAGATCGCAAAGTCGTCGCCATCAACGACGATCTTGTCGACGGTTGTTTGCAGGTCTGGCATCGCCGCCCGCATGTCAAGGATCTGCGCCTTCAACTCCGAAAGTCCCGACGTTCGCCCGAGCCCGGTATTCTCCAGCGCGTAGTCGGAGTGGACGATCTCGTCCAGGGCATCAACCTGCCCGCGGTTCCAGGCGGCATCCCACGCTGCAAGCACCGACGCTTTGAAGCTGGTCATCTCCATTGTCTCATCTCCAGTCGATACTGTACATGCGGGTCTCCTGGTACTCACGCATTCCCTCGTGGGCACCCTCGCGGCCGATGCCGCTCTGCTTGATCCCGCCAAACGGAGCGGATGGGTCCGAGACAACACCGCGATTTATCCCGACCATGCCTGCAGCGATCCTTTCTCCGATCCGCAGCGCGTCCTGCATGCGGCCGGCATAGACATAGGCCGCCAGGCCAAACTCGGAATCATTGACTGACGCCAACATTGCGTCCTCGTCCGTCCAGGCGACGATTGGTGCCACGGGTCCGAAAATCTCTTCGGAGAGTATGCGCGCGCCGACGGGTACGTCCACGAGAATCGTCGGAGGGTAGAACCATCCGATATCGGGTACCGTACCCTGAACTGCGATCCGCGCGCCTTCAGCCACGGCACTATCAACCAGACTGGCAATCCGGGCACGGGCCTTGCTGCTGATCACCGGACCGATCTGGTTGAGCGCGTCTGACGAGGGCCCGACCTTCAGGGCTTTGACCAGCTCGCAGAACTTTTCCGCAAACGCGTCGTGAACGCTGGCATGTACGTAAAACCGGTTGGCCGCTGTGCAGGCCTGTCCGCCTCCCCGGAACTTTGCGATCATCGCACCGTCGACTGCTGCGTCGATATCGGCATCCGCCATGACAACGAACGGCGCGTTTCCACCAAGTTCCATGCTCGCATTGACGACACGGTCAGCGGCTTGCCGCAGCAGTGCGCGACCGACATTGGTGGAGCCTGTGAAGCTGATTTTGCGCACACGCTCGTCGGCAAGCCAGGCCGATACCACGGCCGGAGCGTTGGTGGTCGGCACGATGTTGACGACCCCTGCAGGGACGCCAGCCTCCAGCAATATCCGCTCCAGTGCGAGTGCGGTGAGAGGTGTCTCCTCAGCCGGCTTGAGCACCACGGTGCAGCCCGCCGCCAGAGCCGGAGCGATCTTTCTGGCACCCATCGCGGCAGGGAAGTTCCATGGTGTGACAAGCGCTGCAACGCCAACGGGAACGTGCGCCACAAGCGTCCGGGCACCACCTCCCGGAGCCTCTCCATAAGTCCCCTCGCCACGCACAGCCTCCTCGGAGAACCACCGGAAGAACTCTGCGGCATAGATCACCTCGGCGCGGGCATCTGCGGCAGACTTGCCATTCTCTTCCGCAATCAGCGCGGCCAGCGTTTCGGCATCCCGGAGCATGAGATCGTGACAACGGCGCAGGATTTCAGCGCGCGTCCTGGCAGGCGTCGCAGCCCATCCCGGGAACGCGGCGGCGGCCAGGTCAACCGCCAGCAACGCACTCTCCACCGTGCCATCCGCGACCTGACCGGCAATCTGGCCCGTCGCCGGGTTGTGAACATCAAAGGTTGAACCCGTCGTCATCACATCTCCATTCCCGGAAGCGCAGCGTTCCTTGATCCTGCTCCCGGGCAGGTGGTCCCGTCAGCCATGTGCGCGCCTCCCTGCCAGCCTCACTGGCCGGACAGCTGCTCATCACGCCGGCCTGTCCGGTCGATGCCGTGCAGAATGACCGTCGTGCTATCGGCGACATCCTCACCAAGGACCGAGGAAACTGCCTCGGTCAGTGCCGTGATCATCCGCCCGGCAAACTGGCCGTCTTCAAATCGCGTGTCGGCAAAAGTCGCCTCGACATGTGGCATCGGTCGTCACGTCACCGTTTCGACAGTTGCATGCCGCCGAACCCCCAGCGTGCCGGGTCGACGCCGTGCAGAATGATCGTCGTGTCCTTCCCGGCGTCTTCGCCAAGCACCGATGCGACCGCTTCGGTCAACGCCGTGATCATCTTCTCGCTGAACTGGTCGTCCTCAAACCGCCTGTTGAAAAACGATGCTTCAATATGAGCCATGGTGCTTTCTCCCCTGTTTAGAATACGTGGTTCTTGCCATCAAAGACGGCGCTGACAGACTCGTCGATGAAGATGCTGCTGATCGTTTCCGCCAGAAGCGGCGCGCACGACAGCACCTTGATCTTGTCTGGCGCGCCTGCCCGCAACGGGATCGTGTCGGCAACGACGACCTCCTCGAACGGTGAGGCCGCGAGACGCTCAAATGCCGGTCCGCTGAAAATCCCGTGCGTCGCTGCCGCCACCACGCGACGCGCGCCGGCCTTCATCAGCGCCTCACCTGCGGCACACAAGGTCCCTGCCGTGTCGATAATGTCGTCAATCACGATCGCCGTCTTGCCCCTCACGTCACCGATGACGGTATTGATCTCGGCGACCTGCTGTTGCGGCCGCTCCTTGTCGAGGATTGCAAGGCTGGCGCCGATCTGGGTGGCGAACTGCTTGTTGAGCTTCACCCGCCCGGCGTCCGGGGCAACGATGACAAGGTCATCGTCCAGACCGGCGAAATAGCTGCTCAGAATGCCGGATGCCGTCATGTGGTCGACCGGGATCCCGAAGAACCCCTGGATCTGGCCGGCGTGCAGATCCATCGTCAGCACCCGGTCGACACCTGTCGCCTCAAGTGCACGCGCGACAACACGGGCGGATATGGGCTCGCGCGGGGCTGACTTCTTGTCCTGACGGCAGTAACCATACCAGGGGACAACGGCGGTCACGCGGTGTGCGCTCGCGCCGACTGCCGCGTCAATCATCAGGAGCAGTTCCAGGAAGGCATCATTGGCGTTGACGCCCGTCTCCGGATTTCCGCACATCGGTTGCACGATGAAAACGTCAGCGCCACGGATCGACCCGTCGAACCTGCTGTAAACCTCCCCGCTCGAGAATGTCTTGAGCGTAACCTTGCCGAGCTCGATCTTCAGGCGGTCAGCAATAGCCCCTGCCAGCGGCATGTTGGATCTTCCGGAAAAGACCATAAGCTTCTTCGAGTTTGAGAAGCGCCATTCGTCTGAAGCTGCTCCGGCAGCGTAGCGGCGCTGGCGCGACGCCTTCGTCCTCTGCGTCATCAGGTTCATGATAGGGCGACCTTTCGTTTCGGAATGGAGACTGGGCACAACATGTTCGGATCACGGACGCCCGATATCTGCGGTCGCCATCGCGGCATCGATCGCCGGGGCCAGCGGCATGCTCGTTCGCGCCCCGGCAGACTCGACCGAAAGTGCAGCCGCGGCCACACCACGGCGAGCCGCGCCGAGAACGTCCTGGCCCGCAGCAAGGCTGGCAGCGAACACGCCGTTGAATGTGTCACCGGCGCCCGTCGTATCGACCACCCTGCTTGCAGGACGTGACGGAATGCGGGTGGTGAACCCCTCGGCGTCGCACACCAGCACACCTTCGGCGCCGAGGGTAACGACAACTGGCGCCCCGGTATGGGCGGCCACTGCGGCCGCCGCATCAGCCACCGATGGTTCGTCGGCACCACCGAGCAAGCGGAACACGTCCCGTAACTCGACCTGGTTCGGCGTGAGTATCGGCGACAGTTCGAGAATTTCGCGAATGTCCGGGATTGGCGGTGCAGGGTTCAGAACGCACAGCCACCCGCGTTCGGAGGCTCCCCTGACCGCACGCACAACCGCCCGGGGCGAGATCTCGGTGCTGATGAGCACACATCCCGGCCATCCATTCGAGCGATCCAGCGCTGTGTCGATGTCATGGGTCTCGATCGCAGCGTTTGAACCGGCGGCAACGGCGATCTGGTTCTCGCCTTTCGCATCCACAACGATCAGCGCAACTCCGGTTGCCGTTTCAGGCTTTATCGCGACGCCGGTCACGTCGATCCCTTCGCCACGCAACTCGGAGAGTGCCGCCGTGCCAAGCTCGTCATCACCTACGGCACCGATATACCGGACCTCGGCGCCCGAGCGCGCCGCAGCCACGGCCGAGTTGCCGCCTTTCCCGCCGCCGTGACGCTGCAGGTCTGCGCCGACAACCGTCTCGCCAGGTCCAGGCAAGGTCGGTGCCGTAACCACCAGGTCAGCGTTGAGCGCACCAACCACCAACAGCCGCCCGTTCATGGCCGACCTGCCAGCAGACACTTCGATCTATTCGAGACCATTCGCGGATTCCTCTTTCTGCGGGTGACCTACTGTGTCCTGGCCGTCCATGAGAGAATGCCACTCCACAGACCGGCATAGTGTGGCCAGTCGAGGAATTCCTGCGGTGCCCAGTGTGGGGCAAGGTCGGAAGCAAACGCTGCAGTTCGCCCCTGCCCGTACGCGCCAACGACAAGCATCGGGTCTTCACCCACCCGCGCCACCACAGTCGCATCCGGCTTCTCGATCAGCTTGTTGTAGCCGAGCAGTTCGGGCCACTCGGAGGGCGTGCCGCCGAGCACAGGGTGCCCGGGTTCAGACACCTTGACGCTGATCCCCTCGGATTTTTCGCTCCGGTCGTCATGCGGCAGCAGGGTGACGGGCAATGGCCCGGCCAACGGGCTCATGCCGTAGCGGCCCTTGCCGTCAATGCCGGTGAACGACAGGTAGCCGCCGATCATCACAAGGCCGCCACCACGCCTGACGAAATCCGCGACCAGTTCGAGCCGGTTCGGAGACTTCTCGGACCGCAGGAACGTCTCGTCCGGCAAGAGAAAAGAATTCGAGCCAATATCGGAAATCACCACGACATCGAACTTGTCCATTTCCTCCGCCGTACGAGGGAAACGCAGGCTGATCTCGTGGCCCCGGATGTAGGTTATGTCGAAACCTGCTTCATCCATGCACTTGAGAAAGTGGCCCGCACCCTCCTGGTACTCGGTTGAGTGAAACTGGTCGAAGCCCTTCATGTGGATCGTGTGCTTCACCCACGATTCCCCAACAAACATGACCCTGATCGGCGATTTTCTGCTGCCCATCACCCTTCACTCCTTTGCATTGTCTGCCTTGATTGAGCCTGGCCTGCGCCGCCTGTGAGTTGCCGGCCCATGGCGTAGGCCTCGCGGACGTTGGTTCCCGAATAGTGGATTGCCGCCAGCGCGCTGAGCGCCGGCGTGGCGTTGATCGCGACTGTTCGAGGGAACACCCTGAACAGTTCCATGTCGCTGGAAGAGTCGCCGTAGAGCACACAGTCATCGGCGCCCAGGTTCCGCACAGCCAGCGCCGCTTCCGTGATCGTCACCTTCGCCTGCGCGGTGAGCGTGGCGGTGTCGCTCAAAGGCAGGCCAGGCTCCACAGCCGAGCCATAGGTCTCATGCGCACCGAGGCCTTGCAGTCTTCTGACGAAGAACGCCGGCGATTGCGAAATCACGATCACGGTCTCGCCGCGAGACCGGATATCGGCGAAAGTCTCGGCAATGCCTTCCATCCACGGCGCGCTGTCGAAGGCGGCGTCAAAATCGGCTTCGGTTGCGTCCTGGCAAATGTCCAGCAGCGTTCTCCAGAACTCCGTTTCCGTAATGCTGCCCTCGCCCCACAATCTTTCGATCCTGCGACCGGCCTCGAGTTGCCCCATCTGGCGGGCGAGCTCGACTGTGGCAGTGCTCTTCAGGAGCGTGCCGTCCATGTCGAAGACATGGAGACATCCCCTAGGCGTGGTCGCGGGGGCGACACTCATGCCCTTGCTCCCGGCTGCTCTTCGATCTCGAAAGAACGTGGCCGTTCATCAAGAACGACAGTCTTGTTTTCGAGATAGGGCAGCAAACCTGCGACGCCGCCTTCGCGTCCGATCCCGGATTGCTTGAAGCCACCAAAGCCAATCCCGAAATCCGCGCGGTTGCCGTTCTGGCCCACGGTCCCTGCCCGCAATCGCCGGCTCAGCGCCCGGGCGCGGTCGGCATCATGTGTGAAGACAGAAGCGTTGAGGCCAAAAACGGAATCATTCGCGAGCCGGATTGCATCGTCTTCGTCTGCAGCCGGGATGACCGACGTCACCGGGCCGAATATCTCTTCCTGCGCGAGGCGCGAGGAATTGTCGACATTCCCGAACACGGTTGGCTCCACGAACCAGCCCCGGTCGAGATCCTTCGGGCGATTGCCGCCGAAGCCAAGAGTTGCGCCCTCCCTCTTGCCAAGATCGACATAACTCTTGACGCGCTCGCGCTGCCTACTCGAGGCGAGCGGCCCCATCTGTACGCTGCTGTCATACGGATTGCCGACCTTGATCTGCGAGAAACGGTCTGCAAGCGCCGCGAGCATCCTGTCATGTCTGTGGCGGGGCACGATGACCCGCGTCAACGACGCACAGATCTGGCCGGAAACGAAACACGCGCCGGATGCCAGGCTATCGGCAGCCTGGTCGATGTCCATATCATCGAGGATGATCGCCGCAGATTTGCCACCCAGTTCAAGCGTGAAACGCCCGATCCGCTCGGCCAGGATTCCAGCAATCCTTTTGCCCACAGCCGTGGAGCCGGTGAAGGTGATCTTGTCAACGCGATGATCGGTTACCAGCGCCTCGGACGCGATCCGGTCTGCGGTGATCATGTTCACCACACCAGGCGGCAACCCGATCTCGTCGGCGATCTCGGCAATGACATAAGCAGCACTCGGAGCCTCCGGCGAGGCCTTGACGATCACTGTGCATCCGGCAAGCAGCGCCGGCGCGAGCTTCCATGCAGCGAGATGTATTGGCGTGTTCCACGGGATAATTGCGCCGACGACACCGACAGGCTCGGCGACGATCATGCCGAAGCCCTGCCCCGAACTGGTGCGGGCCTCCTGTTCAAACGGATATCGCCCGGCCAGATCGGCGTAGTAATTGAACGCAGCCGGCACCTCCGCCATGACTGCAGGCACGATCCTGGCAATCACACCCGTCTCACGCGGCCACATCCGGGTAAAATCGTCGAACCGTTTGCTGATGGCCTGTGCGAATGCGCGGAGATACTCTGCTCGCTGTCCCGGCGACATTTGTGGCCAGGGGCCTTCGTCAAATGCGCGGCGCGCGGCGTCAACCGCCCGGGCGACGTCTGCCGCTTCGGCCTCTGCGACACTGAGAAAACGCTCCTCGGTCGCCGCGTCGATCACATCGATGGTCCGTGTCGTCGACGGATCGACCCACTTTCCGTCGATGTAGAATTTTCCCGGATTGGCGATTGGAAGGTTCGCTTCGCTGATCGTCATGAGAGTTTCATCCTGTGAGTTCTGCGGGGCCTGATTGTGATGGCAAGCCCGAATGCGTTACCGGCTGACCAGCAATTCATCGAAAGGACCGGAATCTGCCGTCCGGCGGCGGATGGCCTGATACAGCGGCCCGCTTTTCTCGCGCTCGGCCAGAGCTGCCACCCAGTCGGGGTCAGCAATAAATGCCTTCCACTTGCGCTCGAGTTCGGCCAGATCGGCGAACTGCATCGTGTAGATCAGTTCGTTGAACGAGCTGTCGCCGATGGTCGTGAAGCCGGCCTCCACAACCTTCATCTCGTGCCGCCGGAAAAGCGGGATCACAACTGTCTTGAACAGGTCAATGACATCCCCCAGCCGTCCCGGCATCGGCGTGTATTCGCGTAACTCGATGATCATCTGACAATCCCGTCTGCTGTTCCTGCGCCCACCGGAGACGGCCGTGAAGCCGTCACCAGCGCACTATCGGTGGCACCGTTCGTTGCTGTACTGGCCTGCCGCTCCCGGTCAGGCGAACGCCGGGAAGACCTCTTCGGCCATCATCTTCATATTCTTGACAATGGCGTCGGTGGGCATGCCCACGGCGATGAGGCACGCCATATGGTCCACCCCGATCTTCTCGTAGCTCTTGAACCGCTCGATCATGCGATCCGGCGTCGTGAGGATAGGGTCGGCATACTTCTCGAGCAGGTTCTCCCTGGAGAAGGAGTGGTTCTCGGGCGTCATCTGCCCGCGGTACACATAGTTGCGGCTCTCTCCCACATCACGCGTGGCAAGACGGCCTTCCTTGGTGTCCACAGTGCCCGGGCCTTTGACCAGCGCCATGTAGTAATTGTACTCGCTCACGACATCGTCGAAATACTCGAGCGCTTCCTCCTCGGTCCGTCCCACCCAGGTATGACGCAGCACCATAACCTGGCCGCGTTTGGTACCGGATTTGATGACCTCGTCATTGTAACTCGCGATCAGCTCCTCAAGGTCGCCATACGGCTCGAAGTTGCCGTAATTTGGCGCCGTGATCAGGTTGAGGCCCTGCTGCGCAACTCGCCTGACGCCGTCATTGCTCTGCGAGGCAATCCAGATGTCGGGATGCGGCAAGGTCGCCGGCTTCGGCAGCAGGGTCGTCGGCGGGAACGAGTAGAATTTCCCGTCGAACGAGACGTCATCCTCGGCGAACAGGCGCCGGATGATCTCGAGCCCTTCCTCATACATCGCGCGCTGGTTCTCTGGCTTCACGCCAATACGATCAAGCTGGAACCGGCTGCCGCCGCGCGCCACGCCGATGCCGATCCGGCCCGGTGCAAGGTGGTCCAGCAGGCACATCTCGGAGGCCACCAGGAGTGGATTGTACGCGGGCAGGACAACGACGCCGGGCACGATGCGCAGCCGCTTGGTTCGCTGCGCGGCAACCGCCGCGAACATCATTGCCGAGGGATTGCACACGTAGTTCTGGAACTGGTTTTCGTTGATGGTGATGCCCTCGAAACCATACTCCTCGGCGGCATCGACAATCCTCAGCATACTATCGAGAACCTCCGACCACGATTTGCTCATGTCCGGATAAAAGAACGGTGCTGTCACCCAAAACTTCATTCCCATCGGACGCTCCCATTTACGTGCCTGTTGTTGCCAACAGTGATCTTCTTGTATGCCCCTGCCAAGGACCGGCGGAGGCGGTTTTCTCCGTGGCGCCCGAAGCCTGTTCGGTCCAGGCGCCACATGATGAAGCCGGGCGAGCGAGTTACCGCGCCGCGATCCAGCTTTCGTACCACTCTGCCGGCACCGGAGCCTCGCTCGCCGCGATCAGTTCCGAGAAGTCCCACTTCTTGAGCAGTTTACCATTGCGGAACACCGGCTTGAGCAGGTTCTGTTCGGGGCTCACCGAGTCACGCGACACCGTCTTGTACTCGCCATTCTCACGGATCAGGGCGAGCCGGCCGGCCTTCGAGACCTTGTACTGTTCGCCCGTCGGGTTCTTGGAAATGTTGCGCCATTCGCCGTTCACACACACAGCATTGGCCTTCTGTGCAAAGCGGTTTGTGTCGCGGTTGACGTGTTGCAGCAGACCGCCACCCATACCGAACACCGCGTTGTCAGCGGCCAGGCCCCGGCGCTCAAGTTCGGCATAGACGCGACGCAGGCTTGGACCTGTGACGCCATCGCCCTGCACCACCCGGATGAACCCGGGCAGTATCTTGAAGCCCTTGCTGTTCACCTCATGACCGAAGGCTTCCATCAGCCATTCCGTCGTGTCGGCCGTAACCTGCACAATATCGCCGGAGTCCGGGCGCGCGCCCACCAGTCCGGGGAAATTTTGCACCATCTCCTTCAGCTCGCCGCCGAGGATGTTCTTGACGCAATTCTCGTGATCGTAGGTATCTGTCAGGACAAGCGCAAAACCGTGGCTGCGATACGTCTCCAGCATGTTGCGGATCGCATCGACCTCGTGCTCGCGGCCCCATGCGGTGAAGCTTGCATGCTCGGAGTTGGGCCCGGAGTTGGAGGGTGCAACAGCGTTGTACCAGCGCTTGGCGGCCAGAATTCCAGGCGTTGTGTCGCTCTGGCTGAAATTGACCAGGTGAGCCATGCCGCCGAGCGCCGCCGACTGCTGGGAGCTCACACCACGTGCGCCGTAGTCGTGCAGCATGTGCCGCAGGGCGCCGACATTGTCAGACGTGCGCTCCAGCGCGTTGCGGATGGTCTGCTTGCACAGCCAGCTCAACGTGCCGATGGTCGTCGGGTACCAGACAGCGCGCAGCAGCGCCGTTTCGAAGAAGCTGGTCGCCCAGTAATATTTGGGATCTGTATTGATCAGCTGAACCAGCACGTTGTTCGTCGGAAGCACCGTCCCTTCGGCTACAGCCTCGATCTCGACCGGCAGATAGCCACCATGATCGTTGATGATCCCGATCCAGTTGTCGCGGTTGAAGTGCATCCCCTGCTCGCGCATCAGGTATTCTGCCGCATCAACGTCCTCCAGCGTCACAGGGCGCATGAGATAGTCGCGGAGATAGGCCTGCAGGCCGACAAACATGGTGACCGGAAAATCGCCGCCACGCGACTCGATATAGGATGAAATGTACTCGGTTCCCGGCGGATAGAGCGGGTAGTGGCAGTGCTTGTAGTTATCGGTGTTGATTATCAGGTTGTCGAACGGTTGGCCTAAGGACATTGTGAACCCTCTCTGGTTGGCTGCCCTTCCGGCGCTTAAGCTGCAACCGGCGGACTATTAACGATTCTAGTACGAAGGCTAATGTGGCACTAAAATTCCACACACCCATTGATTTTGTTTATTTATTTTCGATTAGAACCCTTTCTACAATTGAAACGTAGCAACAGCCTGTCCGGCTTGTCAACATGTGTTTGGGCCAGTTCGCGTCTCCACTGCGGACTTCCGCAGAAGGCGCATTTGCGCCGGTCAGAAAAACATTTAAGAATCAGGCGGTTAGAAAGTTCCCGCTCGACGCGGGTACGTTGCCGGTTTTTCCGCGGGCAGGTGCGCCGGCAACAACCGGCTTTCACTGACAGGACGCTGATGCTAGATCAAAAACGATTATATCGCGAGGATAACGCGAAGACCGCGCTGGAGCGGAAGCGCTCGATAGTCCAATAGTGAGGCGGCGAGGGAGTCATATGTCAGACGTCAGGACCGGGGACACGGGAAGGGATTCGGGGAGGCCGGCACGCCGGCCCACCATGAAGGATGTCGCCGAGCGGGCGGGCGTATCCCTGAGCACGGTAAGTTATGTCCTCAACGACAATGGAGCGGTTGCGCCGGACAGACGGGCCCGGGTCCTCGAGGCTGTCAGCGCTTTGGGCTACACGCCAAATGAGTCCGCCCGCAATCTGAAGCGCGGCAGCGTCGCAACGATCGGCCTGGTCGTTCCGGACCTTGTGAACCAGTATTTCGCAATGATCGCGGAAGGCGTCGAGCAGGCCGCCTCCGAGAAGGATGTCCTGGTCGTGCTCTGTACACCGGAGGCAAGCGGCAAGAGCGAGTCATGGAACAGTCGTCTGCTGCGCAGTCAGAGACTGGACGGGCTCATCTATCTGACCGGTGCCACAACCGGAATGACCTCACTCGTAGAATTGACGAGGGTCGGTCCGGTTGTCCTCGTTGATGAAAAACTCCCGGGCCTGAGCCTGCCCTCGGTAGTGTCGCAAAACCGCCAGGGCGCGCGCGAGATTGCGGCACACCTGACGTCTCTGGGCCACAGGCGCCTGGCGATCCTTGGTGGCCCGTCGGAGCTCTGGACCGCCGAACAGCGCCTCTCCGGTTATCGTGAGGCGATCGCTGCCGCAGGACTGGATCCTGATTCCGTGCCTTTGTTCACCGGTGACTATCGTATGGCATCGGGCGAGCAACTCGCCGCCGAGGCGCTGAACAGTGCAGGCGAAAGACCGACAGCGCTGATATGCGCAAACGACCTGATGGCGATCGGGGCCATCGCCTGTTGTCGGCAATCCGGGCTCAGGGTGCCAGAAGATATCTCTGTTGTCGGGTTCGATGACATGCCGCTCGCCTCGCTTGTTACTCCGAGCCTCACAACCGTCCGGCAGCCCGCAAAAGAGCTGGGGATGGAGGCCGTCAAGCTGCTGCTGGGCGTGGTGGAGGGTGCCGAGCCTACCTCCCCGCCACCGTCGCCTGTATCGCTGATGATCCGTGGATCGTCTGCACCACCCTCTCCCTGACCGGAACGCATAGGGCAACTGGCGCAACCACAGCCCATCCGGGCTCCTCCGATGCGCCGGCAAGGTTGCAACCTGGCGCTGTCTCCTGTAGTCCGCCGCTCCCCGAGTCTTTGGAGGAGACCGCCATGGACGCCGAGCAAGTCGCCGCGCATTGGGAGAGCAATGCGGAAGTCTGGACCACCTACAGCCGCGCCGGTTACGACCGCTATCGCGACGCCCTGAACACGCCTGCCTTCCTCAAGATGCTGCCTGATGTCACCGGCCTGAACGGCCTCGACCTCGGCTGCGGCGAGGGCACCAACACGCGTGCCGTTGCGCAACTCGGAGCCACGATGACCGGCCTCGACATTGCGCCAACCTTCATTCGCCATGCCGGGGAGGCCGAGGCGCAGGATCCGCTGGGCATCCGCTATGTGCTCGGCGACGGCCTGACGATTAGTTTTCCGGATGCCAGCTTCAACTTCGTCACCGCCTTCATGTCGATGATGGACATGTCGGATCAGGCCGGCGTGCTGAAGGAGGTCGGCCGCGTGCTGAAGCCCGGCGGCTTCCTGCAGTTCTCGATCCTGCATCCCTGCTTTGTCCCGCCGACCCGCCGCAACATCCGCGACGAAACGGGTGAGCCGGTGGCCGTGCAGGTCGCCGACTATTTCAAGGAGACTGACGGCGAGGTCGAGCGCTGGGTGTTTTCCTCCATCCCGGAAGAGGAGCGGGCGAAGCTGACACCATTCGCCATCCCGCGCTTTCACCGCACGCTGACCAGCTGGGTTGCGATGATCGTAAATGCCGGTCTGATGATCGAGGCATTCGGCGAACCCATGGCATCCGAGGAGGTCGCTGCAGCCGAGCCGGTGGTCGCCGACACACGCGTTGCGCCGATCTTCCTGCACATCCGGGCGCGGAAGCCTTAGTCAGCGACGGCGCTGTATCCTCAACTTGCAATACATACAAAATATTATATATTGAGCGGATGAAGGCCCTCGCATTCAGGGGCAACGCCCTTGCCGATTTGCGCGCGTTTCCGGAGGCGGCGCGACGGGAGGCTGGCTACCAGCTCGACAAGGTTCAGAATGGCCAGATGCCGACAGACTGGAAGCCAATGGTCACTATCGGCAAGGGTGCGCAGGAAATCAGGATACGAGACGCAGAAGGGGCGTTCCGTGTGATCTACGTCGCAAGCTTTGCCGGAACTGTTTAAGTGTTGCACTGCTTTCAAAAGAAATCGCAGAAGACCCGTAAAGGCGATCTGGATATCGCTACCCGGCGCTACAGTGATCTGGTGAAGGAACTCGCGCAATGACCAGCGAAACATTTGCCAGCGTCTGGGACGCCATTGAGCCGACCCAGGCAGAGGCGGAGAACATGAAACTGCGGTCGCGGCTGATGATGGCGCTGGAACAGCATATCGCTGCCAGGAACTGGACGCAGGCTGAGGCAGCGCGGCGGCTCGGCGTTACTCAACCGCGCATATCCGACCTCAAGCGCGGCAAGATCAATCTGTTTGCGCTCGACACCCTGGTCAACATGGCTGTGGCTGCGGGATTGCAGGTCGAGATGCGCATCAGTGAGGCTGCCTGACGCCTACTTCCGGATTGCCAGATCCACTGTCCGCACCAGTTGGCGAATGCCGGCCACCAGCGCTTGCCGATCCTTGGTGCGCTGCTTCATGCCTTCGAGCGTATCCAGCATCATCGCGGCGAGGCCCTCTGCCGACAGCCCGCGCGCGGCAAGATCGACGCCGGTGGCAGCCGTCTCGCGCTTGATCGCCTGCGCCATCATCAACGCGGTGCGGTCGCGCCACGTCTCCAGCATGCCCGCCGCGAGCTCGTTCTTGAGGTCCAGCAATTCGGCCCCGTGGGGCGACTGGGTGATCTCCGCCATCTTCGCAATGATCGTGCCTTCGAAGGCACGGCCCATGCGCTCAACCAACGGGCCATCGGCCTCCATCACCGCTTCCATATCCAGCGCTGCCTGCTCGAACATCTGCTCGCCAATGGCGCGGTAGATGTCAGCCTTGTTCCGGTAGAGCAGGTAGAGCGCCGGGCGCGACATATCGGACGCCTGCGCGATGTCATCCATCGTCACACGCTTGTAGCCATAGGCCAGAAAGACGCGCGTCGCGCCTTCCAGCACGCGGCCGCGCTTCAGGTCGTCCTCGTCAGCCATGTCGAAGGTTCTATCTCCTCGCAACCAAAAGGCCCGTCCACACATTCTTGTGTAGCAGAACAGTTGTTGACAAAATTACGAATTTTGTCAACCTGTATGAATCGGCGGTCAGGAGTGACTTAGCCGCCCAGGCAGTGGATGACAACGAAGGGTATCCCCATGCGCCTCAATGTGAACGGCCGGGACCTCGATATCGAGGCCGATCTGGATATGCCCCTGCTCTGGGCGCTGCGCGACATCGCGGGGATTCTGGGCCCCAAATATGGTTGTGGCATTGCCGCGTGCGGCGCCTGCACAGTGCATGTGGACGGCGTCCCGCTGCGCTCCTGCGCATTGCCGGTGGGCGCGGTACAGGGTGCTGTCAGAACCATCGACGGGCTGGCCGTCGACGGCAAGCTGCATCCGGTCCAGCAAGCCTGGCTGGAGGAGCAGGTCGCGCAATGCGGCTACTGCCAGGCCGGCCAGATCATGAGCGCGGTGGCGCTGCTCGACGAAATCGCCAACCCGACCGACCAGCAGATTGATGAGGCGATGGGCGGCAATCTCTGCCGCTGCGGGACCTATCCGCGCATTCGTTCT
>CAYZQP010000023.1:16417-23112 GCA_964480545.1 uncultured Mesorhizobium sp. | reverse complement strand
CGAGCCGACGCGGATCGAGATGCCCCAGTAATTGGGTGCTTCCTGCTGGGCGATGACAACAGCGCGTCCGCGATCAAACACGGTGAGCTGGTTCGCCTGCGATGTTGCCTCGGCCAGTTCGCGCAGGATCGGCGTCGAGAAGGAGGCGAGCCGGCGCGTCGGCGCGTGCAGCTGCGCCAGGCCGAACAGCTTCAGCGTCAGCGAAAAACGGTCGCCGTCGAGCCGTGCGACATAGCCGCGCCGCACCAGACGGTCGAGCATGCGGTAGAACTCGTTCGGGCTCCGTCCCAGACGCTTTGAAATTTCCGCCTGCGTCAACCCGCCATCGACGCCTGACAGCAGCTCGAGAATATCGAGCCCCTTGTCCAGCGCCGGCGCGCGATAGCGATCTGCCTCGTCCTGCTCCGCCAAAACAACCCCCAAAAATTTACCTACCTCATACGTGGCTGCGCAAACCTGTCCAACGAAAAGTTTTCGCTTGACGATAGCTACGATTTGTTCACTTATAAACGGAGCATTCACATTTGGTCGATGGTGAAAGCGCAGGGAGGAGACAGACCGATGCTTTCGTGGGCAAGCCATGCTTGCGTTCTGCAGCGCCTGCGCCCCGCCTGGAGTGCGGCGTGACCCGGCTCGTTTCCATGACCGCAATTGAAAAGTCCTTTCCGGGCGTGCACGCCTTGCGCAATGCGCAGTTCGAGCTTGTCGCCGGCGAGGTCCATGCGCTGATGGGCGAGAATGGTGCCGGCAAATCGACGCTGATGAAGGTGCTCTCCGGCATCTACCGCCCGGACAGCGGCGAGATCCTCATTGACGGGAAAGTGCCTGATCTGACCTCGCCGAAGGCAGCGCAGGAATCCGGCGTCGGCATCATCCATCAGGAGCTCAACCTGATGCCGCATCTGACAGCAGCGCAGAACATCCTGATCGGTCGCGAGCCGCGCAAGGCCGGCGGCTGGCTGCTCGATGAGGCCGCGCTCAACGCCTATGCGGCGCAGATGTTCCGGACCATGCATCTTGAACTCGACCCGCGCACACCGGTCGGAACGCTGACCATTGCAAAGCAGCAGATGGTGGAGATTGCCAAGGCGCTGTCGCACCGCTCGCGCATTCTGATCATGGATGAGCCGACTGCAGCGCTCAATGATGCCGAGATTGCAGACCTGTTCACCATCATCAACCGGCTGAAATCGGAAGGCGTCGGCATCGTCTATATCTCGCACAAGATGGACGAGATCAAACGCATCGCCGACCGTGTCACGGTGATGCGCGACGGTGCCTATGTCGGCACGGTGGACGCCCGCGAGACGCCGATCTCCAGGATCATCTCCATGATGGTCGGGCGCGAGATCGACAACGAGCCTGTCATCGTCCCTGACCTCTCGTCCGCGCCTGTGGCACTGGAGGTGCGCGGCCTTGATCGCGGACGCCAGGTGCGCGACGTTTCCTTCGCCGTCAAGGCCGGCGAGATCCTTGGCTTTGCCGGCCTCATGGGGGCCGGACGCACCGAGGTCGCCCGCGTCATCTTCGGTGCGGATGCGCGCAGTGGTGGCGAGATATTCATCAACGGCGAGAAGGCAGATATCCGGTCGCCGCAGGATGCCGTGCGGCGCGGCGTCGGCTACCTGTCGGAAGATCGCAAGGTGCTCGGCCTCGCCACCGGCATGGACGTCCGCAACAATATCACGCTGGCCAGTCTGTCGCGCTTCACCTTTGCCGGCGGCCTGCTGGATGAGGCAGCAATGCACACAGCCGCCGGCGAGTTCATCGCGGCGCTTGCCATCAAGACACCATCCGACCGCCAGACGGTGCGCCTGCTCTCCGGCGGCAACCAGCAGAAGATTGTCATCGCAAAATGGCTGCTGCGCGATTGCCAGGTGCTGATCTTTGACGAGCCGACGCGCGGCATCGATGTCGGTGCCAAGAATGAAATCTACAAGCTGCTGAACGGACTGGCAGCACAGGGCAAGGCGATCATTGTGATCTCGTCCGAGTTGCCGGAGGTGCTGCGGCTGAGCCACCGCATTGCGGTGATGTGCGAGGGCAGGCTGACCGGGATTCTGCCGGCGGGGTCGCCACAGGAAGAGATCATGCAACTGGCGACCCGGCGCGAAAGCGCTGCAGCCTGAGAGGAGAAGAGAGTTTGAGCGGAGCAAGCAAGGGAACCGGCGGGGCGCGCCACAAGCTGCTGGCTTTCGGCAGCCTGGTCATCCTGTTCGTTGCCTTCAGCATTGCTTCGCCGAACTTCCTGCAAACCAGCAACGTGCTGGCGATCCTGCAGGCGACGTCGGTAAACGGCGTGCTGGCGATTGCCGCCACAGTCGTCATCATCACCGGCGGCATCGACCTCTCGGTCGGCACATTGATGACCTTCTGCGCGGTTATCGCCGGCGTCATTCTGACCTTCATGGGCATGCCCTTGCCGCTTGGCATTCTCGGCGCGATTCTCGCGGGCGCTGCCGCCGGCTTTGTCACCGGCAACATCGTCGCGCGCTTCAGAATTCCGCCCTTCATCGCCACGCTCGGCATGATGCTGATCCTGAAGGGTCTGGCGCTTGTCATCTCCGGCACACGGCCGATCTATTTCAACAACACGCCGGGCTTCACCTCGATCTCGCAGGGGTCGATCATTGGATCGGTTATCCCCTCGGTGCCGGTACCGAACGGGGTGCTGATCCTGTTTCTGGTGGCGATCATCGTCAGCTTCATACTGAACCGCACCGCGCTTGGCCGCTACACGTTTGCGCTCGGCTCCAACGAGGAGGCGGTGCGCCTCTCGGGCGTCAACACACGCGCCTGGAAGATCGCGGTTTACACGCTGGCCGGTGCCATCTGCGGCGTCGCTGGCCTGCTCATCGCCTCGCGCCTGAACTCGGCGCAACCGGCGCTTGGTCAGGGCTACGAGCTGGACGCAATCGCAGCTGTGGTCATCGGCGGCACCTCGCTCGCCGGTGGCACTGGCACAATTCTGGGCACCCTGATCGGCGCGCTGATCATATCCGTGCTCGCCAATGGTTTGCGCATCATGTCGGTGCCGCAGGAATGGCAGACGGTGATCACCGGCGCCATCATCATCCTGGCGGTCTATGTCGACATGCTGCGGAACAGAAATCAGCAGTAGGCGCGCGTCGTGCGCCTGCATCTTACAGGTTCTGCGTGCGTGGAGGCGCACCGGAAAGGCCGCGCCCCCGATGACGCGGCGGGAGAATTGTTTCACAGGAGGAATACGAAATGATCCGCAGAAATCTACTCATTGGCGCCGCAAGCGCCGCCGCGTTGATGGCCTTCGGGCCATCGGCAATGGCGCAGGACAAGCCCTATGTCGCCCTGATTTCGAAGGGCTTCCAGCACCAGTTCTGGCAGGCCGTGAAAGCCGGAGCCGACAAGGCCGCAGCTGACCTCGGCGTCACGGTCACCTTCGAGGGCCCGGATACGGAAGCCCAGGTTGATCGCCAGATCGACATGCTTTCGGCAGCACTGGCCAAGAAGCCGGTCGCCATCGGCTTTGCCGCGCTGGACAGCCAGGCAGCTATCCCGCTGTTGCAGCAGGCCAAGGATGCCAACATTCCGGTGATCGCCTTCGACTCCGGCGTTGACAGCGATATTCCGGTGGCCACCGCCGCCACCAACAGTGTCGCCGCAGCAGCACTTGCTGCCGACAAGATGGCCGAGATGATGGGTGGCGAAGGCAAGATTGCCGTGGTTGCCCATGACCAGACCAGCCGCACCGGCATCGACCGGCGCGACGGCTTCGTCAACCAGATCAAGGAGAAGCATCCGAAGATCGAGATCGTCTCCGTTCAGTATGGCGGCGGTGACCACTTGCAGTCGACCGAAATCACGAAGTCGATCCTGCAGGGCAATCCCGACATCAAGGGCATCTTCGGCACCAACGAAGGCTCGGCCATCGGCGTGGTCAACGGCGTCAAGGAACTCGGCAGCAAGGTCACCGTCATCGGCTTCGATTCCGGCGCGCTGCAGAAGCAGGCGATCAAGGACGGTCTGATGGCCGGCGCGATCACCCAGAACCCTGTCGGCATCGGCTACAAGACGGTGGAGGCTGCGGTGAAGGCGTCGAAGGGTGAGGCCGTTGAAAAGAGCATCGACACCGGCTTCTACTGGTACGACAAGTCGAATATGGACAGCCCGGAAATCGCGGCTGTGCTGTACGACTGATTCATCATCGTCCCGGCGCTCCGGCGCCGGGACATTCTGCCAGAGGCTCGAGACACATTATGGCTGACCTGACCGGAAAAATCGTTCTGCTGACCGCCGCTGCACAAGGCATCGGGCGGGCGTCGGCGCTGGCCTTTGCGAGGGCAGGTGCGACGGTACACGCAACCGACATTAACGAGCAGGTGTTGAGCGAACTCGACGGCACGCCTGGCATCATCACGCGCAGGCTCGATGTCTTGTCGGATGACGAGGTGTCGGCTGCCGTCAAATCCATCGGGCGTGTCGATATCCTGTTCAATTGCGCCGGCTTCGTACACGGCGGCTCTATCCTCGAGATGCAGGATTCCGATCTCGACTTCGCGATCAACCTGAATGTGCGCGCCATGATCCGCACCATTCGCGCCGTGTTGCCGCAGATGCTGGAGCGCAAGGATGGCGCGATCATCAACATGTCGTCAGTCGCGAGTTCGGTGAAGGGCGTGCCAAACCGCTTCGCCTATGGCGTCACCAAGGCTGCCGTCATCGGCCTGACCAAGGCGGTCGCCGCTGACTACGTGACCCAGGGCATTCGCTGCAATGCGATCTGTCCGGGCACCGTGGAGAGCCCGTCCCTTGCTGATCGCCTGCGCGCAACCGGCGACTACGAGGCGGCGCGCACAGCCTTCATAGCGCGCCAGCCAATGGGGCGGCTTGGCGCGGCTGAAGAGATCGCCGACCTTGCGGTCTATCTGGCCGGCGCAACCTATACGACCGGCCAGGCCTGCAACATCGACGGCGGCTGGACCATCTGAGAGGAGAGCATCAATGAAGTTTGTACGCTACGGCAAGGCGGGCGCTGAAAAGCCTGGCCTGATCGGCCCCGATGGCAAGATCCGCGACCTCTCCGGACATGTCGGCGATCTCGCCGGTTCCGCCCTCGCGCCGTCCGCACTGAAGAAACTCGGCAAGCTCGCCGACCTGCCAGCGGTGAAGGGCAACCCGCGCCTCGGACCCTGCATTGCCGGCACCGGCAAGTTCATCTGCATCGGCCTGAACTACTCCGACCACGCCGCCGAGACCGGCGCGACTGTTCCGCCCGAGCCGGTGATCTTCATGAAGGCGACGTCTGCCATCTGCGGTCCAGACGACGATGTGCTGATCCCGCGCGGTTCGACGAAGACCGACTGGGAGGTCGAGCTCGGCATCGTCATCGGCAAGAAGGCGAAATACGTCTCGGAGGCTGACGCGCTCGACTATGTCGCCGGCTGGTGCGTGGTTCACGACGTCTCCGAGCGCGCCTTCCAGACCGAGCGCTCAGGTCAATGGACCAAGGGCAAGAGCTGCGACACATTCGGCCCGACCGGCCCCTGGCTCGTCACCAAAGACGAGATCAAGGATGTCCATAACCTCAGGATGTGGCTGACCGTCAACGGCAAGACGATGCAGAACGGCTCCACCAACACGATGGTCTACAAGCCGGCTTTCGTCGTGTCCTACCTGTCGCAGTTCATGACGCTGCATCCAGGAGACATCATTTCGACCGGCACGCCGCCAGGTGTCGGCCTTGGCATGAAGCCGCCGAAATTCCTCAAGGATGGCGACGTGGTCGAACTGGGCATCGAGGGCCTTGGCCAGCAGAAGCAGACATTCAGGCAGGACAAGTAGCCTTCGGCATACCATGACCAGGATCACCAGTCTTCGCACCCACGACCTGCGCTTCCCCACCTCGAAATCGCTGGACGGGTCGGACGCCATGAACCCCGACCCGGATTACTCGGCCGCCTATGTTATCCTGGAGACCGACATCGGCCTCGATGGCCACGGGCTGACCTTCACCATCGGGCGCGGCAATGACATCTGCGTCGCTGCCATTCAGGCGATGCGCCATCTCGTGGTCGGCCTCGATCTCGACTGGATCCGCGAGGACCCGGGCCGCGCCTGGCGACATCTGACGTCGGACAGCCAGTTGCGCTGGATCGGGCCGGACAAGGGGGCGATGCATCTGGCCACCGGCGCGGTGGTCAATGCAATCTGGGACCTGCTCGCGAAGCAGGCCGGCAAGCCGGTCTGGCAACTGGTTGCCGACATGAGCCCGGAAGAGATCCTGAAAATCGTCGACTTCCGGTATCTCACCGACGTGCTGACGCCCGACGAGGCGCTGGCGATCCTCAAGAAGGCCGAGCCGGGAAAGGCGGAACGCATCGCCACGCTGAAGCGCGAGGGCTATCAGTGCTACACGACCTCGGCCGGCTGGCTCGGCTATTCCGAGGAGAAGTTGCGCGGGCTGGCGCAGGAGGCCGTCGACGCCGGCTTCAATCACATCAAGATGAAGGTCGGCCGCGATCTCGACGATGATATCCGCCGGCTGACCATCGTGCGCGAGATCATTGGCCCGGACCGCTACATGATGATCGATGCCAACCAGGTCTGGGAGGTGCCACAGGCCATCGACTGGCTGGAAAAGCTGGCCTTTGCCCGGCCCTATTTCATCGAGGAGCCGACCAGCCCGGATGACGTCGCCGGACATCGCAAGATCCGGC
>CAYZQP010000023.1:14765-16407 GCA_964480545.1 uncultured Mesorhizobium sp. | reverse complement strand
GTCGCGCCGGTGAAGGTCGCGACCGGCGAGATGTGCCAGAACCGCATCATGTTCAAGCAGTTCATCGCGGAAGGCGCGATTGACATCGTGCAGATAGACTCATGCCGCATGGGTGGGTTGAACGAGGTGCTGGCGGTGCTTTTGATGGCAGCGAAATACGAGCTGCCGGTCTGGCCGCATGCCGGCGGTGTCGGCCTGTGCGAATATGTCCAGCACCTGTCGATGATCGATTATCTCTGCGTGTCCGGCACGAGGGAGGGCCGCGTCATCGAATATGTCGACCATCTGCACGAGCATTTCATCGAGCCGTGCGAGATCAGAAACGCCGCCTATATGCCGCCAAAGCTGCCGGGCTTCTCGATAGAGATGAAGCCCTCGTCGATCGCGCAATATGAGTTCTCCGCCGCTGCTCCAGGCTGAACGACAAAGGCTCCGGATTGCTCCGGAGCCTCGTTGATCTGGATCGCCGATGATCAGATGTGCCTGATCGAGCGAACCGCGCAATGCGGTGACTGGCGCTTCATGATGACCCGCACATGCGATCCGCCGAGCTTGCCGCGCACCACCACATTCTTGTGCGAGACGTGATGGATCGAGCGATGCCTGACGCCGATCGAGGCTGCTTTCCAGAGCGCTTCGCCGGGCGAGCACCGTCCGCCATATCCGCCACCGTAACCGCCGCCGTAGCCACCACCATAACCGCCGCCATATCCGCCACCGCCGTAGCCGCCGCCGATATACACGCCACCGCCGCCATAGCCGCCACCACCGATGACAATGTCGATGTCGACCTTCTTCTTCGGTCCGGCCTCGGCGGTCGACGCTGCCATGGTTGCACCGGTTGCGACTGCGAGAGCAACGATAGTCGACTTGATGAAGCTGTTCATGTCCGTGTCCTTTTCCTGTGAGCCTTGGCTCGTTTGAGTGTTCCACCTGCCAGGTTTTCCTGCCGGCTTGAACATGGGTCGCAACGAGCCCGGAAAAGGTTCGAAAGAAAAATGCGCGTCAGAGGATTTTTTTTGAGGACAGGACTCCTGGTCCCTCAATGACCATCCGTTCCGGCGCGCTGACATGCGCCGAACTCGTCCAGAAATTCCGTAGATGCTAGCCTACTAGGTCGAGAGAACCACCAGCGCTTCAGGGTCGTAGGCGAGGCGGATGGGTGAGCCGACGGGGATGTCATCGGCACCGAAATTGTTGGTCTCCGACACCGAGAGCGGCTGCTCCATGCCGGGGATTTCCACGATCAGGTGGGTGATCTCGCCGAAATAGTGGCGTTCGACCACCTTGCCCGCGATCTCGTTCTTGTCCTTCGCGTCATCCCACAGCACGCGCAGACGTTCGGGACGGATGCCGAGCGTCGCAGCACTGCCTTCCCGCTTCAGTGTCGCCGGCTTGTCGGAGGTGACCTTGCCGAAAGCGGCGGTCTTCACCGTGATCTTGTCAGCGGTTTCGTCCAGCACCTCGGCGTTGATGAAGTTCATGCCACCGACAAAATCCGCGACCTTGCGCGTCAGCGGGCGCTGATAGATTTCCTTCGGCGCTGCGACCTGCGCGATATTGCCGGAGAACATCACGGCGATACGATCCGACATGGCCAGCGCCTCATACTGGTCATGCGTGACGAGGATGAAAGTGATGC
>CAYZQP010000023.1:0-14755 GCA_964480545.1 uncultured Mesorhizobium sp. | reverse complement strand
CAGCGGCTCGTCCAGCAGCAGCACTTTCGGGCGCATGATCAGTGCGCGGGCCAGGGCGACGCGCTGCCGCTGACCGCCGGACAGTTCGGTCGCGCCGCGCGCCCCGAGATGGCCGAGTGACACCATGTCGAGTGCTTCCTTCACCCGCCGCTTCTCTTCGGCCTGCTCCAGCTTCATCTTCTTCAGGCCATAGGCGACATTCTGCTCGACATTCAGATGCGGAAAGATCGCATAGCTCTGGAACACCATGTTGGTGGGGCGGCGATTGGCGGGCACGCCGTTCATCGCCTGGCCATCGAGCCAGATCGTGCCGGAGGTCGGATCGTCAAACCCGCCGATCATGCGCAGCAAGGTGGTCTTGCCGCAGCCCGAGGGGCCGAGCAGCGAGAAGAACTCGCCGCGATTGATGGTCAGCGAGGCGTTGTCGAGTGCCTTGAATTCCCCGTAGCTGCGGGACACGTTTTCGATGCGGATCATCGCTTCGGAATTTGACGGCTCAGACATTGACAGCCCCTGCATTGCCGGCGCGTGCGGCGACGCGGCGGCGGAGGATTTCTGCGATGGTCAGCATGACGAAGGAGGCGATCAGCAGCAGCGTGCCGAGTGCCAGAACCGAGGGCAGTTTCGCGGCAAAGCGCAACTGACCCCAGATATAGACCGGCAAGGTTGGCTCCGTGCCGGAGAGGAAGAAGGCGAGGATGAACTCATCGAGCGAGATCGTGAAGGAGACCAGCAGGCTGGAAATGATGGCGGGCGCCACCATCGGCAAGGTCACGCGCCGGAACGTCCCCCAGCCTGTCTCGCCGAGATCGGCAGACGCCTCCTCAAGGCTACGGTCAAAGCCATCAAAGCCGGAGATCAGCACGGTCACCGAATAGGGAATGCAGATCAGGATGTGCCCGAGCACCACAGTCAGCAGCGACAGCGTCAGCCCGACCTGCAGCAGCACGATCAGCAGCGACACGGCGATGATGATTTCCGGCAGCACAAGCGGCGCCATGATCAGGCCGCTGGCGACGCGCTGGCCGCGAAAGCGATAGCGCGTGATGGCACGTGCCGCGCAGATGCCGAGGATCGTGCTGATCACGGCCGCAGCGATGCCGACGATAAAACTGTTCCAGGCGGAAGACAAAAGCTCCGGCGTATTGGGCAGGCTTTCGTACCATTTCAGCGTGTAGCCCTGCAGCGGGAAGGCCGGCACAGCAGACGTATTGATCGAGAACACCGGCAAAAGCAGGATCGGCAGATAAATGAACACCAGAAACAGCCCGGCATAGGCGGGCAGCCATAGTTTCATGATGCGGCGGCCCAAAGTCATCGAGCGCGCCTCGCGGTCCATCTCAGGATATAGACGGTGATGCCGGCCATCAGTGTGACGGCGATCATCGAGGTGATGGACAGTGCCGCACCCAGCGGCCAGTTGGCCGCCCGCCCGAACTGCGCCTGAATGGCATTGGCGATCATCACACCATCCTTGCCGCCGACGAGGCGCGGCGTGACGTAATCGCCGACGGTCGGGATCATCACGATCAGAAGTGCCGAGACCACCCCGGGCATGGAGAGCGGCAGCGTGACCCGCAGAAAACGCCGGATCGGCCCGTCGCCCAGATCAGTCGCCGCCTCGATCAGCGTGCGATCGACCTTCTCCAGCGAGACGAAAATCGGCAGGATGGCAAAAGCCGCCCAGGCATGGGTCAGCGCGATGATGACGGCAGTCGTATTGTACAGGAAGGCGGTGGACGGTTCGGAGATCACACCAAGGCCCATCAGGCCGGAATTCAGCACGCCGTTGAAGCCGAGGATCACTTTCCACGACATGATCCGCAGCAGATAGGATGTCCAGAACGGTATGGTGATCAGGAACAGCCACAGGCTCTTGTGCCTGCCGCCATAGAACGAAATGAAATAGGCCACCGGATAGGCGAGGATCACGGTGACCACGCTGACCATGAACGAGATGTACATCGAGCGCCCGAGCAGATCACGATAGATTGGCTCGGTCAGCACCTGCCGGTAGTTCTCCAGCGTGAAGGTGCGGTCGATCGTCATGTAGTCCTGCGTCCAGAAACTATGCGCAATGACCACCGCAATCGGGATTGCCAGCATGGCAATGGCAAAGATCAGCGTCGGGCTCATCAGCGCGAGGCCCTGACTGGCTTCTGAGCGCAGGAAGGAGGACTTGCCGGCCCGGACATCCGGCGAAGGGGCGCCCGGCGTGGCGGGGGTTCCTTCCGCAGCAATGGTCATTGCTGCGTTCCTGGCTGGCTGTTGGACAGGCTGGCCGGTTGCATGGCGGTTCCCCAGGTGCCGGCGGTTCCCGTTCGCCGACTGTGCAAGTTGAGCGCATCCAGCGATTGAAATCAAGCCCTCTCTCTGCAATAATTGATTGAACGGATATTCAATTGAAGGGAGCTGGTGACCCGTGCCAGGAGGCATCGGGGCCGGTTGAGAAGAGATGGCGGCGATCAGACAGACGATGGCAGAAGTTGCAGGTGGCAGCGCCGATGAGACGATCGGACTGGCCGAAAAACACCTGGTTCAGCCCTGGCCGCTTGCCGGGTCAATTGGCGCCGAGGCGCGCACCTTCATCGGCGAGGGCGACGGCATCTACATCACTGACGCCGCAGGCAATAGGCTGATCGACGGCCCCGCCGGAATGTGGTGCACCAATGTCGGTCACCGCCGCCACGAGCTTGCCGAGGCGATGTACGAGCAGGCGATGAAACTCTCCTACAATACGCCATGGTACACGATGAACGGCCCGTCAGCGGAACTGGCGGCGCGCATCGCCGCACATGCGCCGGGCGACCTCGATCACGTCTTCTTCACCACCGGCGGATCGTCGGCCGTGGAGAGCGCACTGCGCTTCATGCAGTTCTACAACAACGTGCGTGGCCGCCGCGAGAAGAAGCTGATCCTGTCGCGCGGCGGTGCCTATCACGGCTCGACCTATCTCTCGGCCTCGCTGAATGGCCGCCCGCGCGATCTCGACTGGATGGATGGCGCAGATGCGCTGGTAACGAAGCTCGGCACGCCTGACCCGTTCCGCCGGCCGGCCGGCATGAGCATGGAAGCTTTTGCCGACACGCTGGTGGCAGAGTTCGAGGAGACTGTTGCGCGGCTTGGCGCCGGCAATATCGGCGCCTTTGTCGGCGAGTTGATCCAGGCCTCGGGTGGCGTGATCATCCCGCCGCCGGGCTACCTGAAGCGGATCCGTGAAATATGCCGCGCCAACGACATCCTGTTCGTCGCCGACGAGGTGGTGACGGCATTCGGCCGCCTCGGCCATATCTTCGCCTCCGGTGATGTCTTCGGCATCGAGCCGGACATCATCACCTTCGCCAAGGGTGTCACGTCGGGATACTTCCCGCTGGGCGGCATGGTGGTCTCGGCGCGCCTGATGGAAGATTTGCGTCGCTCCAATCATCCGGAGGCAATGTTTGGTCACGGGCTGACATATTCCAGTCACCCCGTCGGCTGCGCAGCCTCTCTGAAGAACCTCGACCTGCTGGAAACCGGCATCCTCGCCCATACGCGCCAGGTTGCGCCATACTTCCAGGCCCGGATGAAATCCCTGGAGGATTTGCCGCTGGTCGGCGAGGTGCGTGGCATGGGGCTGATGGCCTGCGTCGAATGCGTGGCTGATCGTGAAAGCCGCAACCCGCTGCAACTGGACAAGGCGGTTGGCGCACGCATCGATGCACACTGCCAGGCGCTGGGCCTGCTGGTGCGACCGCTGATCAACATGTGCGTGATGTCGCCGCCGCTGATCATCACCGAAGCGCAGATTGACGAGATGGTCGCCATTCTGCGTGAAGGCATTGTGCGCACCATGGATGACCTGCGCCGGGAAGGCGTGTGGTCCGGCTAGGCAGGTAGTACCGTGCGTTAGCACGCGCCGCGAGCGCAGCACTACATGGCCCTTGCGCACTGTGAGCTTGCGTTGAAACTGGCGGGCCATTCAGGAGGCCAGGATGAAGCTCAGCGCGCGTAACCAGCTCAAGGGAACAATCACCGACGTCACCAAAGGGGCGACCACGTCCCATGTGCGCATCGACATCGGCGGTGGTGTAATCGTCACCGCCTCGATCACCAATGCAGCGGTTAATGAACTGGGTCTGGCCGTAGGCAAGCCGGCCTACGCCATCGTCAAGGCCTCGGACGTCATGGTCGGCGTCGATTAGCGCATGATGCCGGGAGCAGCATCACGCCTGGCTGCGCAACACCCCGTTGATGCGCGCCATCTCGTACTCGTCAGGCGCGTCATCCATATTCAGGATCGGCAGTTGCTCGCGCAGATGGTCGTGATAGGTCCGCACGCCGTACTCGAGATCTGACAGGTAGAATCCGCCGAACGCCTTCGACTTCATCGCCTCGTTCGACCAGACCGACAGCTGCACATCTTCCGCCATTGTGTCGCGGTCGATGCGCGTTGCGAGATAGCGGGCCGCTGCCTGTTCGCGGCTCTCGTCACGCAGCTTGTAGGTTGACCCGCGCAATTGCGACTCGGATGTCGACAGCGGGAACTCCTGGTAGAAGCCGACAGATTCGGGCATCACCACAATCACGTTGTTCGGGAACAGGCCGTAGTAGATCCAGGCCTTGCGCAGGTGTTCGGGCAGGTGCTCGGGCTCAGGCGCAACGTTGACATAGTTCTTGACGCTCCAGCGCCGTCCCGCATGCGGATTATAGGTCGCAAACGAGCGCGAGATGCCGTTCTCGAACGGCTCGTCGAAATAGGTCGTGCCATAGAGATCCTGCAGCGCCGGATGCGCCATCGCGACGTGATAGCCTTCGTTGTCTACATCGCGGATCGACTTCCAGTTGACCGGCGAGGTCTGGTTCCACATCCCGGTGGTCGGCTCCATTCCGGCGATGTTGTAATGCGCGATTTCATCTGCAACCGGCTTCATCAGCTCGGCGACAGATGGCTGCGGCCCCGCGCGGAAGCGGATGAAGATGAAGCCCATCCACACCTCGAGGTCGAGCGGCATCAGCCCGAACTCAACCTTGTCCATATCGGGGAACGTGCGCGGGCGCGCCGCGCCGCGCAGCGTGCCGTCGAGATTGTAGACCCAGCCGTGGAAGGGGCAGACCAGCGCGTTCTTGCAGGTGCCCTTGTCGTCGGCGACAACGCGCGAGCCGCGATGCCGGCAGATATTGTGGAAACCCCGGATCACGTCATCCTTGCCGCGCACCACCAGCGCGCGCTCGCCGACCATATCCATGGTGATGTAGTCGCCGGCCTCGGGAACATCCGAGACGTGCCCGGCAATCTGCCAGTGCGTGCGGAAAAGGTGCTCCTTCTCCAGCTCCAGGAAAGCCTTGCTGTGATAGGCCCAGCCGGGCAATCCTCGCCGGTCCCAGTCGTTGGGAACCGCTGCGTTCAGTATACGCAGGTCCATGGCAGATCTCGTTGTGTTCATTGAATGTGCGTTCAATCAAATCATATTTAACAAGCAAAGGCAATGCCTTGCGAGAATTTTGACCGTATCGTGCAAGGCCGGGATCAGCCGCTGCGTCGCAGAATCCACAGCCAAGTGCATGGAAGACAACGAAAATCCGGACCTGTCAGGATCACCTGCCGCCGGCTCTTGTCCAGGCAAGGATTACACCGCCGGGCCTGCGCAGCGGCGCTCAGGCAAACGAGCAGCGCACAGTTCCGTGTTGCCCGAAATCGGCGACGATCTCGCATCCTGGTGAGGTCTCGATCGGGCGAATGAAGGAGCCCGACAGGACAATCTCCCCCGCCGACAGTCCCTGGCCATATTGTGCCAGCCGCCGCGCCAGCCAGACGATACCAAGCGCCGGGTGGTTCAGCACCCCGGCCCCGAGCCCGGTCTCCTCGACCTCGCCATCCCGCGCGACAATCGCGCCGATCCAGCGCAGGTCGGCGTCCGGCGTGATGCGGGTATCCCCGAGCACGATGCCGGCATTGGCCGCGTTATCAGCAATCGTGTCGACAATGGTGCGGGCCTTTCTGGTCTCCTGATCGACGCGCACAATACGCGTGTCCAGGATCTCCAGCGACGGTGCGACGAAGTCGGTCGCCGCCAGCACCTGGTCAACGGTCACTTCAGATCCGGCGATCGGAGCCTTGAGGATGAAGGCAAGCTCCGCCTCCACGCGCGGCTGGATGAATCGCCCGGCCGGAACTGTCGCCCCGTCTGCAAAAAGCATATCGTCGAGCAGCACGCCGGAATCCGGAATGTCGATGTTGAGCGCCGACTGCATGGCCTTTGATGTCAGGCCGATCTTCCAGCCGATCACCTTGCGCCCTGCCTCGATTTTCTGGCGCACCCATTCCGCCTGCACTGCATAGGCGTCGTCCATCGTCATGTCGGGATGGCGCAATGACAGCAGCCCTGTCTGCCTGCGCGTGCGCTCGGCCTGATCGAGATCAGCCGCAGCGCGTGCAATCTGGTCGCCGTCCAGCATGCTCACAACTCGTCCGCTATCGTGTTGCGCAGCGTTCCGATGCCGTCTGCGGAGACCTCGACCTTGTCGCCAGGCTTCAGCCAGACGGGCGGATCAAGGCGCGCACCGGCCCCTGTCGGGGTCCCCGTCACGATGATGTCGCCTGGGACCAGCGTAGTGAAAGTCGAGACGTAGCTGATCAGATAACGGAACTTGTAGGTCATGCGGCTGGTGCGGTCACTCTGGCGCAACTCGCCATTGACCTTCGTTGTCAGCGCGATGTCCGCAATCTGCGCCTCCTCGCTGAAAGGCACAAGCCAGGGGCCGATAGCGCCGCTGCGATCAAAATTCTTGCCCTGCGTGACATTGAACTTTGCGTGCCGCACCCAGTCGCGGACTGTGCCTTCATTGCACAACGTAACGGCAGCGACATGATTAAGGGCGTCCGACTCCGGGATCCTGCGGCCGGGCTTGCCAATCACCAGCGCAATCTCGCCCTCGTAGTCGAGTTGCGGCGATTCCGGTGGCCGGATCAGCGGCTGCAAATGCCCTGTGAAGGATCGCGCAAAGCGCGGGAACAGCGAGGGATATGAGGCCGCCGCCTGACCGTCCTTGTACTCCTCGTTGCGGTCCGGGTAGTTCACGCCGACGCAGATGATCTTTTCGGCATTGGGCACCGGAATCTCGTAGGTGATGTCCTCCAGCGCATGGTCGACGTGATGGCGATCGGCGATCTCCGCCAGCTGCGTCAGCGCCCCGGCCGCGATCACCTCCCTCAGTGTCGGCCAGGTCCCCGCGTAGCGGCTCTGGATGTCAGTAAATCCGACATCCCGGATCACGCCATAGCGTGTAGCGCCATCGACGGAGACGGTCGCAAGGCGGGCCGGGCGCGGGTTCGACATGGGATCACCTATGGCGCAACGATCGGGGTTGCCTTGAGCTCGGGTTCAACCAGCGACGCCCCCGCAAAGAGGCTTCCTTCGGTGAACCAGGATCGCGGGGCCGGCGCGCCCCACAGCGTCTGTCGCTGCGGATCGAGCAGGTTCCACTTGATAGGCTCAAGGTCCGGGTCCACCGTCTGGTAATCCGAGCAATAGATCTCGACCCGATGCCCGTCAGGATCGCGGACATACAGGAAGAATGCGTTCGAGATTCCGTGCCGTCCAGGCCCACGCTCGATATTCGCCACCCATCCGGTGGTCGCCATCAGATCCAGCAGGTCGATAATGTTCAGCGGGGTCGGCACCCAGAAGGCAACGTGGTGCAGACGCGGCCCGACCCCATTGGTGAAGGCGATGTCATGCACACCGCCCTTGCGATGTGTCCAGGCCGCCCACAATTTGCCGGTTTCTTCGTCGGCTGTGTATTCGGTAACGCGGAAACCGATCTCGTTATAGAACGCAACGGCAGCATCGACATCCGGCGAAAAGACGTTGAAATGGTCGATGCGCAGCGGTTTCACGCCGCGATAAAGCTCGTACTTCTGATGGATCGGCGGCAGGCGATCCATGCTGACATAAAACTCCAGCGGTATGCCTTGCGGATCGCGCGTGCGGAATGTCCGGCCCTGATAGGGTCGCTCGACCCATTCAACCGGCAGACCCTTGTTACGGAAGAAGCTCTCCGCCCGACCGAGGTCCTCGTCCTCAAACAGCTTGAAACCGAGGTCGCGCGCCTCGGCAGTCCCGGCCCGGCGCAGGATGATGCAGTGATGCCCGCGCTCTTCCATGGCCCGCAGATAGATCTCGTCTGACGTCTCGTCGGTCACCTGGAGGCCGAGAACATCGACATAGAACGCGCGCGATCTGGCGAGGTCGGTCACCGCGAGTTCAACATGGCTCAGGCGCACAATATTGAATGGTGGGTGCAGATTGACTTTGGGTAGCGCCATCAGTTCCTCCTCAGCCCCCCAGCTTCGGAATGGCATGTGCCGAATTCACGAAAGCAACGTTCTTTGTCTCCATATAGAAATCAAACGACCAGTCCCCGCCGTCGCGGCCGATGCCGGAGCTTTTGATCCCCCCGAACGGCGTCGGAAGGTGCCGGACATTTTCTGAATTCACCCAGATCATTCCGGCTTCGAGATGATCTGTAAAGCGGAAAGCCCGGGTGACATCCGATGTCCACAGATAGCCGGTCAGTCCATACTGCGTGTCGTTTGCAAGCGTGAGTGCCTCGGCCTCGTCCTTGAACGGTATTGCCGTCAGCACCGGCCCGAAAATCTCCTCCTGCGCCACACGCATTGCGTTGGTGGCGTTGGTAAACAGCGTCGGCGCGATGTAGGGTCCGCCGCCGGGTCCTTCGACCTTGCCGCCACCTGCCGCTACTGTCGCGCCCTCGGCCTTGCCGATGGCGATGTAGTCCAGAACCTTCTTCTCGTGCACCGGATGGATAAGCGGACCGATCACCGTGTCCGGGTCAAGAGGATGCCCGACCTTGATGCGCTTTGCCCTGGCGGCGACCATCGCGGTGAACTTCTCGTAGATCGACGCTTCAACCAGCAGGCGCGACGACGACGTGCAACGCTCGCCGTTCAGCGAGTAGATCATGAACACGGCAGCATCCGCTGCCCGCTCCAGATCGGCATCGGCGAACACGATGACGGGGTTCTTGCCACCGAGTTCGAAGTGCACGCGCTTCAGCGTGTCGGCACCTTGTTTCATGATCATCGAGCCGGTGCGGCTCTCGCCGACAAAGCCAATCGCCTTGATTGCCGGGTGTTCGGTCAGCGCCTTGCCAGCCTCCTCGCCGAAGCCGTTGACGAGGTTCCAGACGCCGGGCGGCAGGCCGGCTTCCTCGGCGATCTCGACAAGCAGTCTTGCAGACAACGGCGAAAACTCAGCCGGCTTATGAACGATGGTGCAACCCGCCGCCAGCGCAGGCGCGATCTTCCAGGTGGACAGCATGAACGGCGTGTTCCACGGCGTGATGATGCCTACGGGGCCAATCGGCACCCGTGTCGTGATGTTCACCTGATTGCCGCCACGCAATGCCTGTCCGTCGCGCGCTGACGGTGCCCGGTCGGCGAAGAAGCGGAAATTCTCGGCCCCGCGAAGTGCCGCCTTGGACATGAATTTCAGCGCCTGGCCGGTGTCCATGCATTCAACGAACGCGATCTCCTCGGCGCGCGCGACAATCGCGTCAGCGATCTTGTGCAGCAGCTTCTTTCGCTTGTCGCCGTCCATGGCTGCCCATGCGGGGAAGGCGTCTTTGGCGGCGCGCGCGGCTGCCTCGATATCCGCAGCGGTGCCGCGCGCCACCTTGGCCAGCGGCTTCAGGTCAACCGGCGAGATGCTCTCGAACGTCTTGCCGTCAACTGCCGGCATGGTTGCGCCAGCAACCTGGTTGAGCACCCCCTGTTCGCGAAAGCGCGCAAGGTAACCTTCCGCCTTGCGGATGTTCGCATCCAGACCCGTCATTTCTGCTCACTCCTTCCGGCGCAAGCGCCGGCATACATTCTGTTTTAACCGGGCCCGGCCTTTGCGCGCAGCCGGGCATGCATCGCATTCTTCTTCCAGCTCAGATCAGGATCGATCTCCCTGATCTCCAGCGACAGCGCGAAATGCGGCGTCTCGAACAAAGGTGCCAGCTCCTCGCTCACCGCAGCGAAAATGGCTTGTCCAACCCGCTTCTTGTCTTCGGCACTGCGCCCCGCGCCAATGCGAAACGACATGTCGAGAAAGGCATTCTCAGGCAGTTGATCCGCAATCGCCCAGGCCTGTGCCGGATAGGCGCGAACCCTGACGGCTCCGACTTCGAACAGCCCGGTTTCAAGGATCTCGTCATGCACCCGTCTGCACAGACCGGGCATGTCAACACGGCCGTCCAGGTTGGCGGAGTACTCGATGACGAAATGCGGCATCAGCTTTTCTTTATTTATTTATCATGTTAACTATCTGGCTGGATTTGTCAACACTGTGCCATCGAATGACGCATGGTAAATGTCATTTCGCTCCGTGCACTTGTGAAACGCGCGTGATTGGCTCAACCTTAAGGCGGTGTGGCCCGAGGCGGGCAAATGGGGGACTGCCCGCATGAATTCTGTTCCCAAGTTTCGGGAAGTCAAACGCTCGTTGCCGATTGTTCTGCTGCAGGCGCGTGAAGCCGTGATGAGCCACTTCCGGCCGATGCTGTCGCGACATGGTGTGACGGAGCAGCAATGGCGTGTTGTGCGTGTGCTCGCAGAGTCGGGCGTTCTGGATGCGTCCGAACTGTCAAGGCGCGCCTTCATCCTGGCGCCCAGCCTGACGCGGATGATCCGCTCCCTGCAGAAGCGCGGGCTGATTACGCGCTTCCGCGACAAGGGCGACGGGCGGCGCGTATTGCTGCGTCTTGCGCCTGCAGGCGAGGCCCTGATCCGCGAGGTGCTGCCGGACAGCATGCGCATCTACTCGACGCTGGAGGAGCGCTACGGCAGAGAACGGCTGGAGGCCCTCGTCGAATTGCTGGGCGACCTCACGTCCTTCCGCAACGAGGCCGAACCGCAATCACCGTCCGAAGACGACTGATCCTCTATCAGTCGCGCTCGACGCGCCCGCGCATCTTCTTGACCGAGGAGCGCTCGGATTTGCTTTTCAGCCGCCGCTCGATTGCACCCTTCGATGGCTTTGTCTTCTTGCGTGGTGGAGGCGGTGGTTCGGCCGCCCGGCTGACAAGTGCCACAAGCCGCGCCTCGGCATCGGCGCGATTGCGCTCCTGCGTGCGAAACCTGCCGGCCTCGATCACAATCTCGCCGTCCCTTGTCGCGCGCTGTCCGGCAAAGCGGATGACGCGCGCCCGCACGCGCTCGGACAGGCCGGCTGCATTGGCGGCGTTGAAGCGCAACTGCACTGCCGTCGCCACCTTGTTGACGTTCTGCCCGCCCGGCCCGGAGGCGCGGATGAACGTCTCCGAGACATCGTCCGGATGGATCGTGGCTTCTGCCGATATGACGATTGGTTCGTTCATACGCCACAGATGGCCCGCTTCAGCGCAAATGAAAAGGCCTGCCGCTGGCGCTATGCCCCGCGCCATGCAAAACAGCACAGATGAACGAGCCCCGGACCTATCTCGTTGGCCAGACAGCGATAGCAGCGCGCCCGCTGCCACCCGCGCTCTATCTGGTCGCGACGCCTATCGGCAATCTGGCCGATATCACGTTGCGTGCGCTGGAAACCCTGGCCGGTGCAGACGTGCTCGCCTGCGAGGACACGCGCGTCACCCGCGTGCTGCTGGAGCGTTACGGCATCCGCCAGCGCCCGCTGGCCTATCACGAGCACAACGCCGCCGAGGCCGGGCCCCGGCTGATCGCCGCGCTCGAGGAGGGCAGGAGCGTGGCGCTGGTCTCGGACGCCGGACCGCCGCTGGTCTCCGATCCGGGTTTCCGGCTTGTCGGGCAGGCACAGGAGCGCGGCATCCGCGTGGTGCCGATCCCTGGCCCGTCGGCGGTGCTTGCGGCGCTGACCGCCTCGGGCCTGCCAACCGACGCGTTCCTGTTCGCCGGGTTCCTGCCGCAGAAAGATGGCCAGCGCCGCAGCCGCATCGAGACATACAGATCAACGCCGGCAACACTGGTGTTCTTTGAATCACCGCGCCGCCTGGCGGATACGCTCGTGGCCATGCGCGACATTCTGGGCGGTGATCGCCCCGCCGCCATCGGGCGCGAGTTGACCAAGACCTTCGAGGAAGTCCGGCGGGCCAGCCTGGCCGATCTAGCCGCCCACTATGCGCAGGCCGACACGCCAAAGGGGGAAGTTGTCATCTGTGTCGGCCCGCCGCCGGAGCGCGCCGATGCCCCCGCTGATATCGACGCGCTGCTGCTGTCACTGGCGGCCGAAATGCCTGCGGCGAAAGCAGCCGGCGAGGCGGCCAGAATGACCGGCGGCGTCAAATCCGACCTCTACCGCCGATTGCTCGAACTGCGCGCCCAGGGCACCTGACACATGGCTGATCCGCGCCGTCTCAAGGCATACCGGCGGGGTCATTTCAGCGAGACCCTGGCGGCGATGGCGCTGAGGGTGAAAGGCTTCCGCATAGTCGCCCGGCGCTACAGGACCAAACTCGGCGAGATTGACCTCGTGGCGCGGCGCGGCGACCTGATTCTGATTGTTGAGGTCAAGGCGCGCCCGACGCTGGACGAGGCAATGGACGCCATCGGCCGGGAGTCAGAACACCGGATCGAGGGCGCCGCCGATCTCTGGCTGACCAGACAGCGGGACCAGGACCGGCTGTCGATGCGCTTCGACATGGTGGCGGTTCTGCCCTGGCGCTGGCCGATCCATGTCGAGGATGTGTTCCGGGGCCGTAATTAACCGGGAATGTCTCAGGGTTTACGGGTGCCGAAAATCCGTTGCACAGCAGACCCGAAATCGTTGGCAGACTTGCGCGCGGCGTCTGCGACCTCAGCCAATTTCGACAGCGCATCGTCCTGCGCCTTCTGCATCTCCGGGCTGCCCAGGCCGTCGGGGCCGAGCAAGCGCTTGACGCTGTCACCGAGTTCCGAGGCTGATTGCCGTGCGGCATCCGCCACCTCGGTGACCTTGGCCTGAACCTGTTCCTGCGCCTTCCTGACCTCGGGATTTGACGCAATGCCATCCGGGCCAATCATATGCTTCAGCGTATCGCCAAGGCCCGACGCCGATTGCTTCGCCATTTCGGCAAATTCGGAAAAGCGCGCCGTGGCCTCTTCCTGCGCCTTCTTCACATTGGGATTGGCAGCCAGTCCGTCCGGCCCGATCGCCCGCTTCACGGCCTCGGCGGATGAACTCGCCGATTGCCGCGCAAACTCGCTCAGGCGCGACAGCGGGTCTGACGGGCCAGGTGCCGGCTGCGGTGCCGCAGCATCCTCGCCCAGAATGCGCCGGGCGGCAGCGCTGAGCTGCTCCTCCGACGTGCTCTCGACAGCTTCGCTCAGGATCCTCGTGGTTTCGGCCATCTCGGCCGCACGCGCACGCGCATCATCTCGGACACGCTGGTTATACTGCGCGGTCCCGGTGAGCGGACCTGGCTCCATCTGCCAGCCCGGCGCGCCGGCAGCGCGGTAATGCGTCTGCGGAATGTGCAGCATGTCGTGCTCGGCAACGATGATGACCATGTTGTGTGGCAGCCTGAGATGCGGGATCAGGTCGTGCATGAAGCGGTGGAATTCGACCGCCACCAGAGCGTTGGCCAGCGTGCGCGCATAGGCAACTTCACTGCGCCGGACCTGCTCGTCAGGCCCCTCATTCTCGATCACGACGCCCATGCGCTCGTATCCTTGAACGGGGTGTTGACGTTCCAGCGCCACCATGTCGTGCATACCATCGAAGTCAGCCGTCTCGATGTCTTCGAACCCGCCCTGCCAGGGTGTGCCGTAGGTGCTGTAGATCGCTACGAGCTCGGCGTCGGTCGAGCCGAGGAAATCAAAGCACTGCTTGCTGTAGAGATTGATCTCGACGCCCTGAACGTAGCCGTGTTCAAGCGAGCCGCCCTGCGCATGTTCGGACAGATCAATGCCAAGGCCGGTAATGGCGGCCGGGTCGTTGCCGCCGGCTGCATAGGTGCGAAACAGCGCGTCGATGGTTTTCTGGATGTCGCCATCGCTGTCGCTCAGGTGCAGCTTCAACGCGACATCAAAGTCACGGCAGGGGTTTTCGGCCAGCATTTCGGCGAGCCGCGCCTTGCCCTGCGCAAACGCGCGGCTGCGGATGATCTGTTCGGAAAGGGCGAAGATTTCCTTCTCCCAGGTCCTGAATTCTTCCATCAACCGCTGACGCTCAGACATGCAAGCCTCCAATGCCTGTGCGTTACATACACGTCTGTTCTTTATGAAGTGTTGGCGGTCAAACCTCGATTGTCCTCAGCCTGTCAGCGATCAGCTGCGCCAGTCGCGCTGCCGTCTCGTCCTTGCTGAGATCGGGCCACACATCGACGCCATCTTTCGAGACGATCTTCACCCGGTTGCGGTCGCCGCCCATCACGCCGCCAGCCGGGCTGACATCATTGGCGACGATGAAATCCGCGCCCTTCTTCTTGAGCTTGGCCTGCGCATTCTCTTCGACATTCTGCGTCTCGGCCGCAAAGCCGACGACCAGATACGGCCGCTTCCTGTGATGGCCAACACCGGCCAGAATGTCGGGGTTTTCCACCATCTGCAGCGCCGGCGGACCCTTGCCCGCAACCTTCTTGATCTTCTCCTGCGCTTCACCCTCCGTGCGCCAGTCGGCCACGGCTGCGACAAACACCGCGGCATCCGCCGGCAGCAGCGCCTCCACCGCGTCCTTCATTTCGCGTGCCGTCTCGACATGCTTGGTGCGCACACCCTGCGGGTCGGCAATCGATACCGGACCCGAAACGAGATGGACATCTGCGCCCAGTTTTG
>CAYZQP010000022.1:22284-23328 GCA_964480545.1 uncultured Mesorhizobium sp. | reverse complement strand
AAGGTCGCCCGCTATGCCGAGCGGGTTCATCATCCCGACCGGCTGACCAAACCGCTGATCCGCGCCGGGGCCAAGGGCGAAGGTGTCTGGAAGGAAGCGAGTTGGGAGGCCGCGCTCGATCTGGTCGCTGAAAAATTCATTCGCGCCGAGGAACGCTATGGCGCAGAAACCGTCTGGCCCTACTACTACGCAGGAACGATGGGGCTGGTGCAGCGCGACGGCATCCATCGCCTGCGCCATGCAAAGAAGTATTCGGGCTTCTTCGGTTCGATCTGCACAAATCTGGGCTGGACCGGCTGGATGATGGGCGCGGGCAAGCTCGCTGGCGTCGACCCGCGCGAGATGGCGAAGTCTGACTGCGTGGTGATCTGGGGCACCAACGCCGTGGTCACGCAGGTCAATGTGATGACGCATGCGGTGCGCGCGCGAAAGGAGCGCGGCGCCAGGATCGTCGTCATCGACATCTATGAAAATGCCACGATGAAGCAGGCCGATATGGGTCTGATCCTCAAACCCGGCACCGATGCAGCGCTTGCCTGCGCGGCGATGCACGTCATGTTCCGCGACGGCACCGCCGATCGGGATTACCTCGACAAGTATACCGATGATCCCAAAGGGTTGGAGGCGCACCTTGAATCAAAAACTCCGCAATGGGCGTCGGCAATCACCGGCCTTGCTGTGGATGAGATCGAGGCTTTCGCCCGGCTGATCGGCCAGACGCCGCGCACCTTCTTCCGTCTGGGCTACGGCTTTGCCCGTCAGCGCAATGGGTCGGTGGCTATGCACGCGGCACTGTCTGTGCCGACGGTTGCCGGCCACTGGCAGAACGAGGGCGGCGGCGCTTTCCACTCGAACTCAGGCGTTCTGAAGCTGAACACCGAACTGGTCGAGGGTTCGAAATATCTCGACCCCAAAGTGCGCCATCTCGACCAGTCGCGCATCGGCCCGGTGCTGATGGGTCACGCCGACGCGTTGTTCGGCGGCCCGCCGGTGACGGCAATGCTGATCCAGAACACCAACCCCGCCAATATCGCACCACAGCAA
>CAYZQP010000022.1:0-22274 GCA_964480545.1 uncultured Mesorhizobium sp. | reverse complement strand
CCACAGCAACGGCTTGTGGTCGAGGGCTTCCGGCGCGACGACCTGTTCACCTGCGTCCACGAGCAGTTCATGACCGACACCGCGAAACTGGCGGACGTCGTGCTGCCGGCAACCATGTTCCTCGAGCATGACGACATCTACAAGGGCGGCGGCAATCAGCACATCACGCTCGGGCCGAAACTGATCGACCCGCCGCCTGGGCCGATGACCAACCACTACGTTATCGAGGAACTGGCCGGGAGACTCGGCGTCAGCCACATGCCCGGCTTCGGCATGACCGAGCGCGAGCATATCGAACTGATGCTGGCAAAGAAGGGGCTCGGCACCTTTGACGATTTCAAGGAGCAGCGCTGGGCCGACTTGCAGCCGCCGTTCGAGGAGGCGCACTTTCTCACTGGCTTTGGCCATCCCGACAAAAGATTCCGCTTCAAGCCGGATTGGACCGGCACGCCGGCACCCAACAGACCGCCACGCTCGATGGGCGTGTTCGGGCCGACCGCAGCGCTGCCCGAGTTCCCTGACCATGTCGACCTGATCGAGGTCGCTGACGCCGAACATCCGTTTCGGCTCGCCACATCACCGGCACGCTCCTTCCTGAATTCGTCCTTCACCGAGACGCCGAGCTCGATCAAAAGGGAAGGGCGGCCGGAACTGCTGATCCATCCGGATGACGCAGCAGCCCTTGGCCTTGTCGACGGCGACCGTGTCGAGATCGGCAACCCGCGCGGCGAGGTCGTCCTTCACGCGAAGCTGTATGCCGAGGTCAGGCGCGGTGTTGTCATCGCCGAGGGTATCTGGCCAAACTCCGCGCATGAGCGCGGCGAGGGGATCAATGTGCTGACCAGTGCCGATGCGCCCGCGCCCTATGGCGGTGCTGCAGTGCATGACAACAAGGTCTGGGTGCGCGCGGCGGCATAGTGCAGCGAGTTCCGTGCACCCGTGCTGCTAGCGCCCCAGAACACCGTTGATACTGATGCCGACATTGGGCTTTGTTTCCATCAGACTGGCTGGCGCCCTGCCTTCGATATGCGAGCCTGCATTTACGCCGATGAGTCTGAATTCCCCCGTCTCATAGATCAGCAACGCACCACCGCTTGAGCCTCGCATCGTGGGACATGTGTGCCTGATCAGGTCGCCCTTGCGACGACCCTGGGCGCAAGGACCCGAAAAGATCATCTCGGTATTGCCGATGAGACTGTGAGCCAGCCCGAGAAAGGTAATTCTGTCCTCAAGGGCATCCGTGTTCGCGAATTTGAAGTGCCCCCGCGTCGTTCCATCGGGCATCATGTCCTTTGTCGGATCTTCCCTCAGCCAGAAGATGGCGACGTCGAAACCGTCGCTGGGGTTTTTGAATTTCTCCAGATATTCGGCGTTTATGGGAGGATATTGAACCGGAACCGGGCGGAGCACAAAGGCCTTGTCCTCGGCTGACATGCTGTTGGTGTAGAAAGAAAAGTTTGGGTAGAACTCGATCTGCTGGGCTCCCTTGGAGAGCGGGCACTTGAGACCGCTCTCCGCCGAGACGAGCGCATGCGCATTGGTGACGATGGCCGGCCGGCCGTTCACCTTGATCAGCGCCGCATTTATGTAGGGGCTTCTGGCGCGCGACCACTTGCAGACATTGATTGCACCCATCCTGTAGGAAGCACGCAGGATATCCTTGTCGTACCGGGAGAGCTGCGACTTCTCTTTGATCTGGTTGAGTTTGATCCACTTGTCGTGGCCCTCGAACACTGTCGCATGAGCTGCGGACACTGCAAAAAGCAGTGTCGCCAGTGCCAGCGCGACCGAGATACGATTGCCAGATTGCATGAATGCCCCCAAGGCCGCCGCCAACCAACGATCATGCTACCCGTTCCCAATCAACAGTCTCTTAAATCGGACATTGCGCAGCCAGAGCATCATCGAGGCGCGCCATATGCACCGCGCCCTGAACTCACGCCGTGCCTCGATCCCTGGACAAGCGTTCAGGACCAATGAGCAGGAAAAGTTCCATACGTTAGAATATGCTAAATGAGATAAACCAAATTTTCATACGGCTAATGTGAGTGTCCGCCCATTATCAGGGCATCGCATTATGTTTCGAAATACACTTCGTTTGTTTGCTGCGGACCAGAGCGGCAATTTCCTTGTCACACTCTCAATGCTTATGGTTCCGATCGTCGTCGTAACTGGACTTGCCGTTGACTACGGGCGCGCGGGAACGCAACGCGCGAACATGCAGAACGCACTCGACGCGGCAGCGTTCGCCGCCTTCGAACTGCCGGTTACGGCCAGCAAGGACGAGCGCCAGGCAGTACTGGCCGCATCATACCTGGCGAACGGTGGCGAGGGCGAGCCATCGATTGTCGGCGATCTGGATATTGCTGACGGGAATGCCGCGTTGAATGTGGCTGCGCGCGCAAAGATGCCGCGCACGTTCATGCGCGTGGCTTCAACCTCGGACGTGGATATCCATGTCAGGTCCTCGGTAGCCAAGCGGCAGACACTGGACGAGGCTATTTTCCGGATGAAGCAGGTCACCGGGATCTGGGACAAGAAGGTCACCTTGTTCGGGCGGGAAAGAGGCCAGACCGATTTCCAGGAACTTCTGATTATCGACTACCAGTACAACGGACTTGGCGAGACCGGCGTTGGCGACATTTTTGTCTCCAAACCATCGGCCGGGGAGGCCAATCCTCAACGTTGGGTCGATTGCTCAGGCGTACGTAACGACCCGACATCGTGCAACTATTCCAACATTGATGGAAAGAACCAGGTGACCATCGATGTTTCGAAGATTGAGGAAGCCTATCTGCAGATGGACATCTCGGCGAGAACGGCTACCGCGAAGAAGTGGCTCGATCACTATGCTCCACCGACCACCATTCGTTCAAATGACCCGAAGCTGGCAGATCGCCTGTTCATTGACGAGGTAAAGCAGAAGCCGGGCTCCCCGGTGGATATTCTGCGCTCGGTCAAATGCGGCGAGTGGGGAAGCCAGGACTGGGAGGACGGCGGTGGCACCAAGGGTATGCGACCCGTCGAAGGTACCGACTTCCGCTACGAGGTGATGGGGAAGTGCGGCTGGAGCAGTGGCAATGGGGTTGTCCGACTGACAAGATAGCTCGGGCGTCAGAGCGGCAACTCGGCCTGCCCCTCATCCATCGCCGTCACAACCTCGGCCGCCAGAGCGCGCGTGATGCGGCTCTGACGGTCAAGTGCCAGGGCATCGAGGCGGGCAACAACGTCGCTGGCGGTGGCCAGCGAGCGCTCGATGCGGCGCACCAGGAAATTGACGACATGCGCCTCGACCTCGACCTGGCGGTCGGCGAAGAGCTTGGTAATCACCGCAGCCAGCAGCGCGTCATCTGGCTCCTGCACCTCGATAGTGACCGCCGCTTTCAGGCGCGAGGCAAGGTCTGGCAGCGTCACGCCCCAGGCACCCGGGAATCGCCGCGCCGCGATCAGCAAGGTCGACCCGGACTGCCTTGCCTCGTTGATGAGGTGGAACAGGGCGGTCTCGTCCAGTTGTCCGTCGTCAGCATTGTCGACAAAGGCCGGTGCGGCTGAGGGAACGGCGTTCGACCTGCAGATGGATGCACCCGATCGCTCGCACCAGATCGCGCCGAGATGCGTCTTGCCGCTGCCTGCCGGCCCGGCCAGAATTACGACGGGCGCTGGCCAGTCTGGCCACCGGTCGACCAGCGTCGCGGCCCCGGCATTAGCCGGTGTGACAACCAGTTCGTCACGTGAAAAGCCCGGCGCGTGGCCAAGATCCAGCGGCAATTGTCGCGGGTACTGTTCCGGGCTCATGCCTTGGCAGGTTTCCGGCGCTTCGGTGCAGCCGCTGATGGCGCAGGCGAGATATCAACAGCTCTGGACTCAACCACCTCGACCTTGACCACCTCAACGAGGTCATCGGTCTGGCCGGTATAAAGCGGGGATTCCAGATATTTGGAGATAGCGAAGCGCACCAGTACTGCGACCGCCGCAGCGGCGGGTACGGCGATGAGCAGTCCGACGAAACCGAACAGCGCACCGAACGCGAACAGCGCGAACATCAGCCAGACTGGATGCAGGCCGACCGACTTGCCGACCAGCCGGGGCTGCAGGATATTGCCCTCGATGAACTGGCCAATAAAGAACACTGCAGCTGTGGCTGCCACCCACTGCCATTCCGGCCAGAACTGGACGAAGGCCAGGCCAAGCGAGAGCACCAGCCCGACCAGCGAGCCGACATAGGGGATGAACGAAATGAGGCCGGCAAACAGCCCGACCAGGATGCCGAAATTCAGCCCGACCAGCGACAGTCCGCCGGCATAGATCAGACCGAGCAGCAAACAGACCGTACCCTGTCCGCGCACGAAGCCCGCAGTTGAGGCGTTGATTTCATTCGCGAGCTGGCGAACCGTTGGCACGTAGTCGCGCGGCACCCAGCTGTCGACCTTGTCGACCATGCGATCCCAGTCGAGCAGCATGTAGAAGGCAACCACCGGCGTGACCACGAACAGGCCGGCGAGTGAGAACAGTGAGGCTGCGGAGCTCACCAACGATGAGAATATTGTCGTCAGCATGGTGACGCCGCTCGACAGCATCGAGTTAAGCCCCTGGCGCAGGTTGGCAGGGTCGATCCCGAAGCGCTCTTTCAACCATTCCGGGTTGAAACTGGTGACCAGCCGCTGCAACTGCTCCAGCAGTTGCGGCAGGCGCGCGACAAAGTCGGAGAACTGGTTGACCAGGACGGGGATGACCAGCACCAGTGCCAGTACGACCACCACAAGAAACGCCAGCAGGATGACGGTGGTGGCCATGGTTCGCGACAGGCCCCACTTTTCCAGGCGGTCGGCCACCGGATCGAGGAAATAGGCAAGCACCATGCCGGCGGCAAAGGGCAGCAGGATCTGGCTGAATAGCCACAGGAACCCGGCGAACAGAGCAGCGACAATCAGCCAGAAGCGCGCCTGCCGCCGAAACGCCAGACTGGTGGCGGCTGCCGCCAGGTCCTTATCCGTGATCGGATGTGCTTTCGCCATGCGTCATATGCCTCAACCAGGCCACGAGATATGCGGCAGCAGAGGCCACGGTCAAGAGGCCGGAGCTCCAGATAACTGCCGTTCGAAGCCGCCCGCTGTCGTATCCGAAGGCGTTTTCCCCAAGGATCAGCGCCGCCAGCATGATCTGCACTGCCGTGTTGATCTTCGAGACCATGAAGGGCTTCATCTCGACCGGCTTGCCCATTACGCTTGCCAGGAGCACGCCGCCGATAATCAGAACGTCGCGGGAAACGGCGAGCACGACCAGCCACAGCGGAACCTGGCCGAGATAGCCGAGCACGATGAACACGCTGACCAGCAGCGCCTTGTCGGCAATCGGGTCCATATAGGCGCCGAGTTCGGAGCGCTGGTTGAAGCGGCGTGCGATGTATCCATCGACACCGTCCGAGACACCGGCAATGACGAAACCGGCAAAGGCCCAGCCCCACTCGCCGGAGAGCAACGCAAAGACAACGCCCGGCACCAGCAGGAACCGCATCACGGTGATCATGTTCGGTATTGTCACGCTATGCCCGCCTCCCTCCGCCTAGATGGCGGCGGAAGGCGGCGGATGCAAGGCGCGGAGCATTTCGTGCTGTGTTGGCCCGGCTAGAGCCGGGCAGCCTGAACGTGCATCCAGTCAAAGTCCCTGGTGCGGCCAAGGCTGACCCAGCCCTCTTCCTCCCAGAATTCCCAGAACCTGACCGCGTCGGGTTTCGCCAGCCGCGCGCGAGTGTGGCTCCACTTCAAGTCGTTTCGGGCGGGATCAAAGTCGATGGCGATCGACCAGGCGTGCATTGACCAGGTGCTTCCACCTTTCTTGTTCGCGCATCGGTACACGCCTCCGAACAGGTCCAGGCCCAGATCCTCTATGCCCGCGTCACCGTAGTAGGCATAGAATTTGTCGAAGACGCGAGCCGCGCTGTCGTGAACTTTCTCATGGACCGTGAAGCCGGTAATTTTCTTGTTGAGCTTCCACGACAACTTCATTTCGTATGGTAGTTCCAGCCGCTTGAGCGGTACGAGTGTGCAGCCTTTGCCCAGTTGCCCGTAGAACGCGGGAACATCCTTCTCCCGTGGCCAGGTGTTGGCGACCGGGCCGGGCACATCCGGCGGGCCAGGCAGAGCGTCGATCTGGTCGCGCCAGGCATCCAGAGGGAGGCCGAGCTTCATGCGGTTAAAGTTTTCGAATGCCTCGATCGTCATTGGCCCGACAAGGCCATCAATGCGACCTGCATTGATATCCAGATCGTTACAGAGCAGCTGACCGGCGGCGATTTTCTTTCGCTGAAGTGGCCATTTCCGCCAGTCGCCCGAAACTGCGGTCGTCTTTACGGTCAAAAACTGGTCAAGCGCGGCGGCAGATTTTGGTCCGAACATGCCGTCCAGATCACCCTTGTACAGGCCAAGGCTGGCAAGCATCGCTTGAAGGTCGATGTCCTCGATAACCGGCCTGATAATCGTGGTCGGCGGCATCTCTTCTTCAGTAGCAGGCGGCGAACCAGTGGTGGCGCCGCCCTTGCCATCCTTGAAGTTCCACGAGACGGGAGCACCCTTGAGCGCGACGCTCATCACGTGATTGAGACGGTTTCTCCAGCCGGGCAAAAAGTGCTTTGCATCGTGATGGTTGGTGTAGCGAGCCTTGCGATCGTCGGCGAGTTCGACGGCGAGGTCGTAGACGGCAGCCTTCTTCGACGTTCGCGCCGCAAGCGCTTCGAGTGTGGCCTTGCCAATCCTGCCGTCATCGTTCACACCCAGCCGGACCTGCAGAAACTTCGACATCACCACGACGCCGTGATTGACCGCACCGTCCATGACGATGAGGTCAACCGGCTGTGGCAGCGAAGGACCGCTAACCTTTTTCCAGTAGCGATCACGGAAGATATCGATTGCCTCGGCCTTGGTAAGGTTCTTTACCTCGTCACGACTGACGTCAGAGACGCCGCGCCACTCTGCCAGCACTGTATGGGTTATGCCCAGGTTTGTCGGGCCACCATCGTCATAATCATTATCTACAAATCCGCCCTCAAGCTTGAGCACGGTCTCCATGATTTCATCAAAACGATCCATTACAACCTCCGGTGGTAATACAACCGGTGGTTACGTTACGGCAAAAATGAACTTAACTTCAAGTTGTATTTGAAAAGTCTAAATCAATTAATACGTGTAAACTGTCAGGCTCTATCGCGGAGTCCCTTGAGTTGTTTGTGTTTGGTCAGAAGGCCTACAGCCTGTGATACATGTACGTCGTGGCGTGCTTCGCCTTGCCATCGGGGTCAAACGCGAAGTCGGGGATGATGCCGGCAGTCTTGAAGCCGACCGAGGCGTAAAGCGGTTCGGCTCTGTCGCCGGTGCGGGTGTCGAGCGTCACCAACGTCTTGCCAAGCGTCCGCGCGCGCTCAAGCGCGGCCATCATCAAAGCCCGGCCTAGACCGAGTCGTCGGGCGGACGGGGCGACCATCATCTTGGCGATCTCGCAGCGGTGCGGCTGGTTCGGTGGCATCGCGGTGATCAACTGCACCGTGCCGACAAGCTCGCCACCGCGCAGCGCGCCGAACAGGACGCGTCGGCCAGAAGCCACCTCGGGCCTGACATCATTGAGCCAGAAGAGGGCGGCGACGTCCGGCGTCAGCGGCGACATGAAGCTGATCGCTGCGCCGTCGTTTACGCTGTCGGCAAGAACGCGCGCCAGTCCGGCAAGGTGGACGTTCAGGCCGGCTTCGCCAAGATCAACAGTCTCGATGTTCATCGCTGCCCCATAGCAATCATGTAGCGCGCGCCTGTCGCGCCGGTTTCGAAACGTGAAGCGCCATGCAGGCGGTACCGAAGGCAGTCCCCGGCGCTGAGTGCGTGCCGCACCCCGTCGACGGTCACCGCAAGCTCGCCATCGAGAAGCACGAGATGATGTTCGTGGCCCGGGAAGGCAGGGCGCTCGTAGGCGATGCTCCGCTGCGGCTCGATCTCGCATTCCACGATTTCGATCAAGAGATGCCGGCTCGGTGGCGAAACGCTACGCCGCGAAAAGCCGGCCTTGCGGTCTCGCCACACAGCCTGGGCACCGCGCGCAAGCTTCGCCTCAAAGCCATCATCCATCGGCGCGATCAACTGCGAGACCGGCAGCCCGAAGGCAGTCGCCAGCCGGCCGAGCGTCTCGACCGTCGGGCTGACCTCGCCGTTTTCGATCCGCGACAGCGTCGCGCGGCTGACGCCGCTGCGATCCGCAAGCTCGTTCAGGGTCAACTGGCGGCTGGCACGCAGCGCCTTCAGGTGTTGCGCCAGCGGATCGGTTGTGAGGGGAGTAGGTTCCATATATGAGAAATATTTCCGATTATGTGAATTGGCAATAGTCCTTCGTGCACTTGCGTCCTCCCCGGAGAGCGGCGATAGGAAAATGTCCGGCGGTATACATTCAAATCGCGCCTGATCTTGACGCTTGCACAACCCCAGTCGCGCCTTGAACCTGCCGCGCGCATCGTGCAAAAGCCGCCCGGTCACTCAGACTCTCGTAGGCGTACCCAGGGGCGATGATGGAAACGAAGAAGAACGGCCTCACCTATGCCGATGCCGGCGTCGATATCGACGCGGGCAACCTGATGGTGGAAAAGATCAAGCCGCTGGTGAAGTCGACCCGCCGCCCGGGTGCGGATGGTGAGATCGGCGGTTTTGGCGGATTGTTTGACCTCAAGGCCGCAGGTTTTTCCGACCCTGTTCTGGTCGCCGCGAATGATGGCGTCGGCACCAAGCTGGTGCTGGCAATCGATGCCGACAAGCACGACACGATCGGCATCGACCTCGTTGCCATGTGCGTGAACGACCTGGTTGTGCAGGGTGCAGAGCCGCTGCTCTTCCTCGACTATTTTGCCACCGGCAAGCTGAACCCGGATCAGGGCGTGTCAATCGTCAAGGGCATTGCCGAGGGCTGCAAGATGGCCGGCTGTGCGCTGATTGGCGGCGAGACGGCAGAAATGCCCGGCCTTTACCGCGCGGGCGATTATGATCTGGCAGGCTTTGCTGTGGGTGCCGCCGAGCGCGGCCAGCTTTTGCCAAGCGAGGATCTGGTCGAGGGCGATGTGATCCTGGGGCTGGCCTCTTCCGGCTGCCATTCCAACGGCTTTTCGCTGGTGCGTCGCATTGTCGAGGTGTCCGGCCTGAAATGGTCGGACCCGGCCCCTTTCGCCAAAGGCCAGACACTGGGAGAGGCGCTGCTGACGCCAACCCGCATCTATGTGAAACCGCTGCTGGAGGCGATACGTACCACGCAGGGCATCAAGGCGCTCGCGCATATCACCGGCGGTGGTTTCCCTGACAATATTCCGCGCGTGCTGCCGGAGACGTTTTCGGCAGAGCTCGACCTCGACGCCATCGAGGTGCCGCCTGTATTCTCCTGGCTCGCCAGGACCGGCGGCGTTGTACCTGCCGAGATGATGCGCACGTTCAACTGCGGGGTGGGCATGATCGTCGTGGTGTCAGCCGCGCAGGCCGCGCAAGTGGCTGCCGTATTGCAGCAGGCCGGCGAGACGGTGACACCGATTGGCCGCATCGTGCCACGCGGTGAAGCCGGGGTGATCTATCGGGGGGCGCTCGCGCTATGAAAAAGAAGGTTGCCATTCTGATTTCCGGACGAGGCTCCAACATGGCGGCGCTTGTTGACGCTGCCGCCGAGCGCGACTTTCCGGCCGAAATCGTGCTGGTGGTTTCTGACAAGCCGGATGCGCAGGGGCTGAACATTGCCAAAGCGCGCGGTGTCGCGACACTTGCCGTGCCCCGCAAGGATTACCCGTCCAAAGATTCGCATGATGCCGCGATCCATAGCGCACTGTCCGGGGCTGGCGCCGAAGTCGTCGCGCTGGCCGGCTATATGCGCCTGCTGACCAGGCCGTTTGTGGAGCTTTGGCAGGGGCGGATGATCAATATCCACCCGTCGCTTTTGCCGCTGTTCAAGGGGCTGGATACGCATCAGCGCGCCATTGATGCGGGCATGAGGGTGGCCGGCTGCACCGTACATTTCGTCACGCCCGACATGGATGACGGTCCGGTGATCGCCCAGACGGCGGTGCCGGTGAATGTTGATGACAACGCCGACAAGCTGACGGCGCGCGTACTGAAGGCCGAGCACAAACTCTACCCGCTGGCGCTGAAGCTGGTCTGCGAGGGCAGGGCGGTGATGCAGGACGGACGAACCGTCTATCCAGGGCTCGCCGATGGGTCGGGCGAAGGCGTTGCGAGTGCGCCGGAACCGCTGCCGGACGTGATGGACCTCGAGCGCCTGTCGCGCATGACGCCCTGAACCATTCGCCGCCACGCGCGTTAGCCTCCGCATCATGCACGAGAAGGAGGCGCGAATGCTGTTACCGAAGAATGCCACCGTTGCCGTGGCCAATGGCGAAAAGCTGGCTTTGTTTCGCAACGCAGGCAACGAGCGGGAAATGAAGCTGGTGGCCATGCCGTTGCCCGAGATCGACACGTCCAACCGTAGCGGCGGCGTACGCCACCAATCCAGCCCCGGCAATCCGAACGATTCACAGGTTGAGGAGGACGGCTTCGCCGCAGGTGTGGCAGGTGCGCTGAACAAGCAGGCGCTGACAAACAAGCTCACCAATGTGGTGGTGATTGCTGCGCCCCGGACGCTGGGCGAACTCAGGAAACACTACCACAAAGAACTGCAGTCAAACCTTCTGGCTGAAGTGCCGAAGGATCTGACCGGTCACCCGATTCCCGACATCGAGAAGGCGCTGATGGCGACCTGACACCTGCCGGTCTTGCGCACTGAGGAGGCGCGCGGCCATCGGTGGCTGCGCGCTTCGACTGTGACAGGATTTGTGAAAACTGGTCGGAGTGGCAGGATTCGAACCTGCGACCCCCTGATCCCAAATCAGGTGCGCTACCAGGCTGCGCTACACTCCGGGTGCGCGGCTTCTAACCAGCCAAAGTTCAAAACGCAAGAGCGGCGCGAACGTTTGATAACGCTATCGAAGGTTTCCCTCGTGGCGCCTGCCTGCCATAACTCTGGCAGCAGGCTTGAAGGAGAAGAATGTGATCAGTGGACCCCTGTGCCAGGCGGCGCGTGTGCTGGCCGAAATCAGCCGTCAGCGGCTGGCTGATATCTCGGAAGTGGATGCCGGCGTGATCGAACAATTCGAGCGGGGCATTGCCCGGCCGGATGATGAAGTGGTGCTGAAGCTGAAGATTGCGCTGGAGGAACTCGGCGTCATCTTCATCCCCGAAGAGCGCGCGCTGGGTGCTGGCGTGCGCCTGAAGTTCAACCGCTCGGTGACCAGGCGGCTCGGCAACCTGGAGAACGAGGGTGGGCCCACAGGCAGCGATGACATACCGTGAGGCGGTCGGGCAGATACCGCCGCGCTACCGCTTCGGCACAGCCGCAACTGCCGGCGTGTCGCCGTTGGTGATCGCAACCCAGCGGCCACTGTGACGCGCCGACTGGACTTTGAGGAACGTGTAGGGCGTCTCGTGCCACTCGACGACCTTGTCGTTCAGGTTGTCGAGGATGAAATCGCCCTTGTCGGTGCGTACGGTCAGGACAGCGTGACCCTGTCCGTTCTCGCGGCGCAGAATGGTGATCAGAAGCGTGGAAACCGGAATGCCGGCATTGCGCAGTTCAAGCTGCTTGGCGAGCACATAATCCTCGCAGTCGCCCTGACCGTTGGTTGGCAGCGTCCAGTGCTCGTCCTTGCCATAGAGATCAATATCCTCGACCGGCTTCACTTCGGTGTTGATCCGGGTGTTGACCGCGACGAGCCTGCGCCACAGGGCGTCCGTCATCTTCAGGATCTTCGGGTTGCGGGTGCGGATCGAGCATTCATCAGGGTTCGCCTGGCAATACTCGAAATGCCCGATCGGCTGGGACGTTGCGGAACGGGATATCTGCATCGGTGAGTAGGCGGAAGCCTGGACGACTGAAAGCCCCACCATTGCGGCTGCAAGAGCAAGGAGCCTGACCTGGCCGTTTTTCGGTTTCCGCATCGATGCCCCTCGTTCTTTTGATTAACAAAAGGTTAAATGTTGAGGCATGTTTTCGTCAATTCACGAAGATCGCGAAGTCGATTTGTGGTTAATTTGGGGCGATTGACGACCGCTCGGGCAGTGCTCGCTTGAGAGCAGGCAGAGGCAGGCGGGTTTCGTGCTACAATGATTATGCGGCATCAGAAAGCGCCGCAAACGTTGAGCGAATGCCACGCGATGGAGGTCAAAATGACCGGACTGAGCGACGCAACTCTCTGGAACCGCATTGAATCCTGGCAATTCGACAAGCCTGACGTCAGCCTGCCTTTCTCCGGCAGGCTTGCCAGGGAGACAGGGTGGGAGCCCGAATTTGCCAGGGCGGTGATCGATGAATACCGTCGCTTCATCTACCTCGCCTGCATTTCAGACGGGATCGTTACCGCCCTCGCAGGAGGTTGACGAGGTCTGGCACCTGCACCTGACATACACGCGTGACTACTGGCAGGATTTCTGCCGCGACACGCTGGGGCGCGAGATTCATCACACGCCAACCGACGGCGGGCCGGCCGAGGCGGAAAAGTTCCTGCGTGCTTACGCCCGGACGTTCGAGCTCTATGAGCGTGAGTTCGGCGAGCAGCCACCCGCCGAAATCTGGCCGGACGCGCATGTGCGGTTCGGTCCGCAGCCTGCGCGCGAGCCCGGCAGAGGAGGGGCGACCCAGGCGTTCCAGTTTGGCGGGGGCATGTTGGTGGTGATGCTTCTGTGCGCTGTCCTGGCGGTGACCGGGATGCCGGGAGCGGGTGTTGTTTTTCTCGGCATCGCCGGCATGGTTTCTGTGACGGGCTACGCGATGCTGACCATGCCGCGCGAGCCAGCCCGGCGCACAAGTGGCAAGAAGCGAAAGAGCGGTGCCGGATGCTCCGGTGGAGGCGCTGGCGCTGGCTGCAGTGGTGCGAGCACAGATAGCGGCTGCGGTGGTGGTGGATGCGGCGGGGGTAGCTGATCCGCCACATTGACGATCCACCGGAATTGATGGCATGGGGGGCGATCAAGAGGTTTCATATATGTCTGCCAGGATTTTCAGCCCAGCAAAGACCGCCATGCAGTCGGGCAAGGCAAAGACCGGCCATTGGGTGCTGGAGTTTGATCCGGTCGCGCCACGCGGCATCGACCCGTTGATGGGCTACACGTCATCGGGCGATATGAAGAGCCAGATTCGCCTGACCTTCGAGACGGAGGAAGAAGCGGTCGCCTACGCGGAGAAGAACGGTATTGCCTTCCACGTCCAGCGGCCGAAAGAATCGAAGCGTCGCACGATTTCCTATTCCGACAATTTCAAGTATGACCGCAAAACTCCCTGGACGCACTGACGCGTGAGGGGCCGGGCCTCCCGCCCGGAAAGCATGGTGTAATGCCGGGTCGTCGCTAACATTGCGGCCGGTCTGTATGTGCACATTGGTCAGGTCCCGTAGCTCAGCTGGATAGAGCAACGGCCTTCTAAGCCGTGGGTCACAGGTTCGAATCCTGTCGGGATCGCCAAAACGCCGGGCATAAAAAACGTCAGCGCAGAACCAGTTGCACTGACGTTTTCGTTCAGGAACAGATGATCGCTACCTTGTGCACCTGCGCAGCGCCTTGATGGCATTTGCAGAACCGGCGAGCGGGATCGTGTAGGTATTGGCAGCAGACGTTATCGACAGGGTTTCGCCCAGCACCAGTGCGTCCAGCAAGGCTATCCAGTTGTCGCCTACGTTGATGTTCAACTGGTTGCCGGAAGCTGTGCCTTCCAGATCAAAGCTGGCGCGATGGACTTCAATTCTGGCAGGTCCTGCAACAGCGGCGTCTGCCAGCTGGAGCTGAACCGAATGCGTCCTGGCTCCATTCCATTCGCCGACGATCAGCCTGAACTGAGGGTGCCCTTCGCCCGCCGCCAGGACGGACTGACATGTTTTGTTTAGACCCCAATCGGCAGTCTGCGCGAAGGCAGAGCCCGAAACTGCAAACAACGCAGCGAAAATCACTAGAAGACGTCTCATGGTCATCCTTGATGCTGATCTACTTCCTATTGATAGAGCCAATGTGGAGAAAGTACAGCGCCCAATGGTCGCAATGCTCTCCACTGGATCTCCCCGTTCATCAGCTCCTGGGCCGGTTCCAGTGATTGGGCGATCCGGGCGGCGGCGTGGTCTTGAAGCTCTCGGCAAAGCGCTCCGGATTCTTGCGGCGCTGCCAGCGCCAGCCGACAAAGATGATGGCCACGAAGGCGACGACCACAAGACCAACGAAGGTGACGGTTTCGATGATGCTCACTCATCGCCCTCCGTGGGCGGGCCGTACTTGAGCCACATCGACACTGCTGCGATCACCGGCCCCGGCACCCGGTTATTGTCGACGTAGCGCCAGATCTGGGTGCGGTCGATGCCCAGATGCAAAGCGAGCGCAGCTTGCCAGCCACGCTCGCCAAAAAGCCGGATTCCGGCTTCTTTCAGGTCCTGGCCGCTCATGCGCCGACCACTGGGTTGATAGTCGGGCATCAAAGTTGACCTTCCGTCTCGGTGATGTAGCGGATAACCGCCTCCGAGAACCCGTCAATATGCGTCCATTTTCCGTAGCCGACGCCGTTTTTGTTCGACGCGACGTTGATCATGTACGCATGCTTTGCCACCGGGTCTGGTACCGGATCATGCGACTGCTCGTCAGTGATGACGATCAGCCGGTCATGCCGGACCTGTTCGTTGATGTGGCCAACAGCCCGGCCCAGGTAGGTACCTGAGTGGATCTGCGACCGGATTACTGCATCGACACCCGCCATGCCGCGCCGTGGCGGAACCTCGACCGTCCGCTCTGAGAAGCTGAACACGCGAAGATCGCCATGGATCACGGATGCCAGCGTTGCCGCAGCATCAAGCCGCGTCAGATCCGACTTCGCCGACAGACGCGTATCCATCGAGCCCGACACGTCGACCAGCACCACGGTCTTTCCGACGAGCTTCGGACCGGTGGCGATAGCCTCGCACAGCGCCTGATCGATGACCGGCTCGAGCTGCGGTGCAGCGCGCGCCGCCGCGACGTAGCGGAACGGCCAGACGTTCTGCGCGCCCTTCTGGGCAACGATCGCGTCCCTCACCAGCTCGAGGTCGCAGCCGGCCTGGATCATGTTGCGCAGGTTGCGCAGCAGAGCCATGTAGCCAAGCTTGCCCTCACGCAGCAGCCGCTCGAAGGTTTCCTTCTTGTCGGCACCACCCGACAGTGAGACCTCCCAGGTATCCGGCGTTGCGAGTTCGCGCTGTGCCAGCCGCTTGAAAAGGGCAGCCTGTGCCTCGTCCTTCGGCTTGGCATGTGCCAGGAAGAGCACGTCGCGCAGCTTGACTGGCGCGTCGCGATCATACTTGGCCAGCGCATACTCGTCGAACTTGCCGAGCGCCTTGCCGAGGCCAAGCTTCATCTGCTTGGACAGCGGTTTCTTGCCATCCTTCCAGTAGAGCGAGACCAGTTCGCCAAGCTCGTCCGGACGGCGGATCGTCTCGGCAATGGCTTCCGCCACACCCGGACCACCCCGACGGATCAGATCAAGCAGCAGCATCAGCGGGGCATGGCGCAGGCCATAGACCTGCCGCGCCTCGACTGCGAGCGCCGACACGGTTTCCTTGGAAACCCTGGCAGCGTTCTCGGTGATGCGGTCGGCGATCGACTTGCCGTCCTCATAAAACTCGTTTTCCCAAAGAAGGCACGACAGCACCGACCGGCGCAGCGCCAGTTCGGGACCGGTTGACCGGGCAGGGGCGCCCTCGTGCGTGAACACTTTGGGCGCGCGGGATAGAAGGTTCCAGCGCATTTCACTCTCCATTGTATCGTGCGCAGGATTTCTGCGCCAACAACTGACCTGGCCGTCGGGTGAACGCGGGAAAGAAGCGAAGCGGTTCTCCTCACTCAACAACTGAGCGACGGGATTACAGCCAGACCGAAAGTATCCGTCTTCTGCGCCACGCGTTCACCGAACGGCTGGCCGCTCGTGGAGAAGCTTGTGACCGGATGGCTCAAAACCGCAGGCGGGAACAGGCGACGCGGAACATACGCGCTCTACCAGACTGAGCTACAGGTCCATGGAAGACCTGGAGGGATTCGAACCCCCGACCACGCGATTAGGAGTCGAAGTAACCGACATCTACGCCACGCCTGCAGTTTTGAACCATTCGGGAACTGGCGACGACGGCTTTGGATCGTAACAAACGAAGTAACCGTCGCCTTCACCACGAAAGGCAGGGTCTGTTTACAGCATGTGTTGCAATTTGCAACATGAAATTTCGGAAGGGCAGGAAATTTTCGCCGCCTGCCGTTGTGCCGTCACCCTCGCAGCTTTTTCTGCCGTCGGGTGAGAGTGGGAACGGGTGGTCTGGCGGGTTTGAGCTACCGCATTTCAGCGGGCCGTTTGCACCGGCATCTCCCGGCGAAAGCCGGGCGCTCTGTTTGGCGCGAAGTATCCATACCTGACACCACACTCTCGCCCGAAGGCAGAAACCGCAGGCGGGAACGGACGGCACGGGTCTGGTTTAACCGGTCTGGCGCTCTCCTGCTGAGCTACAGGCTTAAAGCCTGGCCGGACTTGCACCGACGACATCCAGAGTGCGAAGGAACCGTGACTGACACCACGCCTGCGGTGAACAGGCCTATAGACAGACTTGTTGCAATTTGCAACTCAATTTCGGCTCCTGTGGCGGAATGGTTTTGCGCGACCGCACTGCTCGGGTGCGCCAGGATGCGCGACCGGAGTCGAGATCATCATGCAGCTTCAGCTCATTCGCAACGCAACGCTCAAGCTGACCTATGGCGGCAGCGTGATCCTGATTGATCCGTACTTTGCGCCGCAGTTCAGTCTGCCGTCCTACACAGGCAAGTCGCCCAACCCGCTGGTGGAACTGCCGGTGCCAGTCGCCGAGATACTCGACGGCGTGGAACTGGTGATCGTCTCACACCTCCATTCCGACCATTTTGACAGCGTGGCAAAGGGTCTGGTGCCAAAGGACCTGCCGCTCGTCTGCCAGCCCTGCGACGAGGACAAGATCAGGGAGGCGGGCTTCATCGATGTGCGCCCACTCGCTTCTCCGCTAACCATCGGTGGCACGACAATCACACGCCGCGTCGGCAGTCACGGCCTGGGACCTGTGGTGGAGAAGATGGGGCAGGTGATGGGTTTTACGCTGGAAGCTCCAGACGAGCCCAGGGTCTACTGGTGCGGCGATACGGTGCTCTATCCGCCAGTACTCGACACAATATCGGCGTTCCAACCGGACGTTATCGTCACCCATTCCTGCGGAGCGCTGTGGGACGGCGACCTGATTGTCATGGATGCCGGGCAGGCAATCGGCGTCTGTCGCGCGGCACCCGGTGCGACCGTTATCGCGACACACATGGAGGCGCTCGACCATGCCACGGTTGATCGGGCAGCCTTGCGCGCTGCGGCTGATGAGGCTGGTGTCGCTCCCTCTCAGCTTCTGATTCCGGGAGATGGCGAGACGATCGAACTGCCTGCGAACACGTAGGGGAGAAGGCGCCGTCCGGGAATAGTCGAACCGGAAAGTCCTGGCCTTGCGGCCGGTGTCACCCCTGATGTGGGACGAAGTATCCGAAATCTGCACCACGGACGGCGACAGACTTCTACCCGACGTCACCAGAGACAGCAACGTTCGGAAAAATGACCGCAGGCGGGAAAAAGCGAGCCGGACCATTCGGCGCGTCTACCAATTCCGCCACCCCTGCAAGCAGGGGACAGGATTTGAACCTGTACGCCTTTCGACACCGGCACCCAAAGCGAAGTAACCGAACTCTACGCCACGCCTGCGGTGGCTGCTATATACAGGAGTTGTTGCATATTGCAACATCGGGTGTCGCAAAAAAAATCTGGCCTCAGCTTATCCACAAAACTGAGCCGGCTTCATTCTCTCCGTCGTGGACAGCGCCGCCCCCGATCGCCATAGCACGCAAAGAGAATCGAAAGGCCGACGCCAATGATGGGCTGGTTCAAGAAGCTGCTGCCGCGCGAGGACAAGTTCTTCGATCTGTTCAGCGCCCACGCCGCTCTTCTGCTCGACGCAGCAAAGGAACTCGACGCGATGCTTTCCGGCCAGGACATGGCAAAGCACGGCAAGGAGATCATGCGGCTGGAAGACGCGGCGGATGTCATCTCGGCCGAAGTGCTGCTGGCCGTGCGCCGCTCCTTCATCACGCCATTTGATCGCAGCGACATCAAGGAACTGATCGAGTTCATGGATGACGCCATCGACACCATGCGCAAGGTGGTGAAGACGACGCGTCTCTACGAGCAGACCAGTTTCGAGCCGACCATGCGCGAGATGGGGCCGATCATCGTCGAGGCGGCGAAGATCATTTCGCAGGCCATTCCGCTGCTCAACCAGGCCAGCGCCAATGCAGACCAGTTGACCGAAATGGCCCAGCAGGTGGTGAAGCTCGAAGACCAGTCCGACGATCTTTACGACAAGGGCCTGAAAGAGCTGTTCAAGACCTACGGCAAGAAGGATCCGATGGCCTTCATCGTCGGGCAGGAAATCTATAGCGAACTGGAGAAGGTCGTCGACAAGTTCGAGGACGTCGCCAACAAGATCGTCGCCATCGTGATCGAAAACGTCTGATGGATCCGACCCTCGCCTTTCCGCTGCTGGTCGCGCTGATTGGCGTGGCGCTGTTCTTCGACTTCCTGAACGGCCTGCACGATGCTGCCAACTCCGTCGCGACCATTGTGTCGACACGTGTGCTGCGTCCGCAATACGCGGTGTTCTGGGCGGCCTTCTTCAACTTCATCGCCTTCCTGTTCTTCGGCCTGCATGTCGCCGAGACCATCGGCAAGGGCATCGTCGATGCCAATGTGATCGACCCCTCGGTGATCTTCGCCGCACTTTTTGGCGCGATCAGCTGGAACCTGATCACCTGGCATTTCGGCATACCGTCGAGCTCGTCGCATGCGCTGATCGGCGGACTGGTCGGGGCAGGTGTAGCCAAGGCAGGCGGCGGCGCTATCGTCTGGACCGGCCTGGCCAAAACCACGGCTGCCATCGTGCTTTCGCCGGCCACCGGTTTTGTGCTGGCGCTGCTTCTGGTGCTCGCGGTTTCATGGGGCTTCGTGCGCTACTCGCCATTCCAGGTCGACCGGACATTCCGATGGGCGCAGTTTGTCTCGGCCTCGATGTACTCGCTCGGCCACGGCGGCAACGATGCGCAAAAGACCATGGGCATCATTGCCGTGCTGCTCTACTCGCAGGGCTATCTCGGCAACGAGTTCTACGTGCCGTTCTGGGTGGTGATTACCTGCCAGTTCATGCTGGCCTTTGGCACACTGTTCGGCGGCTGGCGCATCGTCCACACGATGGGCTCCAAGATCACGCGGCTGAACCCGATGCAGGGCTTCTGCGCGGAGACCGGCGGCGCGATCACACTGTTTGCCGCAACGGGCCTCGGCATCCCCGTCTCGACCACGCACACCATCACCGGCGCGATTGTGGGCGTGGGTGCTGCACGCCGCGTGTCAGCCGTGCGCTGGGGAATCGCCGGCAACATTGTCTGGGCCTGGATTATCACCATTCCGATGACCGCACTGATCGCCGCCGTGGTTTACTGGGTTACACACATCATCTGACATCAAATCGTCAGGGAAATGTCGCAAAATCAGGTTGAAATCCTTAGCCGGTTCATCAATCCTGTGCCTATGAAACAGAAAAAGGCGAAAGAGAACGCCGAGAAAGGGCAGGCGATCCGGCAGGTCGCCGCACTGCCGTATCGCCGTGCGTCCGATGGCAGTCTTGAAGTCATGCTGGTGACCTCACGCGGCACGCAACGCTTCATCATCCCGAAGGGCTGGCCGATGGATGGCCTGGAGGATTGGCAGGCGGCCGAGGTCGAGGCGCGCGAGGAAGCAGGCGTTGTCGGCGAGGCGGATCGCGAGCCGATTGGCTTCTACGGTTACTGGAAGCGCATGAAGTCTGCCTTCGTGCCGATCCGCGTTGATGTCTATCCGCTTGAGGTGGTTGGCGAACTGCCTGTCTGGATCGAGGCGTCGGAGCGCAACCGCGGCTGGGTTGCCTGGCAACAGGCCAGGGCGCTGATCGACGAGCCGGAGCTCATCAGCCTGATCGATGCCTTTGCCGACCGGGAAACTGACGAGTAACGCAGGTTTGTGCAATCGTGAGGCCCGAGGCCGGATCGCGCTTGCGTGCCTACGCTGCTGCGGCCGCCGCAAACCCGCGCTCAAGATCGGCCTTGATATCCGCGACGTCCTCCAGACCGATCTGCAGCCGGATCACTGGCCCAGGGTAATCGCCCTTGGCGATGGTGCGGTCAGCCAGCCAGACATGCACCGCGAGGCTTTCATACCCGCCCCAGGAATAGCCGAGGCCGAATATCTGCAGCGCGTCCAGAAACGCGAAAGCCTGCTTGTTGCCGCCATCCTTCAGGACAACCGAGAAGATGCCGCTTGAGCCTTTGAAGTCGCGCTTCCACAGCGCATGGCCCGGATGGCTCTCAAGCCCGGGATGCAGCACCTGCGCCACCTCAGGCCGCGCCTCCAGCCAGCGCGCGATCTCGAGCGCGCTCTTCTCGTGGTGCGCCAGCCGAACACCCATCGTGCGCAGGCCGCGCAGCGTCTGGTAGACATCCTCCGGCCCCGAGCAGCATCCCATGGTCACGAAGGTCTCATAGAGCTTCGGCCAGGTCGCCTCGTTGGCCGAGACCAGACCGAGCAGCACGTCGGAATGGCCCGCCGGGTACTTGGTCGCCGCATGAATCGAAATGTCAACGCCGAAGTCGAGAGGCTTGAAAAACAACGGCGTTGCCCAGGTGTTGTCCATCATCACAATGGCCCCGCCTGCATGTGCAACCCTGGCGATGGCCGGGATGTCCTGCATCTCGAATGTGTTGGACCCCGGCGACTCAGTGAACACCACCTTCGTGTTCGGCTTCATCAGCGCAGCAATTCCGGCCCCGATCTCCGGGTCATAATATTGAACCTCGACCCCGAGCCGCTTCAGCATCGTGTCGGCAAAATTACGGGTCGGGTGATAGACCGAATCGACGATCAGCACGTGGTCGCCGGAAGACAGGAAAGCGAGCAGGGGGATCGTCACCGAGGCCAGGCCCGAAGGCACCATGATGGTACCGGCTGATCCTTCAAGCTCGTTGATCGCCTCCGCGAGTGCATCCGTGGTCGGCGTACCCTTCGTGCCGTAAGTATACTTCTGCGCACGTGCCGGCATCGATGCCGCGGTTTTGAAAAGGACGGTCGACGCACGCACGACAGGCGGATTCACAAAGCCAAAAAACGCATGCGGATCGTTACCCGAATGGGCCAGCCGGGTATTGATTCCCAACTCAGGCTTGCTTGTTTTGGCCATGGTCGATCTTCCGTTGAAAATTCTTTGTCGCATAGAACAGATGCAGGGCGAGGAGCAACGCTGTTGCGTTGAACCAGCGCAACAGCATGCCGTTCATTTGTGCAAGTACGAAAATGTGGCAGCTATTGGCCTTGACCTGAAAGCAAAAAGCGCTTTCGATGCAACGAGACCGAAAGCCAACGGCATTCACAGGCGGAAGTGGCGCTGACTCTCCAGTCAAGCAATCGTCTGGCATCGATCTAAAACAAAAACACGGCGAACCTAACAGGGGTACCAGGAACAATGAAAACTACTCTCAAACTCGCGCTCGGCATTGCCGCAATCGCTTTGACTGCGCCGGCGGCGTCTGCTGACACGCTGGACAACATCAAGGCTGCCGGCTTTCTGAAGTGCGGTGTGAACACCGGTCTGGCCGGGTTCTCGGCTCCGGACGACAAGGGTGAATGGTCCGGTCTCGATGCGGAATATTGCCGCGCTCTTGCTGCTGCAATCTTCGGTGACGGCACCAAGGTGAAGTTCACCGGCCTCTCGGCCAAGGACCGTTTTACTGCTTTGCAGTCGGGTGAGGTCGACATCCTGTCGCGTAACACCACCTGGACCATCAGCCGCGACACCGCACTTGGTCTGAACTTCGTTGGCGTCACCTACTACGACGGCCAGGGCTTCATGATCAATTCGAAGAAGATCCCGGACGTGAAGTCTGCCTTGCAACTGTCTGGCGCTGCAGTTTGCGTTCAGGCCGGCACCACCACCGAGATGAATCTGGCCGACTACTTCAAGGCCAACAACATGACCTACACGCCGGTCGTGTTCGAGAAGTTCGAGGAAGTGAACGCCGCCTATGACAGCGGCCGTTGCGATGCCTACACCACCGACCAGTCGGGTCTTTATGCGGTGCGCC
>CAYZQP010000021.1:23485-24423 GCA_964480545.1 uncultured Mesorhizobium sp. | reverse complement strand
GTTCGGCCGTCGGGCTGCGCAGCCTGTAAACCGAGCAGATGAAGAGGATGCGTTTCACCGCGCCAGATCCGCACTGACGGCGTCAAGCACGATCATGCCGGCGGGCGTGGCGCGCAGGCGCGAATTGCCGATGGGCGCGACGAGGCCTTCCTGCTGGAGGATTGCCAGCTGTTTTCCAGGCAGGGAGCGGCCCGACAGCGTTTCGTAGCGTGCAAGGTCGATGCCCTCGACCAGCCGAAGGCCCATCAGCAGGAACTCGTCGGATTCCTCGGCGCGGGTCAGACGCTCGCCGTCGATGACGCCATGTCCGTGGTTCTCGACCAGTTCCAGCCAGCGCTCCGGGTTCTTCTCGGTGAAAGTGACGATGCGCGTACCATCCTCGACGAAGCGCCCGTGCGCGCCAGGGCCGACACCAACATATTCGCCGTAGCGCCAGTAGATCAGGTTGTGGCGGCTCTCGGCGCCAGGCCGCGCATGGTTGGAAATCTCGTAGGCAGGCAGGCCCAGGGAAGCCGTGACCTCCTGCGTGATCTGGTAGAGCTCGGCCGATGTTTCGGGGTCGGGCAGCACGAACTTGCCGCGCTCATGCAGGTCGAAGAAGCGCGTGCCTTCCTCGATGGTCAGCTGATAGAGCGACAGATGATCGACGGCGTGGCCGATGGCTTGCCTGAGCTCTGCCTCCCAGGCCTCCGGCGTCTGGCCGGGCCGGGCATAGATCAGATCGAAGGAGAGGCGCGGAAAGATCTCGCGCGCCAGAGCGATGGCGCCCAGCGCCTGCTCGACATTGTGCAGCCGCCCGAGGAAGCGCAAATCCGCATCGTTCAGCGCCTGCACGCCCATCGAGACGCGGTTGATGCCGGCGTCGCGATAGCCACGAAACCGCGATGCCTCGACCGAGGACGGGTTGGCTTCCAGCGTGATCTCGATATCGGCGGGCA
>CAYZQP010000021.1:8545-23475 GCA_964480545.1 uncultured Mesorhizobium sp. | reverse complement strand
TGGCGTCCAGCACAGCACCAACGGTCGCCGGGTCCATCAGCGAGGGCGTGCCGCCGCCGATGAAAATCGACGACACTTCACGCGGTCCGGTGCGCTGGCGCATTGTCGCCAGTTCGCGCTCGAAGGCGGCGACATAGCGCGCCTGATCCACCGGCTGGTGGCGCACATGGCTGTTGAAGTCGCAGTAGGGGCACTTGGCCGCACAGAACGGCCAGTGGAGATAGACGCCGAAGCCGGGAGAGATTGGGGAAGTCAAAGTATCGACCCCCACTCCGTCTCGCTACGCGAGCCACCTCTCCCCCGATTGCCGGGGGAGAGGAAAGGCGCGACCTCGCAAATCCTGGCTCTTTTCCTCGCCCCCCATTGGGGGGAGAGGTGGCTCGCGTAGCGAGACGGAGTGGGGGTGGTAGACATCAGGTGCCCAGCTTCGCCTCGGCGAATTTCTTGAACGCCCTGGCGCGGTGCGACAGCGCCGACGGCATGCCGGGTTTCCAGCCATGCTTCTGCTCGGCGGTCATCTCGCCAAAGGTGATGTCGAAACCCTCGGGCTGGAACACCGGATCGTAGCCAAAGCCGTCATTGCCGCGCGGCGGCCAGACCAGATTGCCCTCTGCCTCGCCGCGAAAATACTCGGCCTCGCCATCGGGATAGCAGAGGCAGATCACCGCGACGAAGCGTCCGGTGCGCTGCGCGGGTTCGGTCGCGCCAGCCTCAGCCATCGCGTCCTCGGCCATCTGCATTGCCATCATGAAGTCGCGCGTGCCGTCAGGCTTGGTCGCCCAGTCGGCGGTGTAGACGCCGGGCGCGCCGCCAAGCGCGTCAATCACCAGCCCGGAATCATCGGACATCGCCGGCAGGCCGGTGGCAACCGCCGCCGCATGCGCCTTGATATAGGCATTCTCTTCGAAAGTCGTGCCGGTCTCCTCGGGTTCGGGCAGACCGTACTCCTTGGCCGACTTGGCCTCGAAGCCGAACGGGCCCATCAGGTCGGCAAACTCGCGCAGCTTGCCGGCATTGTGGCTGGCAACGACAATCTTTTTTGCCGACAGGTCGTTCATTTCAATCCCCAGATACGCGGCTCGGCAAACTCGATGGAATTGCCTGAAGGATCGCGGAAGTAGATGGAGCGACCGCCATTCGGCCACTCAAACTCTGCTTCTATGGCGACACCAGCTTCTTCCAGCCTGCCTCGCCAGGCAGTGATTTCGTCCGCATTCGCGGCAAAACAAAGGTGGCCTTCGCCGACCATGCCATGTGGCGGGACCGGTAGCCGGGCATCAGGCTTTGGCGGTTCGCGCGTCGCTTCGGCGTTGAACAGCAGCAACACGCCGTCGCCGCAACGAAAGAACGCGTGGCGGCCTTCGACCCGGGTGATCAGCTCAAGGCCAAGGAGATCGCGATAGAATGCCTCCGCTGCATCCAGATCGGTGACGTAAAGCGCCGATTCCAGAATGCGCGACGGTTTCACTTATCCAACCGCCATCTGCTGCAGGCTGACCAGCCGCGTCACGCCCTTGCGTGCCAGTCCCATCAGTGCCGTGAACTGCTCTTCGGTGAACGGCTCGGCCTCTGCCGTCCCTTGAATCTCGACGATGCCGCCCTTGCCGGTCATGACGAAGTTCGCGTCGGTGTCGGCAGCGGAATCCTCGATATAATCGAGGTCAAGCACAGGCTCGCCATTGTAGATGCCGCAGGAGATCGCCGCGACGTGATCCTTCAGCACCTTGTTCATCTGGATCATCTGGCGCGCTTCCATCCAGCGCAGACAGTCATAGAGCGCAACCCAGCCGCCGGTGATCGACGCCGTGCGCGTGCCGCCATCGGCCTGAATGACGTCGCAGTCGACGGTGATCTGGCGCTCGCCCAGCGCCTGCAAATCGACCACGGCGCGCAGCGAGCGGCCGATCAGCCGCTGGATTTCCATGGTGCGGCCGCCTTGCTTACCGGAGGTCGCCTCGCGACGCATACGCTCGCCGGTCGAGCGCGGCAGCATGCCATATTCAGCCGTGACCCAGCCCTTGCCGCTATTGCGCAGCCAAGCCGGCGGCTTCTCCTCGATGCTGGCGGTGCACAACACATGCGTGTCGCCAAACTTGACGAGGCAGGATCCCTCCGCGTGCTTGGACACGCCGCGCTCGAAACTGACGGCGCGCATTTCGTCAAACTGGCGTTTCGATGGACGCATGAGAACTCCGCTGGCTGGAAACTGCCGGGCTTGTAGACCTGCAGACGCTGATGCGCAAAGGAAAAGCTTGGCGCAGAACTGTGGCTGACTTGAATGGCAACCTGCCTTGGCGTAGTGGCCATCCATGTCAACCAGCGGTTTCGTTCAACTTTTTGCGTCGACGCTCATATTCCTCGCGGCTGCAACCGGCGCGAAGGCGTGGGCGTTGCAGCCCGGCACGGGCAAGCTGCTGCTGACGCTCGGCCTCTATACGCTCGGCAATCTCATCATGCTCAGGCTGGTGCGGGAATTCGGCATGTCGGTAGCCTTCTCGCTGTCCGCAGTCATCCAGCTTATTGCGGTCAATCTTGTCGCAATCGCATGGTTCGGCGAAAAGTTGTCCACAGCCCAGGGCATCGGCATTGGTCTGGCCATCGCGGCGGTGGCGGTGATCAGCTTTGGCCCCTATCTTGGCAGTCGATGAGCGATGATCCAGCCGAATCCCTGCCTGCCCGCGGTCGTATAGGCCGCTCCTCGATCGTCGCTGGCCTGCTTGTGCTGATCGGATTGTCCGGTCTGCTTGGGCTGTCGGAACTGGTTCGCGACGGCATTTCGATGCCGTTCGACCCCGCATTGCTGCTTGCCCTGCGCGAGCCGGGCAATCTGGCCGACCCGATCGGCTCGGCGACTTTCGAAGGCTATGTGCGCGACTTCACTGCGCTTGGCGGGGTGGTGATTCTGACCCTGCTCACGTCGATCGCCATCGTCTACCTTCTGCTGGCTGGCAAACCCAAAGCAGCCCTTCTGGTGTTCCTGGCGATTGCCGGCGGACAGGTTGTGTCGACGCTGCTGAAGCTGGCTGTCGACCGCGCGAGGCCCGACGTCGTTCCGCATCTGATGACCGAGTCCAGCCTGAGCTTTCCAAGCGGTCATGCCATGATGTCGGCTGTTGCCTACCTGACCTTCGCATCGATTATCGTGCGTTTCGAACCGCGCCCCTGGCTTCGGGTGTTCGTTTACGCGGTTGCAGTCCTGCTGTTCCTCGGCATCGGTGCAAGCCGGGTGTATCTCGGCGTGCACTGGCCAAGCGACGTGCTGGCCGGATGGTGCGCCGGCATCGCCTGGGCGATGCTTTGGGTGCTGATCGGCGACTGGTGGCTCAAGCGCCCACCCGGTGCCCGGGGCTGACCGTCGCTATTCTGCGGAGAAGACGATCTCTTCCGGCGACGCGTGGATGGCGATCTTCATGTCCGCTTCCTTGGCCAGCAGAAGCGTGTAGTAGGACTGCACCGCGTGGGCGTCGATCGCCTCCTCCAGCTTGCCGCTGGAGTGCAGTTCAAGGAACTTGGCGGGCACGCGCAGCATCGGACCGCTGACCGTGATGCGGAATTTCGGCTCCGTCTCCGGCGTAATGAGCTCCACTGCAATTTTGCCACCGCGTGGGATGGCTCCGTTTGAAACCATCAGCAGGTTCAGCAGCAGCTTCACCTTGTTCTTGGGCAGTAGTGCGCGTGTGCCGGTCCAGGTCAGTTCCGGCTTTTCACTCTTGAAGAAGGCCTGGGCGACATTTTCAGCGTCACCGGTGTCGATCAACATACCGGCCGAGCCGGCGGCACCAAAGGCGATGCGCGCATATTGAAGGCGGGCAGAAGCGTTGCGGGCACTGACCTTGATCAGTTCCATTGCGTCATCATCAGAGCCGCCCTCTTCGAGAAGCTCCAGGCCGTTGTTGATGGCGCCGACCGGGGAAATGATGTCATGGCAGACGCGGCTGCACAGGAGCGCGGCGAGATCGGGCGCGGAAAGTTGCACAAGGTCTGGCATGGTCACTCCTGGAGAGGCGCCGATTTCCACCGAATCAGCCGCAGAAGGAATTACACAGCGGCACTCCGGGTTCAAGAAAGCCTTGAATTCAGGCCATCGTGGCAAGGTTAACAGTTGGAAAAGATTTTCCGAATAATTTGCGGATCGAAGGTCGCGTGACGCGACGGACGAGTGCTCCGAAACTGGAGATCATGTGATGATCCGCAATCAGATGGCCATGGCTGGCCGGTTCTTTTTCCTTTCGCTGACCATCCTCGGTCTGATGCTGACTTGGACGGCGGCGTCGCGCGCCAACGAATACACGATGACGGAGATCGTGGATTCCGGCCACCGCTTCTTCGGATCTACCTCGGGCGGGCTGGCTTCGGTGGTCGAGAAGGTGTTCGCCAATTATGGCCTGCCCAACGGCTATGTTCTTGGCGAAGAGGGCTCGGGCGCTTGGGTTGGTGGACTGACCTACGGAGAGGGCACACTCTACACCAAGAATGCGGGCGACCATCAGGTGTTCTGGCAGGGGCCGTCTGTCGGGCTGGATTTCGGTGGTCAGGGATCGCGCACGATGATGCTGGTCTACAACATGACCGACACCGATAACCTTTACACCCGCTTCGCCGGTGTCTCCGGCTCTGCCTATGTCATTGCCGGCGCAGGCTTCAATGTGTTGAAGCATGGCGATGTTTTGCTCGTGCCGATCCGCACCGGCCTCGGCGCACGCCTCGGCGTCAATGTTGGCTACCTCAAGGTCACAAACAAGCCGACCTGGAACCCCTTCTAGTCCCACTGATCTCAACATCCGGGTGCGGGCTGGATTCCGACCCGATGTTGGTGGCATAACAGACCTATCGATGCCGCCTTGGGGGCTTTTTCGGCAGTGCTGCAGTCTGTTCTGATTTTTGTCCTGGGTTTCCTGTCAGCGCTTTTTCTGGCGCTGCTGGTGCTTCCCTCTGTCTGGCGTCGAGCGGTTCGCCTGACCACCAACAGCATCGAGCGGGCAATGCCGATTACCGTCGATGAGATACGCGCCAGCCAGGACCAGTTTCGCGCCAGACAGGCCGTGGAGCTTCGGCGAGTCGAGATCGAGCGCGACGATGCGCTTGAAAAATCTGCGGTGTCAGCGACAGAGTCCGGCAAGTATCGGCGTCGGCTGGACCGTCTTGCCGCCGAACGGGGCGACCTGAAGGAGCGTACGCGGCTGGCCGAGGAGCAGGCCGGCACCTTGCAGCAGGAGTTGAGCGGCCGGGAGCAGATGATCGCCGAAGTTGCCTCACGTGCCCGCGAAGCCGAGAAGGGCCTTGCAGCACGCAAGATCGAGATCGATAAACTGACCGGCATGTACGAGGAGGCATCTCTTTCCTCCAGTGCACGGCAGGTGGAGATTGTGGCGCGCGATGGCGAGGTCGAGAGATTGAGCCGCGAACTCACCAAGCTCCGGCGCGAGCACTCGGCAGCCATGAAGCGCATCGAGGATGCAAACCTGCCCGATCAGGAGGAGATTCTGCGGGAAGCGCAGGCGCGTGTTGACCAGCTTGCGACCAAGCTCGAGCAGGCAGTCGCGACCATCAGCGACAACGAGGACAAGATCGGCCGCCGGGAGCGTGAGATCGCGCGCCTGCGCGAACGGCTGACAGCCCAGACTTCAGAGTCGGCCGGGGACCACGGAGGTGATGAGCAGTTGCGGGAAAGCATGCAGGAACTGGCTGCAGACGTCGTACGAATGGTGTCTGGACAGAGCGGCCACAAGGAGCCGATCAGCAATGCCCTGAACCTCGCGTCGACAACAAAGGGCAAAGGACGTGTGATCAGCCTTGCTGATCGCATAAAAAAGAGAAAAGGCTGAGCGATCCGCGCGGTTGTGGGCGGTGGCTCAGGAGACCGCGCGCAACGGCCACTCGATAGCCGGCACAAATGGGTCAACCTTTACCTCGCGCGCCATGCGCCTGGGTGAAAGCGTGACGAAGCTCCCGGCAGGAACGGATCGCCACGAGCGCTTCTCCTTGTCATAGGGCTCCGACACCAGACAGCGGCCGCCGCTCGGCTCACCAATGTAAAGCGTGGGGGCAAATGCGTCAGTGGCGTAGCGGATGCCGTAGAGGTTCTCGCCATCAGAAAAGGCGCAGGTCAGACGCAGGTGCGGTTGCACGCCGACCTCCTGTGACGCCCCGACAATCTGTGCGGCTGTGAGTTCACCGGCCCTGCGCGGGTCATCATCCAGTCCATTTGCCTGCATCAGGAGGAAGAACAACTCGGAATCCGTCGAGCCCTCCATGCGATCATAAATCGCGTCGGGAAGTGTCGACTCCAGTCGCCGCCGCAGCCTGTCGAACCCGCCAATCTGGCCATTGTGCATGAAGGCCCAACGGCCGGCGGTAAACGGGTGGCAATTGGAGCGGCTGGTCGCCCCGCCGGTTGAGGCGCGCACATGCGCCAGAAAGAGAGGTGAACGAATCTGCCGGCACAGGCTCTTCAGGTTCGGGTCTGACCAGGCCGGCAGGATGTCGCGATATGTGCCCGGTTCCGCGCGGTCCCCGTACCAGGCAATGCCAAAGCCATCGCCATTCGTGGGCGTCTTCGCCTCAAGAGCGTGATGGCTTTGATCGATCAGCGAATGGCTGGGAGCGGTGACAATGTCTTCAAGGTAGGTCGGTTCACCGATGTAGGCGGCCCAGCGGCACATGATTCGCGATCTCGTTACAATCCCGTAACACCATGCGGCATGACAGGTAACGCATCGTTAAAACATGCCGATGGCCAAATCGAGCCAGAATCGAAATTTGAACCTGCGGGTCAGCCAACAAAAGCGCGTTCGACAACGAAGGTAGATGGCTTGTTCAGCGAACCCTCGTCAAAGCCCAGCTCTTCCGCAAGCGCCTTGACGTCGTTCAGCATCTGCATCGAGCCGCAGATCATCACGCGGTCCGTCTCGGGGTTCAGCGCCTCGACGCCGGCTTCCTCGTAGAACCGCCCGTTGCGAATCAGGTTGGTGATGCGGCCCATGCGCGGGGTGATTTCCTGGGTGGTCGTTGCATAGTGTACGACCCGGTCAGCAAACTCGCCAATCAGAGGATCATCCTTGAGGTTGGCAATCAGTTCCTTGCCATATTCCAGCTCCGCATGGTCGCGGCAGGTATGGGTCAGGATCAACTGGTCAAACTTGTCGAACGTGTCGGGGTCACGCACCAGGCTGGCAAACGGCGCGATGCCCGTGCCGGTGGAGATCATGAACAGGCGCTTGCCAGGCGTCAGCGCGTCGGTCACCAGCGTCCCCGTCGATTTCTGCCGCATCAGCACGGTGTCACCCGGCTGGATCTTCTGAAGATGCTGGGTCAGCGGACCATCGGGAACCTTGATCGAGTAGAACTCCAGTTCCTCGTCCCAGGCCGGCGACGCGACCGAATAGGCGCGGTAGACAGGCTTCTCGGCGTTGGGCAGGCCGATCATCGCAAACTCGCCCGAGCGGAAACGGAAGCTCTGCGGACGCGTCATGCGGAAGGCAAAAAGCCGGTCGGTATAGTGGCGCACCGATGTGACGGTCTCGGCGAACACATTGGGCGGGATCGGAAAAGCCGGCTTTGCGGCCTCGGTAAGTGACTGCTGCATAAATACCTCGTCGCGGCGGCGCCGCCTGAAACAATCTTGCGCAGCCTGGAGACTGGGTAGCGCCGGTCTCCAACCACGCCGAGGTTGCGACCTTTTCCGGGCGGTGATTAGTATATATTGGTTCGAGGGGTCAAGAAAACGCGGTTCCTGTCAGCGCCAGCCAGGCAGGTAGAACGTTTCGGAAAGGCGGCATGACACGCAAAAAATCTGCGGGGGACGCAGTGGTCGCCGGTATTGATGTCGGCGGGACCTTCACAGACCTGATCCTGCTGGACCCCCGCACCGGTGTGCGTATCGCCAAGACGCCGAGCACGCTCGACAACCAGGCGCACGGCGTCGTGAACGCGCTGGCCGCCGCCGATGCCGAGATTTCAGGAATCGACCTGATCGTGCATGGGACGACGACCACCACCAACGCGGTGCTGGAGCGCCGGCTGGCCAGGACCGGCCTGATCACCACACGTGGCTTCCGCGACATTCTGGAACTCGGTCGAAGGACGCGACCCCAAGCCTATGGAATGACCGGCGTGTTCAGGCCGATCATCCCCCGCAACCTCCGGCTCGAGGTAACAGAGCGCATGGAAGCATCTGGCCGCGTGCGCCAGCCGCTCGACGAGGCGGAGCTGAGGGAGGCGATCAGCGCGTTGGTTGACGCTGGCTGTGAGGCGCTGGTCATCCACTTCCTGCATTCCTATGCCAACCCCGCGCACGAAAGGCGCGCGGCCGAGATCGCTGCCAAGCTCTGGCCGAACAGTTACATCACCACCGGCCATGCGCTGCTGTCGGAGGCGCGCGAGTTCGAGCGCGGGGTCACCGCCGCTGTCAACGCCTCGGTGCAGCCGATCCTCGAGCGCTATGTCGAGCGCCTTCGCCGCGAACTGGAAGCACGCGGCTATGATCGCGACTTCCTGATCATGAACGGCAATGGCGGCATGATCTCCGCCCGCTACGTCGCGCTTGAGGCGGCCAAGACGGTGATGTCCGGCCCGGCGTCGGGTGTCATCGCCGCCGCCTATACCGGCAGCCGCGCCGGCTATCCCAATCTTGTCACCTATGACATGGGCGGCACTTCGACCGACGTCGCGCTGATCCGCAACGCCGAGCCGGCAGTGTCGAACGAGATCGAGATCGAATATGCCATGCCGATCCACCTGCCGATGGTGGCGGTGCACACAGTCGGTGCGGGCGGAGGATCGATCGCTCGCGTCGACGCATCAGGGCTGATCCAGGTTGGCCCGGAAAGCGCCGGCGCGTCGCCAGGGCCGATCTGTTACGGACGCGGCGGCCTGGAGCCGACCATCACGGACGCAAACCTTGTGCTGGGCCGCTTGAACCCGAAGCGACTGCTCTCCGTGGAGCAGCCGGTGACAGTCGAGGATGTCACCCGCATCTTCGCGGACCGCTTCGGCGCGACGACATGGTTTGACGGTGTTGCCGCAGCAGAGGCCGTGCTGCGGCTGGCCAATGTGAAGATGGCCGGTGCGATCCGCATGGTCTCTGTATCCAGAGGGCACGACCCGCGCGACTTCGCGCTGTTTGCCTTTGGTGGAGCCGGCCCGCTGCATGCTTCTGCACTGGCGAGGGAACTCGGCCTGCCAAAGGTTCTGGTGCCTGCACGCCCCGGCATTACCAATGCGCTCGGATGTGTCGTCGCCGACATGCGGCATGATTTTGTGCGGACGATCAACAGACCACTCGCCAGTATCGAGGGCATGCTGGTGCGCGATGTCTTTGACGCGCAGATCGATGAGGGTACGGCACTGATCGCCAAGGAGGCTCTCAAGCCGGAGACCATCCGTGTGTCTCATTCCGCCGATATGCAGTTTGTTGGCCAGACGCATATTCTGAATGTGCCCCTGCCCTCGCGCAGGGTTGACCGTGAAACACTGCAGCGGCTGTTCGAACAGGCATACTACCAGCGCTTCAAGGTCGACCTGCCGGAAATCCGCGCCAACCTTGTCAACCTGAACACCTCGGTGACCGGCGTGCGTCCGGCAGTCGACCTGTCGCGGCTGATCGATCCGGACGGCCGCCAGGCCACGATCGAGGAAGCCTTCAAGGAAACCCGCCCCGTGTGGTTCGGGCGCTGGATGGACACCGCAGTGTTTGACCGGGAGCGGTTGCCACTGGACGCCGTCATCGACGGACCGGCGATCCTTGAGCAGCTTGATGCCACCACCGTCATCCAGCCGGGCGACAAAGCGCGCAGTGACGCGGACGGCAACATCATCATCGAGGTTGGCCATGACCCTTGACGCTGTCACACTGTCGGTCATCCAGGCGGCTCTCCAGCAGGTCTGCGACGAGATGGACCTGACCTTCTCGCGCGCCGCCTTCTCACCTGTCATTGCCGAGGCGAATGACCGCTCCGACGGCATCTACGCTGCCGGGGATGGCGCGCTGATTGCCCAGGGCAGCCAGGGCCTGCCGGTATTTGTCGGTGTGATGCAGTACTCGACGCGCACCATTATCGAGATGATCGCCGCCGGACGTTGCCTGCCGCCAGAACCCGGCGACATCTACATCGTCAACGATCCCTATCTTGGCGGCACGCATCTCATGGATGTGCGCTTCGCCATGCCGGTCTACCGCGCCGGCAAGATTTTCTGCTGGCTGTCAAATACCGGCCACTGGCCGGACACAGGCGGCGCGGTGCCTGGCGGCTTTTCCGCGTCGGCTACCTCGGTCGAGCAGGAAGGTCTGCGCCTGCCGCCGGTGAAGCTGTTCAAGAAGGGGATTATGGATCCGGAGATCCATGCCATCATCTGCTCCAATATCCGTGTCGCAGAGCAGCGCATCGGTGACATCAAGGCGCAGGCTGCCGCACTTCAGGTCGGCCAGGCAAGACTTGCCGAGATCCTCGATCGTTACGGAGATGCCGTCGTGGTTGCGGCGATTGCGGAGTTGCGCCGCCGCGCGTCGGAGCAGATGCGCCGCCATATCGATGCGATCCCGGATGGCATCTATCGCTCCGAAGCCTATGTCGATTCCGACGGGGTGGTGAACGAGCCTCTTGTCATCGCGCTCGCTGTCGAAAAGCAGGACTCTACCCTCACCTTCGATTTTGACGGATCATCACCACCCTGCATCGGTCCGATGAACAGTGTGCTGGCGACGACGCTGTCATCTGTCTATCTCGCCATGCGGCACATCTTCCCGGATGTGCCGATCAGCGCCGGCGCGTTTGAACCGCTCATCGTAAAGCGCCCGGAGGGCACATTTCTTGATGCGCATTATCCGCGCCCCGTTTCCGGCTGCGCGGCCGAGGTCTCGCAGCGAATTGCCGAGGCAGTGTTCGCAGCGATGGTGCAGGCGATCCCGGACAAGGTTACTGCAGCACCCGCCGGGACCAGCGGCAACTTTGCGCTGGGCGGGCACGATCCGGAGCGTGGCCGCGACTATGTGATGTACCAGATTTCCGGAGGCGGCTACGGCGGCAATGCAGGTCATGATGGCCTGACCAACGGCTGTTCGACCATCGGCATTTCAAAATCGCCACCGGTGGAGATCATGGAGCAGGCTTTTCCGGTTCTCTACCGCCACTATGCGCTGCGTGAGGGGTCAGGCGGCGATGGCATGCATCGCGGCGGCTTCGGGCTGGCCTACGAGGTCGAGTTGCTGCGTGGCGAGGCGCGTGCGTCGTTTGTCATGGATCACGGCCGTTTCGGCCCGCAGGGTGTACTCGGCGGCGAGGATGGCGCAACGAACAGCGTCACCGTGATCCGCGACGGCAAGGCCTACACGCCTGCGCATCTTTCCAAGGAGCAGGACATTCCGCTGAAGGCGGGCGACCGTGTGCGGGTCGGAACGCCCGGCGGTGGTGGTTATGGCGATCCGTCGGAGCGTGATCCCGCCCTGCGCCGGCACGACCGGGAGATGGGTTATTACCCCTCAGACCAAGCCCTCCCGGATTGAGCCTCGTTTGCCCTAAAGTATCCGTATTGATACTTTAACCGCGCGCAATATCTTCAAGGATCGGGCACTCCGGACGCTGGTCGCCGTGGCAGGCCTTCACCAGCTTCTGCAACGTGACACGCATGGATTCCAGTTCGGCGATCTTGTCCTCGATCGCCGCCACATGGCCAAGTGCGATCTCTTTCACATCGTGGCTGGCGCGGCTCTTGTCGCGGTAGAGCGTCATCAATTGACGGCACTCCTCGATCGAAAAGCCGAGCCCGCGCGCGCGCTTCAGAAACATCAGACGATGCACGTCGTCGTCGGAATAGTCGCGGTAGCCATTGCCTGCACGAAGCGGTGCAACCAGGCCGATCTCCTCATAGTAGCGGATCGTCTTGGCTGGCAGTCCCGAACGATCGGCTGCGTGTCCTACATTCATCGAACCGCTCCTGTTCGTGTCCGACTACGCGGCGTCGAGCGTCTCAACCACCACGCTGTGATTGGTATAGACGCAGATGTCGCCGGCGATCTGCATCGCCTTGCGGGCAATCTCCTCTGCGTCCTTATCGGTATCAAGCAATGCCCGCGCGGCAGCCAGCGCATAATTGCCGCCCGAGCCGATGGCCATCACGCCAAATTCCGGTTCGAGAACGTCGCCGTTTCCTGTCAGCGCCAGCGAGATATTCTTGTCGGCGACCAGCATCATCGCCTCAAGCCGACGCAGATAGCGGTCGGTGCGCCAGTCCTTGGCCAGCTCGACGCAGGCGCGCATCAACTGGTCCGGATACTGCTCAAGCTTGGCTTCCAGCCGCTCCATCAGCGTGAAGGCGTCTGCGGTCGCACCGGCGAAACCGGCGATCACATTGCCCTTACCGATGCGGCGCACCTTGCGTGCATTGCCCTTCATGACGGTCTGCCCAAGGCTCACCTGGCCGTCGCCGGCAATCACCACCTTGTTGCCCTTGCGCACGGTCACGATTGTCGTGGAGTGCATGGATTCAGTCGACATAGAATAACCCCGTTGTGACCGCCGCTGCATTGAGCCGGCGCCGCCCGTGTTGATGTTGCAGCCTTATGTAGGCGGCGGCGTTCGCTTTGCAAATCTACCTGAAGGTTCTGGCAGCGGCTGTGTCGATCAGGCCATGGCCGAAATCATCATCAAGGCCTGCCGGCCCGAGATCATGCGCCGTGCCCGACAGCGCGCGCGCTATGTCCTCACCGCTGCGCGCCGGGTCGACCTTGAGGAGGTTGGCGATTGCCCCAGAAACAACCGCTGCCGCGAATGACGTGCCGGTCACAAGGTCGGTGCCGCCCTGGATCGGCGCGGGAACATTGACGCCTGGTGCCGCCACGAAGACGTAAGGCCCGCGATTGGCCTGCGGCATCAACCCGCGCTGTTCGTCGATGGCGGTGACGGCGATGACACCCGGATAGGCGGCAGGATAGCCGAAGGGTGCGCCAGGGCCGTTATTGCCGGCGGCCCCGACCAGGATCATCCCCTCGGCGCGCGCGGCGTCGCTGGCTTCACGCAGCAGGTCGTTGTCCGGCCCGACAAAGCTCATGTTGATGATGCGAACGTTCTGGCTGGCCGCCCAGTCCAGCGCATCGAGAATGATGTCCATATTGGACTTGCCGCCCTCGAAGGCGCGTGCGTGAAATATCTGCGCGCCGGGTGCCATTCCCCTGAACGATCCGGTCCCGGCGATCAGCCCGGCGACCGAGGTTGCATGGTCGCGATCCTTGATCGCGATATCCGGCATGGCGTCGTAGATGACGCTGATGACACCCTGCAGCGCCGGGTTCTTGTCGTCTATGGCGGTGTCTATCACCGCGATGCTGACGGACTCGCCGCTCGCGGTTTCGGGGTCGAGCGCGATGCTGCCGAAGGCGTAGCCGAGCGAGCCAGCGGCCTGCTGCAACGTGTAGACGGCGTTCGGCGCGCGGCGCGTCGGCCGGGCGTCGGTGCCAAGCTGCGCCAGCACGGTTCCGACCGGACGCCCGTCGGGAATGCCTAAACGCACCAGCGTTGAACCCAGCAATCGTGATGTGCGCTGCGAGCGTATCTCCAGCCCATAGGCTGCAGCGAGCGCACTCACCTGCGCCGCATCGCCCTCGATTGTCACCAGCACCTCATCCGGCACAAATTCACCGCTGATTGCCACCGGCGGCACGTTTGGCAGCTGAGGCGCAGCAGCCGCCGGTGCGGGCGGCGGCGATGTCGGGCGGCTCTCGAACCGGGGGCCGGAGCCGTTTGGAAACAGGTCAATGATCAGACCCGGCAGCTCGACCGCACCACCGGGCGCGTTGCCCTGCGCCAGTGCGGCCTGATTGCACGCAACAAGAGTTGCAAGTGCGATCCCGAGCCGAAGACCTGATCCCTTACCCATCTGCCGGCTTCCTCCCGGTGATTGCCGACTGCGTCACGCCGGCGGCCACGATCTTTTCCAGAACGCTATCATAGTCTGCGGCGGTTTTTGCGGGAATGCCTATCTTGAACACGCCGCCGCTCGGGCCAGAGATGACCGTGGCTCCGGCACCGTTCAATGCTGCAAGCACCGCCTCCATGGTCGCGTCGGGCCTGAATGTCACCAGCGCGAACGGCATCGCCGCTACCGGGTCCTCTGCGCCGGCCACGCTGATTTCGCCGCCGGCGGGACGGGAGCCGACATTCTGGATCACGACCACAGCAAGTAGCGCTGCGGCTGCGCCCCAGGCCAGCCCGGACGGTGCGCCCAGAACCCATCCGGTAACGCGGGCCATCAGCGACGGCGCGTCTGCTGCGAGGGTTGCCGTCCGTGGCGATGCCTGCGCATCGAGCGCCTTCGAGAAGCGCGCCAGCGCATCGGCTGGCGGCATGATGGTTTCATTCACCGCGCCAACTTCCGCGAACTCCATCTCCGCTTCGGCAAGCGCTGCCATTGCGGCGGGGTCTTGCTCCAGCCAGTCCTCGACGGCTCTCAGGTCGCGGCCTTCCAGTGTACCGTTCAGGTAGAACGGCAGCAGCGTTTCGAGCTCGTCACGCCGGCTCAGGCGGTCTTCGCTGCTCATGGCCAGCCCCTTTCATATCCCGCGGCTTTCAGCGCCTCGCCAAGTTTCTTGCGGGCGTAGAACATCCGTGTCTTCACTGTCGCAACCGGAACGGCGAGGATGTCGCCGATCTCGGTCACCGAACGTCCGTAGTAGTAGGCGAGATCGATCACTGTGCGATGCTCATCCGGTAACGCGTCGATCATGTGCCGAAGCGCGGTGCCCTTGTCCTCCTTCAGCGTCACCACTTCCGGCGTATCTGAATCGTCAGCCACCTGCGCCGCTACCTGCTCGGGCAACTGATACTCCAACATGTCGAAAAACGTCTCTAGCGCACCAAGACTCGCTTCAAAATCAATGGCCTACCAAACCATAAACGCCGAGGCCATCGGCTCGGAAAACCGCTCGACCAGATAGTCAG